>JAAYEH010000488.1 GCA_012728855.1 Rhodopirellula sp. | reverse complement strand
TAAGAGCCTATCCCAAAACCGTCGGGGACTGGCTCATTTTGCGGAGTCTTCGGAGCAAAATGTGCCTGTCCCCCTCTCCGCCAAGGTTTTGGGATAGGCTCTAAGTTCAGCGCAGCAAATTCGGAAGCCCCCCATGAAACGATTATCTTGGTTTGCCATTTGTTGTCTGTCCGTCGCGTACGCGTCGGCCGCAGATTTTCACGTCTCGCCCGGCGGTTCGGACGAAAACCCGGCGACCGCGTCCGCGCCCGTCAAGTCGCTCGAGAAGGCCTGCGATCTGGCCCGCGCGGCGCGAAAGGCGAAGCCCGAGGAGCCGATTCGGATCCTCCTTCATCCGGGCATCTACATGGTTCGAAAGACCGTCGAGTTCACCAAGGACGATTCCGGGACGGAATCCGCTCCGCTGACGATTGAAGCCTGGGAAGATCCCAAGAGCCCGAACGACTGGCCGCAACTCGTCGGCGGAGTCGTCGTGTCCGGCTGGCAGAAGTCCGATCTCAACCAGAAGGCTCTTTCGTCCGCCGGACGACAGGTTTTCGAAGCCGACTTGAAGCCGCTGGGCATCGACGGCAAGTTCCGGCAGATCTATCTCAACGGGGAACGCCAGATATGGGCCCGCTATCCCAACTACGACGCGGCGCTTCCGTACTCCGGCGGCTGGGCGTACGTCGACGGCGAGCGGATGCCGATGTATACGGATGTCGAAGGCGAACGGACCGATATGCTCGTCATCCGCGCCAAGGATCTACGAAACTGGTCGCGTCCGGCCGACGGCGAGGTGTGCATCTTTCCCCGCTACAACTGGTGGAACCGCATCGAAAAGATCCAAGGTTTCGATCCAGCGACACGCACCATCACGCTGGCAAAGAAGATGCAGTACGCCGCCAGACCGGAAGACCGGTACGCCGTGTTCGGCATGAAAGAAGAACTCGATGCGCCCGGCGAATGGTATCAGGACGTCGAAGGCCAGAAACTCTACTTCCTCCCCCCGCGGCCGTTGCAGGACGCGGTGGTTGCCGTTCCAACCGTCGACACGATTCTGAACTTCGAGAGTGTCTCGAACGTGATCGTTCGCGGGCTGGAGTGTACCTGCGCGGAAGCCCGCGCCGTTCGGCTGTCGAACTGCGAACGTGTCGCCATCGAAAAGTCGCTCATCCACGATCTCGGCTATTTCTCCGGGGCGGGCGTGTCGATCCACGGCGGCCGCAACTGCACGGTTCGCGGATGCGACCTCTGGAATCTTGGCGGCCACGGCGTGGAGGTGTATGCCGGCGACAAGGTCAAGATGGAGAAGTGCGATCACGTTGTGGACAACTGCTACATCCACCACGTCGGCCAGTTCAACCGGCACGGGATCGGCCTGATGCTCGGTAGTTGCGGCGTGATCCTGTCGCACAATCTGATTCACGATATGCCCCGCTGCGGCGTCTTCTATGGCGGCGTGTTGAATACGCTGGAGTACAACCGCATTCGCCACTGCAACCTGGAAATGGAGGACACCGGCTGCACGTACGGTGGCGGCTGGACCGGCGGCTGGACCACGATCCGCTACAATCATTGCACGGACAGCATCGGGTTCAACAACCACGGCAAGTTCTTCGTTTTCGCCTGGGGCATTTATCTGGACGAGTCCGGCTGCGGGTTCGATGTCTACGGCAATATCGTCGAGCGCTGCCAGGTCGGCGCGATGCACCTGCACAACGCCCGCGAGAACCATATCTACAACAACGTCTTCGCGGAAAACGGCTGCTCCGACCCGAGTCCCGATCGGTTCGGCACGACGCACCAGATTTCGCTGCAAGGCTGGAACGATGATCCCAGCGGGGTTTTTCTCAGAGATCGCGAGCCGAAGATGGTCAAAGACTACAGCCGGCTGGTCGAAAACCCCGAATGGAAGAAGATGCGCGGCATGGCGGTCCCGCCGAAGGAAACGATCCTGCCGGACGGCACCGTGATGCGCGGCAACCGAATCGAGCGGAACATCTTCTATTACCCGCGGCAACCGAAGTCGCAGTATATCCGCATCTCAAACTGCAATCTCGAAGCGAACGTCTTCGATCGCAACATCGTCTGGAACGGCGGCGAGGAGCCGATCCGCACGGGAAAGAAAGGCTATCGGATCGTCGGCGCCAGCAGGACCGAGAGCATCCCGAATCGGCTCTTCCCAGCGGCCTCGGACGAAAAGCTCAAGAACAACACCAATCAGACGGCGGCGGAGGGCTGGTTCTGGTATCACAAGCAGTTTCCCGATGTGAAGTCGGAAGTGGTCACCAACGACGAAGGCAAGCCGGCGCTGCGCTTTGCCGCCGCGATCAATCCCCAGATGAAGTACATCAAGTACGCTTGCGTTCGGTCCGAGCCTTTTGCCTTGGAGCCGGGCAAGGATTACCGCCTGGCGTTCAAGCTACTGACCAAGGATGCCTCCGGCTCGACGACCGCGCGACTGGTCAGCGAATCCAGCGGGTTGTGGCGCGCGCTCGGCTCACAATCTTTCGCATCGCGAGACGGCGAACGAACCGAATGCCAGCTCGCCTTCCACTATCCCGCCGCGGGCGAAGAGGACTATGACCCACGGTTGGGCAAGCTGAATATTCAGTTCGGATTCGATTCCAAGACCGGGACGGTGGAAATCAGTGACCTGACCTTGGATGAAGTGGCGCCGATGTCGGAGTGGGAAGCCTGGCAACAGGCGGGCGGCGACGCTCATTCGGTTGTCGCGGATCCGATGTTCGTCGACGCGGAACACGGCGACTTCCGCCTCAAGCCGCAGTCGCCCGCGCTGAAGCTAGGTTTCCAGCCGATTCCGCTGGACAAGATCGGTCTCTACGAAGACGGCGCCCGCGCTACCTGGCCCATCCAAGAGGCCGAAGGCGTTCGGGAACATCCCGAATGGCTCCGATCGATCCCAATCGCCGACTGAATAACGACAACGACTCGGGAAGGTGGCGCGCCGGTGGGCCAAATCAAGCCCAGCACCGCCCTCCCGTCATTGCGTCCAATCTTCAATCGCAAGGCCGGGAACCTTTTGGAAGTCGATCGTGTTCGCCGTTAGTACGGTGGCCCCTTCGACCAAAGCAATACTGGCGATTCGCAAGTCCATCGTGCCGATTCGAACGCGATTCTGTCTCAATTCATCAAACTTGCGTTGAGCCTCCTCGGAGAAGGCGAGGACATTCATTTCGAAGAAGGATCGTCCCAACTGCTCAAGCTCCCTGTATGCCAAGACAATTTGTTGTGCGGATCGAGCGCGATTCAGCAGTGCCAGCCAGCCCTGCATCTCTTCATGAAAGCTGATGATGCTCACGAAGATGTCGGTCGAGGTCTTGCCACGGAGTCGACTCAGCAAGTTCCGGAAGGCGGGCTGCGTTCGGCGTTGCAGAATGACGAGATGGTCGGTGTCCATGACGTACGCCATTTACCCGTTCTCCGGCCGAAGGGATTCCCGGTACTCCTTTCCGAGGCGCACAATCTCGTCGAAAACAGGGTCATTTTCAAATCGCCCCGCAATTTGTACCCACCAGGGCTCCTTGGAGCAGTCCACAGACTGAACCTTCAATTGGGAAACATCCAACTCAAGTTGTGCAATACGCTGCTCAAGGAGTTGCAGATCTTGGCTCATCACGGTAACTCCACTTGCTGGGGGATATCTCCACGGAATGCGGTGCAATCGACCGCATCAATTCTACCCTAAATGGCGGCTGTGTCCAAGCTGGCCGAACCACGTGCCCCCTCGACGGGGCAGCAACGGGATTGTGCCGATTTCGGCGCACTGTCGCATACCCCAGAACATTCATTCGAAACACGGCGCTGCATGCGACTGACGCATCAGTAACGCACGAGATGTTGGCAAATGGCCGGGTGACGGGTATGCTGGAGCAAGTTGAGACTTCGCTATCCTGATCGGCTTGTTCCATGAAGCGTTCCAATTCGAAGCAGCAACGATCGGTGGGGGTTTTTCTGGAGGTTGGTCGTGCTGCCATGCGCAAAGTCGTCAGCGGCGTGATGACGTTCGCGCATCAACGCGGCAACTGGAACGTCTTCCTACCGGAGAGTCACAGCAGCAGTTCGCTGGAATCGATGCTGGTGGGCCGCTGGGATGGAGTGATTGTGGGTTTCGACGATCCGCACGGTCCGCAGCTGCTGCGCCTCTCGGTGCCGTTGGTCGGTGTCGGCGGAGGCTACGGTTGGTTTCGTCCGGATATGGAGATTCCCTACGTGGGGACCGACAACACGGCCGTGGCGCGACTGGCAGCCGACCATCTGCTGGACCGCGGTTTTGTGCATTTCGCATATTGCGGTTACAGCCCCACGCCCGTTAACGGTTGTTCCAAGAAGCGGGAGGACGCCTTTCAGGAGGCGATTCTCCGCGCCGGCCACTCCTGCGCGATCCACAACGTGGCGGACACGGCCTCGGACACGTGGGAGAGGCTGTGCGACGAGTTGGCCCAGTGGCTCAGCGGCCTGCCTCGGCCGCTGGGGCTGATGGCGTGCAACGACTCGCGAGCCCGTCAGATCCTGGAAGCCTGCCGGATGGCGCGCCTGCGCGTGCCGGAAGACGTGGCCGTGGTGGGCGTCGACAACGAGGAGGCCATTTGCCCATTCACCGATCCGTCCTTGACCAGCGTCGATCAAGGCGCGCCGCAGACGGGCTACGAGGCGGCGCACTTGTTGGATCAGTGGATGGACGGGGAGTCGGTGGATCCCGGCAAACGGTCGGTCTCGCCGGTGGGCATTGTCGCCCGCGGTTCGACCGAAATCCTTGCGGTAGACGATAACGACGTGGCCGCCGCCCTGCGATTCATCCGCGAGCACGCTTGTGAACGGATCGGACTGGACGACGTCAGCACCGCCATCGTTTCAACCAATGCGACCCTTCGCCGGCGGTTCAAGGCCGTTCTGGGACGTACGGTCCACGAGGAAATCCAGCGCGTTCGCATCGAGCGGGCTAAACGACTCCTGGTCTCGACCGACTTGACCTTCCTGCAGATTGCCAGGCAGGCGGGATTCTGCTCGGTGCAACACATGAGCACGCGAATTCGTCAGGCTACCGGCCACACGCCACGCCAGTACCGCCAGCGATACTCCCCGCCGGCTTCGCCGCAGATAAGCGGATGCCCTCGGTGAGGAAGGTCCGCATCGCGAACACTTTTCGCTACGGGCAGTTCCCCCACGGAATGAAAGGCATTCACTTCAACCCGGTAAGATCGGACGAACGTGATTCCTGAATTCAATGAGCTTGGACTGCTTCCGCCGGCGATTCATCGGACCGATCTGGATGATTTCCGGAAACGCTTCGCGATCTTCAATCGGTCAGACCGGCGGTTGCGATTTGACCAATTGCAGCGGCTCCTTGGGGAGGTGAAGAAGACGACGATCGTCAAGCGGGTCATTGTGGGCGGCAGCTTCGTCACAGCCAAGGCTGAGCCAAACGATTTCGACTGCATTCTGGTGCTCGATCCTGCAATTGTCGGGACAGCACTCCGGCCGTTCGAGTATAATGTGATATAGCGTCGGATGGCGCATCGCTTGTTCGGGGGCGATGTCCTGGCGGCGCTGGAAGACTCGTCGGCCCTGAACGATTACTTGGAGTTCTTCCAGACGAGCCGTGAAGGTGAGCCCATGGGTATCGTGGAGATTGTATTATGAACCGTGATCTGAATCGGCTGCGAGTCACACTGGAACAGATGGAACGATTGATCCGCGCGCTAGACGATTTGAAGGAAAACGTGCTGCCGAAAGATCCGAAATTGTTCGCCGCGATGGCTGAAGGGCCATTGCAGGATCTGGACCGACTGAGAGAGGAAGTGCGAGAGTATGTAGACCACCTGCAGCCGATTGCGTGAGCAGAGAAGATAGAGCCGTTGAAATACGCACCTCCGCCCCTTTTCGTGGTGTTCCTCGCTTCGGGCGCGACGGGCCTGTCATGCCCAGCGCTTCAGGGGGTGCGAGCGGCCTGTCAATGGTATGGCCACGCGCCCGCCTTGCACACATGAATCAAACACGGCCTGGATCATCTCCCACGAGGCGAGGCCGTCATGCATGCTGAAGGCTGGGCGCCGGTCTTCCTCGATGGCGGCAATGAGGTCGTCCGTGATGATTCGGTTGCGCTCGCGGTGCAGATCCTTGACCTCGACGACGGGCGCTTCGGGTAGTGGCTTCCAGCCGGCGTCCTCTCCGCCGGGTGCCCAGGTCGAATCGTCGAACCAGCGGACGCTCACCGTGTTGTCGCCTCGAGGTACGCGGATGGAAACGACTCCGCGGCTACCGTAAATATCGATGCCGAAGCGGCCTCCGTTTCCGTCGGGGTTTTTCATGGAATCGAAGTATCCGACGGAGCCATTTTGGAACCCATACATGGCGTGCAGGCGATTACCCACGATGGGGCCGAGCGGCTCGGTGGCCGCGCGCACGTCGGCCGGCGTGGCCGCGCGGCCATCGACGGTGACATCGGCGATGCACCACGCCGGCGATCCGCCCATGAAGAAGCGCATCAGATCGAGCACGTGCGTGCCGAGCACGATAAGATCCTCGCCTCCGGCGCGGTGGTCTTCCTTGCCTCGGCCGCGCACCTCCAACACCGTGCCGATAAGGCCCTGTTCGCACACCAGCTTCTTGGCGTGCTGCACCAGCGGCATGCCGCGAAAGTTGTGGGCGATAGACCACTTCAGGTTCTTGGCCTCGATTGCCGCGATCATTTCATCGCCGCTCGCCAGGTCGTCGCAGAGAGGTTTCTCGATGAAGCCGTGGGCGCCGACCTCGGCACAAGCCAGAAGGTAGTCCCGGTGGTTCACCGTGCATCGCGGCCCCACCGCCACCAGGTCGGGGCGCTCCTTTTCGAGCATCTCGCGATAGTCCGCGTACGTCCGCTCGACGCCCACTTCCTTGGCGCACTGCGCCCGGCCGGCCTCATCCGGATCCGCCAACGCCACGGTTGCCACGTCGTCTCGCAATGCAAACGCGTGCTGGATGGAGTGCCCATAGCGGCCCAACTTGCTATCGCCAATGATGCAGGCTTTGTACTTCTTCCCTGATTCCGCGCCCACGGTCACGCCTGCAGTCGCAACCATTGCCGATGAGGCTGCGATGAACTCCCGCCGGTTGAGAAGCATTTCCGGTTCTCCATGTTATCCAGAATAGACTTCGGCAGCATAGGCGAGTCCTGCCTCGGCGTCAAACAGGCCAACGTTCATGGCGGAACCTCTCGCTTGAACGCCCGGCCGGCTTCGCTACTGACAGGCGGATGCTCCGGTAAGGAAGGCCCGCACCGCACATACCTTTTGCTATACTGACACCCCCTTCAAGGCACGGAAACTCGGGGCTTCTCGTCTGCAAATAGGGGCATGCACCCTCCTTTCGTTCTAGATTCTCCGTGCTGGTGTGCCTTTCATGTAAGAATTTGTCACGATTTTTTACATAGGCGCACCGCCAACGGAGAACGTACGCTGGTAGATGAACCCGAAGAACCAACCGTTGTTGTCCAAAGGCACTGATTCCATGTCCGAAATCAACCGGCGGCGATTCCTCGACGATTCCCGAAAGGCGACGCTCGGATTAGCCGGCAGCCTTACCATCCTGGCCAATCCCGGATCGGTCCGGGCAACTCCGGCCAACGATCGACTCGTGCTGGCGATGATCGGCGTCGGCGGAGGGCGGGGGCACTCGCTGGCTATGGGGTTTCTGGATCGCGGCGATTGCGAGATCGGCTATATTTGCGACGTGGACAGCCGGTTGCACGAGCCGCGAACGAAAGAATATTCCTCGCGCCAGGGGGGCAAACGTCCGAAATGCGTGCAGGATTTCCGCGAGATGCTCGACGACGCTTCGGTCGACGCCGCGGTGATCGCCACCCCGCCGCATTGGCATGCCCTGGCGACCATTCTCTGTTGCCGTGCCGGCAAGGACGTCTACTGCGAGAAGCCGCAGAGCCACAATCCCTGGGAAGGCCGCCAGGCGGTCAATGCCGCTCGAAAGTACGACCGTATCGTCCAGATCGGCACGCAGAACCGCAGTGCCCCCTACAATTTCGCCGCCAAACGCTACCTTGAAGAGGGCAAGCTGGGCAAGGTCCATCTCTGCCGGGTGTTCGAGCAGTGTCACGTCCCCGATTTTCAGTGGGGGTCCGACTCGGCCCCGCCCGCGACGCTGGATTGGGAGATGTGGAACGGCCCGGCCCCGGCGCGCAAGTACAACCAGGCGATCCATATCCAATGGCGGCAGCTTTGGGACTACGGCGGCGGCAACATGGCCTACCAGGGAATCCATCAGTTGGATCTGGCCCGCTGGCTCTGCGGCGTCGATTATCCGAGCGGCGTCTATTGCACGGGCCGGCGCTTCGACCCGCGAGGTGACGCCGAGACGCCCGACACGCAACTGGCCACCTTTGACTTTGCCGATATGGTGATGACCTACGAGCAGACGCTCTTTACGCCCTACATGCTCAGAAACGACCCCGAACTTCGCAACGGCGACATCTTCCCCTACTGGCCGCAGAATGCCACACGAATCGAGCTTTATGGGGAATTGGGGGTGATGTTCATGGGCCGAATGGGCGGCGGTTGGCAAGTTTACGTCCGGCCGAAAGACCGGCAGCCGGTGGTCAAAGACCAGATGTACGGCCGCTTTCCCGACGCGGATCACAAGGCGAACTTCGTCGAATCGGTGAAGAGTCGCAAGCGGCCCAATGCCGACGTCGAAGAGGGGCACCGCAGCATACTCCTGGTTCACTACGCCAACATCAGTTCCCGGCTCGGTGGTCGCAAACTGCGAATCGATCCGAAAACCGAGCACATCCTCGACGACCCCGAGGCCATGGGCCTCTTCAAGCGAGAATATCGCCAGCCGTGGGTGGTTGAGGAGGTGCTTCACTAAGAGGCCCTAACGAAATGACTCCGCCGCAGAATCCGTGGGCGGGATGAGGTCTGCCGGAAGCTCAAACATGCGTTTTCTTAGGAATGGCAGGGCAAATGAATGGGTTAGGATTCGGCTCCAAAATCACGTCTGGAAAGAAGTAAGCGGAGTCGGCGTAGACGATGCACCGCCGTCGAGAGGCACTACGGTGATCGCCACGAGCAGCCGGCGAATCATGAAGCCCTTTCGAGTCATTCATTTGCCCTGCAATGCCTTGAAAACGCACGTGGGAAGCACCACTTTGCAGCGGCCCATCAACCGTGAACGACATTCCTCGCATGTATCGATTGTCATTATTCCCCGGGAGTTCCCGCATGTTTCCGCATCATCGTCGCGAATTCCTGAAACGCACCGTCGCCGGAAGCGCACTTGGCACGTTCGTCCTTTCCGGCACGAAAGCCTCGGGGCGGGTGCTGGGAGCCAACGACCGTGTTCGCCTCGCCGTCGCAGGGATCAATGGGCGAGGACAAACGCACCTGACGGGATTCAGCCCGATGAAGGACGTCGAGGTCGCCTACCTCGTCGATCCCGACAGCCGGCTGTTTCCTTCCAGGAGCAAGCTTGTGACGGACAGGGCGGGCAACACGCCCGCCTGTGTGCAGGACATTCGCCAGGCCCTCGACGACAAGAATCTCGACGCCGTTTCCATCGTCACGCCCAACCATTGGCACGCTCTGATGGCCATCTGGGCCTGTCAGGCGGGCAAAGACGTATACGTGGAGAAGCCCTGCAGCCACAACCTCGTCGAAGGCCGCCGACTCGTGGAGGCGGCGAGAAAGTACGACCGCATTGTCCAGAACGGCACCCAGCGCCGATCCGATCCGCAATGGATCCAATTGGTCAATGACGTTCGCAACGGCAAGTTCGGCAAGCTGCTGGTCTCCTACGGTTATGCCAGCCGGACCAGGGACAGCATCGGCATCAAGGATCCGCAGCAACCGCCGCGCGAATTGGACTTCGATCTCTGGCTTGGCCCGGCCCCGGTGCAGCCGTTTCGCACGAATCTCGTCCACTATGATTGGCACTGGCGGTGGGACTTCGGCAATGGCGAGATCGGCAACATGGGGTCGCACCAGTTGGACGTCTGCCGCTGGGCCATGCCCGACGGGGCGGTCCCCAAGAGCGTCGTCAGCCTCGGCGGCCGCTTCGGCTACCAGGACCAGGGGCAGACTCCCAATACCCAGTTGACCCTGATCGATTTCGGCGAGGTCAAGCTGATTCTGGAGATTCGCGGCGTGATCGATAGCGACCAATGGAAGATCACCAACGAGTTCTACACCGATGAAGGCGTGGTCCGCGACGGCAAGTTCTTCGCCAAGGGCAAGAGCGACGGCGTGCCGATCAAGAACTTTCCGCCCCCCGGCGCTCCCGAACAGGGGCCGCGCCATATGCGGAACTTCATCGATTGCGTCCGCAGCCGGAAACGGGAAGATCTTCATGCCGAAATCCTCGAAGGCCATCGGTCCGTGCTGCTGACCCACTTGGGCAACATCTCCTATCGCCTTGGCGAAGACGTACCCTTCGACGGGGTAGCGAAGGCATTCGACGGCGACAAGACGTTTCGCGAATCGTTCGAGGCCATGAAGCGCCACCTGGCCGCCACCGGCCGGGTCGAGTTGGCCAATTCCACGTATCGCCTCGGGCGCACGCTAGCGTTTGACGCCCAGGCCGAGAAGTTCATCGGCGCCCCCGATGCGGATGCGTTGCTCAACCGGTCCTACCGCGAGCCGTTTGCGGTGCCGGAGCGGGTGTAGAAACAGAGATCTCCTTGATCCCGGAGCAGTATTCTTCGTAATCTCTATCCGTGCCCCGGCCTTGCCATCCGTGCCATCAAAACTGTTGGAAGGCAGAGTAGCACGGATGGCAAGGCCGGGGCACGGATGAAAGGACAATTCGGACACACCTCGCCGGATCAAGGATCCAGATGAAAGCACCACTATGAGTGAAAGCGATCGGGACGATATCCCGCCGCCGGTGAATCACGGCTGGCGAGTTACCTTTGCCGGCTTGGGCATCAACTTGTCGCTGGCCATCATGTACACGTGGAGCGTCATCAGCAAGGGTGTGCCCGACGCTTGGGGCTGGTCCCAGGCGGAGAAGTCTTTGCCCTACGCGATTAGCTGTCTGGTGATTTGCCTGGTGATGGTGCCCGCCGGGCAGATGCAGGACAAGTTCGGTCCGCGTCTGGTCGCCACGCTTGGTGGCGTCCTTGTAGGCTTGGGAATGATTCTGGCCGGCTTCACCACAACGTCGCTGGGCTATGTACTGGGCTTCGGCGTGCTGACCGGCGCGGGCATCGCGTTCGCTTATGCGTCGGCGACTCCGCCGGCGGTCAAGTGGTTCCCGCCTCAGAAGACCGGCACGATTGTGGGAATTGTGGTCTCCGGATTCGGCTTGGCGCCGGTATACGCCGCGCCGCTGTCGAACTGGCTGATCGGCGCCTTCGGCCTGGCCAACGCGGTCATGATCCTGGGCGTGGCGTTCCTTCTGGTGGTGTCGGGGCTGGCACAAATACTCAAGACTCCGCCGCCGGGATACGTGCCGCCCGGCACGTTGCCGCGCCCGGCCGGCAGCGGCGTACGGGAGAGCGACGACTACCGTCCCCGGGAAATGCTGAGGACGTGGCAATTCTACGTGCTGTGGTTCATGTACGCCTGCGGCGCGGGCGCCGGACTGATGATCATTTCCATGCTCGCCAAGATCGCGTCGGTCCAGGCGGGCCTCGAGTTGGGGTTCGTCCTGGTGGCCGTCCTGGCTGTTGGAAACGGCGCCGGGCGCATCGTCGCCGGCATTGCCTCCGACAAGATCGGGCGAAGGGCGACGATGTTGATCGGCTTTGTGTTGCAGGCGATCCTGATACTCCTGCTGTCGCAGACGACGGAGGGCTCGCTGCCGGCCAACCCGGCGGTGCTGGCGGTGGTCTCGGCGCTCATCGGAGCCAACTACGGTGCGAATCTGGCGCTGTTCCCGTCGCTGACGAGAGATTACTACGGTCTGAAACATTTTGGGGTGAACTACGGCCTGGTCTTTACGGCCTGGGGCTTTGGCGGCTTCATGCTGGCGCTCTTGGCCGGCAAGGTCTACGATCAGACCGGGAGCTTCAATTTCGCCTACTACTGTTCGGCAGCGCTGCTGGCCGTCGCGGCGGCTGTCACCTTCCTCGTCAAGCCGCCGCGTCCTATGGAAGAGGAATCCAGATGAACATGCACGCAGTCTTGGTAGATGGAGAGCAATCGCTCGTCTGGACCGAAGTGCCCGATCCGGTTCCGAAACCCGGCGAGCTTCTTGTTGATGTCCATGCCGCTGCACTGAACCGCGCCGACCTGCTGCAGCGCGCGGGGAACTATCCGCCGCCGCCCGGCTGGCCGGAATGGATGGGGCTGGAGGTCGCGGGCATTGTTGCCGAGGCCCCGGCGGACAGCCGCTGGAGAGCCGGCGACAAGGTCTGCGCGCTGCTTGGCGGCGGCGGATATGCGGAACGCGTCGCTGTTCCGGCGGATATGACCTTGCCGGTTCCGGAAGGATTGTCCATGATCGAAGCGGCGGCTATCCCGGAAGCGTTTGCCACCTCCTATCTGAACCTCTCGATCGAGGGCGGCATGAAGGCGGGGGACACGGTTCTCATCCAGGCCGGGGCAAGCGGTCTGGGGATCGCGGCGATCCAACTGGTGAAGGCGCTTGGCGGCAAGGTGATGACAACCGTCAGCACGGAGCAGAAGGCCGACTTCGTCCGCAGTCTCGGCGCCGATATCGTCGTCAACCGCACCGTCGACGATCTCGGCAAAGCCATGGAGGAACACCCGGTTGACATTGCCTTGGATTGTATCAGTGGTCGTGAACTCGGGCAGTGCATCGAGAAGATGGCCATCGGGGGACGATGGATCGTGATCGCGACGCTGGGCGGAGCCATGACCGAAATCAATATGAACACGTTTTTCAGGCGAGGCATCCAGCTCATCGGCAGCACGCTGCGAAGCCGTTCGCTCGAGATGAAGGCGGAGATCCTTGCCGCTCTTGAGAGAACTCTCTGGCCGTCGTTCTCTTGCGGTGCCATCAAGCCGGTAATCTACAAGACGCTGCCAATCACCCAGGCCGAAGAGGCTCATGCGATTCTCCAGCGCCGGGAGAATATTGGCAAAGTGGTGCTGACGGTCAACGGATAGGAGCCGCAAAGCGGCGGAAGTTCAATTGCCAGGTGTGAATCCTCGGTGCGGATCGAACTCAAGCAGCCACGCACTCCGTTTTCCAGGGAATCAAGACAGTTCATGGGCGCAAGGGGGTCGGGAGTCTTTTTCCGTATCGGCCGGCAGCGGCGGCCAATACGGAAAAAGACTCCCGACCCCTTCTTGGTTTCCATTCAACGGGCCGGCAGTGTGCGGCGATACTCGTCCTGGTAAAGCCCGATCTTTTCCAACGGGATCGTCTCGAAAGACGGCATCTCTTTGCGGATCCACGCCTGCCAACGCGAAAAGAAACTCTGGTCCGCCAGGTCGCCAGCACCGAGATCAATCGGTTTGTCCTCGCTGCGTGACAGATTGGTGAAGCCTCTGACGTCGACCGCCTTTGCCGCGCCGGTCGTACTGACCGCCAGATTGTCGGCGATCTCAAACTTGTCGAGCAGTTTCTTCACGTTGCCGTCGAAGCTGCAAACCTGTTTGGTGCAGTCAACGAACACATTGCGGAGAATCGGATTGCCCAGCGGTTGGCGCGGTTCCTCGTTCATAATCGCCGCCAGACGGGGATACTTTGTGCTCCAGGGCGGCTGGGTATAGGCGAACTCTTCGGCTTTCGCCTCCAGATGCCAACTCTTGTCCGCGGGGCTGTTCCATTGCTTCCACGTCATGCCCCGCGCGTCGATGTGCAAGCCGATCGGGCAATCGATGACCAGGTTGTTGAGGACCGGATTGTCGCGGCCGCCGCCGATCATCATCGCCCGCCCGGCCCGGTAGAACACGTTGCCCACCAGCGTGTCGCCGCAATCGCAGTCGTCGAGATAGATTCCCATCGTATTCACGTGATCGGCGTTGCCGCTGCCGAGGTCGTGAATGTAGTTGTTCCGCAGAATATTCCCCCGGCTCGTCCAGTCCCGTCCGGTGTAAAACGCGCCGGCATCGCCGGTTTCCATCACCACGCGATAGACTTCGTTCCGTTCCAACAAGTGCTCGTTGCCGCCATAGAGGACGGCGTTGTGGGGCGCGTCGTGGATACGGTTGTTGCGGGCGATCTGGCCGCAGCCATGTACGCCAATCCCGGGCGCGTAAGTCCGCTGAAAGAGGCCGAAATGGTGAATGTGATTGTTCTCGGCGAGGTTCTTGGCCGGAGTCAACGACTTGCGGTCCCCGCCGCCCAGCGAGATGCCGCCTCGGCCGATGTTCAGCAGATCGCAGCCTCGCACGGAACTGGCGGAACCATCGAGCGAAATTCCGCCCCCGGCCAGATTGGCCACCACGCAGCCGGCAATTTCCAGGTGGTCGGCATTCCGGGCGATGATCCCGTCGCCATGGCCGTACCCGAATTCCAGCCCGACAAACCGGACGTATTTCGCTCCATTGACTTTGACCAATGGTTCGGTCAAGGTCGCCAGAACGATTTCCGCCGCGGTCAGATCGCCGTCGGGGTAGAAATAGAGAAGCTTGCGGGGGCGATCCAGATACCATTCGCCCGCGGAGTCCAATTCCTCCAGCGCGTTGATGGCGAAGAAGCGGCGGTTCGCCGCGCCCCAGGTGCCGGCGTTGATGCCGTAGGAGTGCGGCGCCGCCAGCGCGATGATCTTCTGCTGCTTGTCGTAGGAGGCGATGCGGATCACTTCATCGCTCCAATCGTGGGTCCAGTACCCCAGCAGCCAGACCCCTTCCGACAAATTCCACCGTGCCGGTCGTGGATCATCGAACAGGAACGAACCGGGATGGAGTTTGCGCAAGGCGGGGTCGGTTGCCTCGGGCTTGGGCAGGCCGGTATCGACCGCCTTGGAGAAACTCGCCCACTCGGCGTCGCCACCGCCAGCATTAGGCCATCGCGCAAGCGTCATGGGACGCTGGTTCACATACAGCCAGGGAGCGACGGGTGCGCCACGAAAGGCGGTCTTAAACCCGGGAAATGCGGCCGGCACCTTGGCCGACAGGTCGCACACTCGTATCCTATCCCGCACTGCCGCGTCCAGCCGTGACAGCACTGCCGCATCGGCGACCGGCTGGAAAGAAGCCGGGTCCAGCCCAACGCCGCCTTGAAACCGCACCTTGCCCTTTTCGCGAGCACGGTAGACAACCGGCGCTTCCGCCGTGCCACTGTCCCCAGCATCGAGTTCGAACGATGCGTGCAGCGGATAGACGCCCGGTTCCACGTAGACCGTCACGGCTTCGCCGCCCGTCAGTGATCCCGCTTTACGCAACGTGCGAATCCCATCGCGCGCTTGCGTGAGGGACTGATAGGGCTTGTGGCGACTGCCATCGCCGCCCGCGGCCGCATCCACCGACACATAGAGCTGCCGTTCGGCGTTCGCAAACGAAACCACTGCCAAAACAAGCCACAGCGATAAGCACTTCATCGTTTGTCACCGTTCGATCCGGGTAGTCAGGACAGGGAAGTCAAGCCAGCGGGCATTCTACCACAGGGCGACTCCCGTTAATAGAATCGAGTTCGCCTTAACCCTTTCTTCCCATAGTGACATCACTTTTTCTTCTTGCTGATCTTCGTCACCGGTCGGGCCTTTTCCATTTTCTTCCGCAGATGGGCGAACTTGGTCGCCGGTTTGCGGGCCGCTTGTCGTGTTTTTCCAGTCATCTCAGTCGTTCCTTCGCATCGGGCCGTTGTCAATCATTCCTACAGCCACCAGACCACGGATATATCTTACTCCTCAAACTGTAAGTACGGCAGCCCGGGAAAGGGGACTGGCTCCGTCGCAAATGGAGATTTTCCGCGAGGCTGAAGGTTGCCGCGACGGTGCCTATCCCCTTTCCCGGGCGGACCAACTCGATGGCCCGTTGAAAAGGGGACAGGCACCGAGCGGTAAGCGTTTCCTCGGCAGTTCCGGGCCAAAACCACACTCGGAGCCAGTCCCCTTTTCAACTCCGTTTACAGTCTGAGTTACTCGCGTTTGGCGGTTACGGGAAGCATCGAAACGCTGAAGCAACTGCCACCGTCGTCGCCGCATGGAAGTTCCCGCCACAATCGGGTAGATCAATGGAATCGGCCGGGCACGGATGTTATCATGGACGCTGCGGACGAACAAGCGAACCGTCGCGTCTTTCCGCCGAGAGTCGTATAATCTGTCCGGCCACGGCCGTTTCGCTATTACTGGTGAGGAAGCAGAAATGAAGAAATCCCCATGTCGTATTCCGAATGCATCCAGACTCTCGCGCCGCCGCTTCCTGGGCGGCATGGCCGCGGCAACGGCATTCTCCATCGTTCCGCGCCATGTATTGGGGGGCGAAGGACACGTCGCGCCGAGCGAAAAGACAACCCTCGCCGGCATCGGCGTCGGCGGGCAAGGCATCCAAAACATGCTCCGCTTCGTTGACTTTCCCGAGATCCAGATCGCGGCCGTCTGCGACGTCTGCCGCGAGGGCGACCGTTATATGTCGTGGAACTGGGGCCAGGGCAAGGACACACGACTCGCCGGCCGCGAACCCGCCCGGCGAGCCATCGAAGCACGCTACGCCGAGCAAAAGGGCAGGGGCAAGTATCAAGGCTGCAACTCCTACGCCGACTACCGCGAACTGCTGGACAAGGAAGACGTCGACGCCGTCATGGTCGCCACACCGGATTTCTCCCACGCCGTCATCACCATGGCCGCCATCAGAAAGGGCAAACACGTCTACTGCGAAAAGCCGCTTACCTACTCCGTCTATGAAGCCCGGCAGGTGACCGAGGCGGCCCGGAAAGCCAAAGTTGCGACCCAACTGGGCAATCAGGGGCAAGCGGACAACACGGCGAGAATCATCCAGGAGTACATCCTTGACGGCGCGATCGGTCCCGTCCATGAAGTGTACGTGCCTTGGGGACGCGGGTTCTGGGATCCGCCCGCGGGTCCGGGGCGTCCGCAGGATACTCCGCCCGTCCCGGACGGCCTGGATTGGGATCTCTGGCTCGGTCCGGCGCCGGCGCGGCCCTACCACCCCTGCTACCATCCGTGGCGATGGCGCGACTGGTGGGACTTCGGTACGGGGCAAATTGGCGATTTGGGCTGCCACAAGCTCTCGACGATCTTCAAGGCGCTCAAGCTGGGCAGCCCGACGAAGATCGAGGCCGAATGCGATGCGGTCAATCCGGAGATCTACCCGCGCGTATTCAACCTCCACTTCGAATTCCCCGCCCGCGGCGACATGCCGCCGGTCAAACTGCATTGGCTCAGCGGTGGAGCGCAACCGCCCCGGCCCAAGGGACTCGAAGAGGGGAGAAGCCCGTCGGGCGATATCATGATTGGCGAGTCCGGCGTACTGATGGGCCACCGGCTCGTACCGGAAGCCAAGATGCGGCAGTACGGTCTGCCGCCGGAGGTTCTTCCCCGGTCACCGGGCCACGACAAAGAATTTGTCGACGCCTGCCGCGGTGGAAAGCCTGCCGGCTCGGACTTCGTCGCCCATTCCGGCCTGCTCACCGAAGCCTGCCTGTTGGGCAACATCGCGCTGCGGACCGGCAAGACCCTCGAGTGGGACGGCGCCAACTGCAAAATCACCAACGATGAAGAGGCCAACAAGCTTCTCCAGCGGGAGTATCGAAAGGGCTGGACGTTGTAACGGCGCGGGGGAGGTGGTGGAATCGACGCCTACCCGAACTCGGATGCACGATGTGCAAAACGAGATCGACCGGAGAGCCGTAGTCAAGGCAAGCCGGGATCGTCCGGTTTTGGCCTACATTTCGCGCAGCGAACCAACGATCTCGGCGGCGGCCGCACGCCAGGCGGGAAAGAGCCCGGCCAGGACACCTGCGGGCAGGGCAACGCCAAGTCCGGTCAGAGTCACATCCAGCGACGGCCGAATGGCCACCGTCACCGCCTCCGCGCTCAGGGCAAGTCCCGTCGGCCCGAGCAGCGCCACGGCCAGGCTGCCCCCGAGCAAGCCGCCCACTGCACTCATCAGGGTGCTCTCCGCCAACACCAGCCCGAAGATCCGCGGCGGCGAGAACCCTAGCGTCTGAAGCAGGGCATGCTCGCCGATCCGATCCTGCACCGTCATCACCGTGGTAGCCGCCACCAGGGCCAGCACCAGCCCGACGCAGGCGTAGCCGAGGTATCGGACCATGCGAAGCATCTCCGCCAGGTCGGCCAGAGTGCTCGCTTGGAACGCGCCTTGTGGGCGGGTGTCGGTCGGGACCGGGCCGCCGCGGAACCGTTGGTCGATCGCCCGGCAAACCGCCTCTGCGTCGGCGGCCTCCTCGAGAACAACCTCCAGTTGAGTAACGCTGCCCACGGCGTCGAAGCCCGGTGTTCGCTGCGGGAAATCAAGCCGCTTGTAGATGAGGTTTTCCTCCGCCGCCGACCGGGCGGCGAAGATGCCGGCAATGGTCACCGACACATCTCCGATCGTCCACTTCTCACCGATCTTCAAGCCCCGGCGGTTGGCCACCGTAATGCTGCCGGTGTCGGCACCTCAGCGACGACGCGATTCTATCCCGGATGGTCAATCCAGAATTCCGTGTTACACTGCGGCCACTTGGAACGACTATTCTATTGAGCCCCGGTTCTTGACGAGTACCTGAGCATGACCGACTGGGAAGCGCTGGTAGGCCAGAATGTGGGAATCGTGCATCGCACGGTCTACCGCCTCGTCGGAAACCATGCCGACGCATGGGATTGCGTCCAGGAGACGTTCCTGGAGGCGGTCAAGATCGACCGGCGAGAACCCGTCCGAAACTGGTCTGCACTGCTGCGGCACTTGGCCACCGTCCGAGCATTGGACCTCCTGCGGGCGCGCTCAAGGCAGCGCGATCGTCGCAGCGCCGATGCCGACCCGGCCGAAGCCGTCAGCCGCGAACCCAGCCCGTCCGGCCATGCTGAGGCCAATGAGCTGGCCGACCACCTGCGGGCCGCCGTGGGCCAACTGCCCCGCCGGCAGGCCGAGGTTTTCTGCTTGAGTTGCTTCGAACAAATGACTTCGGAAGAGGTTGCCGAGCGGTTGGGCATCAAGTCAACGGCGGCGCGAATGCTACTGTATCGTGCTCGCGGGCGTCTCCAGCGGCTCTTGGAGACGTTCAGCGTCGCGACGGAAGAAGATGAGAGGACACGATGATGGAAAACCGCAAAGATTTCCATCACGATGACTTGGTGGAACGTGCCGTAGACGCCGTGCTCCGCGATCCCATCCCCGGCGATGTGCCGCCGGAGCAAATTGCCCAATTGGTGGCCGTTCTCCGACAGGTCGCCGACCGGCCTTATCCTGTCACGTTCATGCAAAGGGTCAAGAATATGAGACCGATAACCAAAATCGCTGTGGCCGCCAGCGTCTTGATCGTCTTGGCTGGGCTGGCCTCGTGGCTTGTGCCCGGGACGGGCGTCGCAGTGGCGTTTGCCGATGTGGCCGAAGCCTTGAACAACGTGCATAGCGCAACATGGAAGACCACTTCGGTAGTCGAGATCGAGGTACCTGAGAAGAAGACCGTCACGTTCAGTACGAATGCGATGTTCTTGGCACCATCCCACGAACGGACAGAGACGACGGCAGATGGGGCAGCGTCGGCAGCTATTAGCATTGTTGATGGGCAGAAGGACAAGGTGATCACACTTGTTCCAGCGACGAAGACAGCCACGGTCATCAACCTCAAGAATTTCCCCGCCAAGGATAATCCTTTTGGCAGGACATTCCAGGGCTTGCGAGAACTCGTTGCGAAAGCTCAAAGTGGCAAGGAGGGAAAGGTGGACCGGCTCGGTCTCCAGACAATCGACGACCGCGCGGCCGAAGGCTTTCGCATCCAACTGGGGTCGATGGAAGTCAAGATTTGGGCGGACCCGAAAACGCTGTTGCCCATCCGCGCCGAATACAATTTCGCGGACCCCAAAAGCAGCACCCTATTGACGGATTTCACGTTCAACGTGCCCGTGGACGAATCGTTGTTCTCCGTTGACGTACCACCCGGCTACACCGTCCAACAAACGGCGCAGATCGACGCTTCCAAGCCTTGGGGATTTCTCACCGGCGCGTTAAAAATGGCCGCCGAGTGCAACGGCGGTGTGTTTCCTTCTGAATTGCGAGGCGAGCATGGCGTTGTCAGTATCATCCAGCGAGCCACCCCGACGTTGCTGGAGAATCGCAAAGGCTCGTCAGATGAAGTGCGAAAGCTGAGCATAGATGTTAGCATGAACGTCGCCGGCTTCTTGGGCTTCATCAATGCCGCGCCGCCAGATGCCGTGCATTATGCCGGCAAAGACGTGAAGCTCGGCACGCCGAACCGGCCCGTTCTCTGGCTCACACCGCCGAGATTGCGCGGCCGATGCATCGTGATCTACGCCGACTTGAGCGTCAAAGAAGTCTCGGCGGAAGAGGCACCGAAGGTGCCGGAGGCAGTAAGCAGTCCCAAGACGCGAGCAGAGGAACCCAAGAAGTGAAGAAACGGCACGGCGATCTTCTTGTGTTGTTCGCCACGGTCATGCTGCTCCTGTTGACGGCTTGGGGCAATGCACTGGCGATGGCGATCATTTCCGGGATTGGCTGCATCGTCACACTCGCAGTGCTTGCCTGGCGCGCTCCTGGATGGCGTGTCTTCGGCCGGAGGCTCTTGGGAGTGACCGTGGCCTTTGCTGTGGCGGGAGCAATCGCCGCCCTGATGAGCCTCTGGTGAGGTCATTGAGGCGTTGGCGCCTTCTCATCCGGCTGCACGAGTTTGTAACGGATTCTTGTTGAGAGCGGGGCTTCAGTGCAGCCAAGGATCTGGAGCAGGCCGATGTCACCTGTGTGGGTTTGGAAGGCAAACGTCACCAGCTCACTTGGGTAACCTGCCGTGTAAAGAGTCTCACCAGACCGTTTGACCATAGTCGCGAGTTCCTTGCGAATCGGCCATATACTCTTGGCCTTGGCGATGGCCTCATGCATACTTTCGGATGTCACACCTTGCCAGAGTTCTGCCGAACACCTTGCGAGTCGTAGACTCTCGGGTGCCATCAGCGACAATACTCCAGAACCGCCGTAAAAAGGCCCGGTCCCGATGCCAAAGTCGAATACCAGATCGACGTGTTTCTCCTCACACCATTCTCCCTGTCTTTCGGCCGCCCAACCCGTGAATTCCTGTGGAACATCAATCACTTTGCCACTGGCCAGATCAACCCCACCACCGCCCCTGCCCTCGCTCACGGCTTTCATGACTTGCTCGATCACGGGGCCGAATTGTAGCGGAGGTTCCGTGTGCTGTCGGGCAGGCGTCATTTGCGGTTCTTTCGACGTTTCACGCTGTGCCAACCTCAAGAGAATTGCGCTGGATTCCTGTGATTCGCCGAGTTCAGCCGTAGGCTTTGAAATCCCTTCCTCGTTCTCCGCCCCGTCACCGACTTCGAGCGCGATGACCAGGTATCTTGCCGTGCCGTCCGTCCGGGAAAACGGGATGAAGAAGGCCCGCGCAGCTTCCGGCGGTGGCACCTTGCCCTCCCAGACGACTTTCACGACTCGAAGTTCGCTGTTCATGCCATGCAGGCCGTTGAATTCGGCCCACAACTGGCGAACGTCTTTCTGCCGCCAGATTCCGAGAAATCCGTCTACATAGCCGTCGCCGGCGATTTTGCCCCTACGAAAGTAGTGCGAACTTGTCGCCTGCTTCGGCCACCAGTTGCCTTCCCTTGTTTGGTCATCCAGCAACCCCGGCGGATTGGCGCCGTCCGCCAAAAGTCTGGCGAACACGGCAGCATTGACTTGGGCGGTCTGCGGGTCGCGACTGGGAATCTCCAGTGCGCTGTCGTGCGAGTGCGCCGGCTGCCGCGTCGGCCGCAGCACGAGTTCGTCAACCAGTTTTGCATCCGCTTCAAAGATGCGTGTGTGGATTCTGGCCCTTGCGTTTTCAATGCGTTCCGTCACCGACCACAGAAGAAAAGCGAAGCCGAACACACCAAGACAGAACATCAACACCGGTGCGGCGACGGATAGCTTTGTCTTGAGGCCACCGCGCTTGGGCCGCTCAACCGGAAGCGCGCCAGCGCGCCGCCGATTCACCGCTCGCCAGCCCCAGCGGACGACGAGGACATCGACGACGACACACGCGACAACGATGAAGAAGAGGGTAGCTGCTCCACCAAGACCGCCAATCAAAGCCCTCGCTGCAAAAATGCCGAAGCCAGCGATTACGGCATCGAGTGCCAACAGCGGAAACGCCAAGAGATCGAACACCGCCAACTCCAAACCGTACAAAAGGCCGGCCGAACGGCGGATTTGCTTCAGGGCGACGTATCCCAAGATGGTAACGCCGATCGGCGCGGCCAGGAGCAGCAGCAGAAATGGAGACAGCAACGGGAAGAGAAGGCTCAGGCTCAGCGTCATCCACAAAGTAATTACGCAAAGTGAGACGACGATGACAAGGAAGAACGGCCCGGCCCAAATGGACCCTGCCAGGGCCGTTTTCGACAATCGCTGTACCGCCACTTGGGGTGCGCCGAACACGCCCTCGCTATCACCTGCCTCCGGTGTGCCAGCGGGACGCGCGCGATGCCGCGCAAATGCCGCCCGCACCTCTCGCTGACCGAGAACGACCAGGGACCAGATGCCGATGGGTAGACCGATCAGATTGCCGGGCGAAATGATGATCGCCAGGATGCTGGCGGCGACAGCCAACCAGTAGGCTTGCAGCCGCTTCATCTTTAGCGCGGCGAAAATCATCAAGCTGCTGATTACCAGGATCGCCAGCAAGCAAATCATCATCAAGGTAGAAGACGACGCCCAGAAAACAGATGCAGGATCGAGTTCTGATGCAACCTTGCGACCACTAGGGAGCGGGTGCGGCGAGTAGCTGCCTCCCCACCAAAGAAACGTAAGACACAACGGGACCGCAATAAGCCAGTTCAGGATTCCGATGACAAGCACCCCAATGGCAGGCCCCCTGACGTTTCGCTGAACCTCGTCGCTGGCAACGTCAGCGCCGGCCCGCGCGGGGGCGGAAGGGCCGGCTTGTTTGCGCGCATGCGGCTGTCCGGTGCGTAGTGGCGGGTCGAGAATCGTGAGTCTCAGTCGATCTGGAGTCAAGCCTTGCTCTCGGGACCACGCGGTCGAGCAAAGATGTTGTTTCAGGAGTTTTCTCCATTGTCCGACGAGGATACTCAGAGCCGCGACTGCTGCCACAAAGACAAACACGCCGGCAATTGTGGAGGCCAAAGAAACAAAGCCGGGTGCAACGAGCAAGGCGAACAGCACGACGCCGACAACGCCTTGTCGAGTGGCCTGCTCTCGTCTTTCCGCGACGGTCATGTGATTGTAAATGGCCACGACCTCGGGAGATCGAAACGTTGCCTGAGCGAGCCACGCGAGCCAGTTGGTGGGCGCGGCCGACGAGCCAGATTCGTATGTGCCTGCCGATCTGTCGGCGCTAAGGCGCTCGCCAGCGCCCGAAGTCATCGGGCTGGAGAGTGTCTCTATGTGCGTCTTGATATCGCTCGCCTGCTGATACCGCCGCTCGGGTTCCTTTTCCAATGCGCGAAGAACGATTTCATCGAGCCGCACGTCGATCTGCACCTTCTTCGAGGGCGGGGCAAAGCGGCCCATGGGAAGCTCGCCGGTGAGCATCTGATAGAAGACGACGCCCAAGGAATAAATGTCGGCACGATGGTCCACCTGTAACGGATGCTCGATCTGCTCGGGGGCCATGTACTGGGGCGTGCCGATGATTTGGCCAGCGCCGGTGAGCGTCAGGTCTTTCGCCTCCTTGCCGACCAGCTTGGCAATGCCGAAATCGGCGATCTTGACCCGGCCCTCTTTGTCCAACAGCACGTTTTCCGGCTTGATATCGCGGTGGACGACACCGTGGTCGTGGGCGTATTGCAGCGCCTCGCAAATCTGCGGGACGATGGCCAACGCCTCCTCGGGCGCGAGCTTGCCGGTGTCCAAGAGCCGCCGCAGATTCACTCCATCGACGAACTCCATCAAGAAGTAGTAGAGGCCGTCGGTCTGGCCGAAATCGTAGACTGCAACGACATGGGGATGACTGAGTATTGCCATCGCCCTCGCTTCACGGGCAAACCGCTCGGCAAAGGCTGGGTCTTGCCCGATCTTGGGGGCTAGGATTTTGAGCGCCACCAGCCGGTCAAGCCGCTTTTGCCGGGCCTTGTACACCACGCCCATCCCGCCCCGGCCGACGAGTTCCAGGATTTCCAGCTCCGGGAAATACGCCGCTATCTCCCCCGGCGTCGGTGGCGGGCGGTCGGCCGCCGCGGGCTGACTTCCGGTTTCCTCGCCGCCGCTCTGGCTCTCCAGCCCCCACTTCAGCAGGCAGCCCGGGCAAAGCCCTTGCGGCGACTGGGCCGGTAAGCCGGCTCCGCACTGCGGGCAGAGGTTCTCGTCGCTCATGGTAAAAGACCCTGGTCCGGTTCGCCCCTATACCTACTTTAAGAGAACGCGCAGAAAAGTTACGGCCGATTAGTTCAAAGACGGGGACTGACTCCGAGCCAACCACCGGCGAGCACCCGAATAAACGGATCCCTGCGAGGTGCCTTTCCCCCTTTTTGAACCATGCCGCTACGCCCGCAACGATAGGCAGGTAAAGCGGTAGCGGACCTCCTCTTCGATCTCGTCGGGGCTGGCGACCGTTTGGGCGATTTCTTCCCGCAGCAGTTCCCGATAGCGCCGCCGGAGTCGGTGGGCGGCCACCTTGACGGCCCCTTCCGTCATCCTCAAGCCGGCCGCGGTCGTTGCGTAGCTGACTGCCTGGCTGCCCGTCAGATGGCCCTTCAGCGCGTCGAACAACGCGGCCTTGCCGTCGGCTGCCATCTCAGCCTGCAAGCGGGCCAGAACCTGGTCGAGCAGAGTTAGTGCCCATTGTCGCTCGAAGATGCGTTCGGGCGTCAAGGTATCGGCCGGCTCCTGGCAATACCTGGCTTCAAGACCGTCCAGCGACACGATCGTCTGACCACCACCTCGCTTCTTGGCCTGGAGGCGGTCATATTCGTTCGCCAGGAAGCGTTTTACCGCCGTGAGCAAAAAAGTCCGAAACCGTCCCTTATTGCGATCGGCCACCGCGAGGAAATGCTTGTCGAGCAAGCGGACGAAGAACTCCTGGGTCAGGTCTTGCGCGTCTTCGGCCGAGTGACCAGCCCGGCGCACGAACGCATAGACGGGGAACCAGTAGTTCTCGCACAACACAGCCAGAGCCCGGCCAGCTTCAGCCGCGCGGGGGCCGCCGGCGCTTATGACCATGCTCCAATGCGTGGTGGCAAACCGGTCCTTGCGAGCCGGCAATCGTTCGAGCTTGCTGTCGTGGGCGGCCATAGCCTTATTCTAGGGACACCCTGCCCTCATCGCAATGCAGCCCATTGACCGCGGAACCAACGAGTCCAGGGAGGTTTACCGTGTCTGCAAAGTACGGCTATGATAGACAGTCGCCCCTGCTGGAGGATGTAGAAATGAGCATGACCGTTCGGGCCGTTTATCAAGGCGGAGTCTTTCGTCCCGTTCATCCGCTGGCTCTTGACGAGGGACAAACCGTTGACCTGACGATCGTGGAATCGGCTATGGGTGCGGCTTCGGCCAGCGACGAAGAGACCATCCGAAGGCTTCGGTCGGCGACAACGATCGCCGAATGGATTACCGCGACCGAGTTGTTGCCGGCGGATGACGGCGGATATGATATCGTCCGCGCCTTGAACCAGAATCGGATTTGGTCGGGAGAACGCGGCCTGATTCCAGACGAGGCATAAGCCAGTGGCCGACGCGATTGTGCTCGATGCAATCGCTCACTCTCGGAACGCGCTGATCGTTGCCACAGCCAACCCAGCTCATCTCGTCCGCTTCGTTCGTGCTGAGCTTTGGTCCAGCATCAGGCCGTAAAGGCTTGCACGCGGCGCTCGCAACTGGTCGCAACAACGCAAGCAACCCCCTTTGACTGACACTTGGCCAACTCTCTGTCACTCGTCCGTGGTCTCCATTCGCGTGAGAAAGCAGAGACACACCGGCACGATCCCTTACCCCAAAATCATGCACGGCATTAGCGGTTCCGGCTTCTGCGAGAGTACGCTTCCGCGTGTCCGAAAGCAAGTGGATCGGAGACCGCCCACCGATGATCAGTACCTTGTTCACTCGCCTGTCTGCTGTGGATGGTGTTCGGCACGCTGGTTCTGGGGCAAGAAGGAGACTTCAACGCCTGTCCCGAACACGTCGCCATGCGGGCTCTCGTTGCCTGCGGAGAGCGGCAGGGAAAAAAACTGGGATCTTCCGGTTAAGCCTATATCTCTTGCAGCGAACCAACGATCTCGGCGACGGCCGCACGCCAGGCGGGCAAGATTCCCGCCAGGATACCTACGGCAACGGCAACGGCAAGCCCGGTCAAAGCCACATTCAACGATGGCCGAATGGCCACCGTCACCGCTTCGGCGCTCAGGGCGAGTCCCGTCGGCCCAAGCAGCGCCGCGGTCAGGCAGACCCCAAGCAATCCGCCCACTGTGCTCATCAGGGTGCTCTCCGCCAACACAAGTCCGAAGATCCGCGGCGGCGAGAACCCCAGTGTCTGGAGCAGGGCGTGTTCGCCGATGCGATCCTGCACCGTCATCACCGTGGTGGCCGCCACCAGCGCCAGCACCAGCCCGACGCAGGCGTAGCCGAGGTATCGGACCATGCGAAGCATCTCCGCCAGGTCGGCCAAAGTGCTCGCTTGGAACGCGCCTTGTGGGCGGGTGTCGGTCGGGACCGGGCCGCCGCGGAACCGCTCGTCGATCGCTCGGCAAACCGCGTCCGCGTCGGCGGCCTCTTCGAGAACGACCTCCAGTTGGGTGACACTGCCCACGGCGTTGAGGCCCGGTGTCCGCTGCAGGAAATCAAGCCGCGTGTAGATGAGGTTTTCCTCCGCCGCCGACTGGGCGGCGAAGATGCCGGCAATGGTTACCGACACATCTCCGATCGTCCATTTCTCACCGATCTTCAAGCCCCGGCGGTTGGCGACCGTCCGTCCGGCCAACGCCGCGTCGTGCGACTTGTCGAACCGCGACCAGTCTCCCAGAATCAGATCGAGTCGGCGCTGCTGGCGAAGCTGCTCGATCGGCAGGCCGTGGAAGACGACCACATCGAGGCTCGCCCGGCAGTTGTTGGTGAAGACCTGAATCGGGATGGCGGCGGCCACCCCCGGCAGCTTCTCGATGGTAGGGGCGTAGTCTTCCGGCAGATGGCTCGTCGCCGGGCAGAACCGATTCGCCTGGAACACGACGAGGGTCCGCTCGTTCTGCTCGCCTCCGCCGATGCGATCGTAGCTGTCCCAAACCGCCCCCAGCACGGAGAACACGAACAGCGCCACCGCCGATCCGCTCACCGTCAGCAGGGTACGGGTGCGGTTTCGCCACAGCGATTTCAATACATAAGGGAAAAGACGCAACACGATTAGGCTCTCCTCATCTGGGCTTCCTCCCGGATCTTGCCATGCTCCAGCCGCAACCGCCGCTTGGCGATCGATGCCACGTCGGTATCGTGCGTGACCATCAGCAACGTGGCGCCGAGTTGGCGGTTGATCTCGACCAGAAGGTCCATGATTTGTTCGGAGGTGGTATCGTCGAGGCTGCCGGTCGGTTCATCGGCGACGACCAACGTGGGATCGGCGACGATGGCGCGTGCGATGCCGACGCGTTGCTCCTGTCCGCCGGAGAGTTGGTTGGGCAGGTGGCCGGCTCGGTCGACGAGCCTGACCGCCTCCAAGGCAACGCCCACCCGCCGCCGCCGCTCCGATCGCGACATCGACGTCAGCAGCAGCGGCAGTTCCACGTTCTCATAAGCCGTCAGCACGGGCACCAGATTATGCGTCTGGAAGATGTAGCCGATATGCCGGGCTCGCCACGCCGCCAGCCGATTTCGGCCGAGGGCGGTGATCTCGGCGCCGGCCACCGTGATGCTGCCGGCGTCGGCCCGATCGATCCCAGCCACGAGGTTCAAGAGCGTCGACTTTCCCGTCCCGCTATGCCCCATCAGGGCTACGAACTCGCCGCGATCGATCTCCAGGTCGACATCGTCCAGCGGCGTGATCGTCGCATCGCCCTGGCGGTAATGTTTGACGAGGTTTCGGATTTCGATGAGAGCCATGTGGAATGCCTTTTTGTGCGTGACGGCCGACGCCAAGACCTGCCAGGGACTACGGGAACAGGAGGCAACCGAGATAACAGAGCAAAGTTAGCGGAGTAGACCAAGTCAACAGAAACGGCTTCACTCTGTTGGCTCTGTTTCCTCCTGTTCAAGTGACTCTTGCCCAAAAGGTAAATGTGGAAGTTCTTTCTGAGTGGATCGTTAGGGGCTCAAACCAAGCGTGGCATCTTCCGCGACGACCCGGATGCGCTGCCGATCGGTCAACTCCTGCCGTCCTCCGACAATCAGCCGGCTCGACACATTGAGCCCCTCGGTCACCTCGACCAGCTCGCCCGTACCTTCCACCATGACACGAGTCCGGCGAGCAACGCCGCCGGAGAGGTCCGCCACCCACAGGTAGCTGGCATCGTCGTCGCGCTCGACCAACTCGCTCGGCACATACACTCGCAATCGTTCGTTCCTTTTATCGCTTGCCTCGGATCGCTCGGGCGCCAGGAACGTCACCTGCACGAGCATCTGGGGTTTGAGCACCGGAGGGGGCAGGTCGACGGCGATCTTGACCTCAAGGGTGTTTTTCTGAATGTCCGCTTCCGAGGTGGCGTACAAGACGTGTCCTTCCAGCGGCGATTCCGCGGCCGCGGTTTCGATCCGCACCCGCTGATTCGCCGCCACGTGCCGCATATCCTCTAGCCGTACATCCGCCCGTACCTGGAGCAGCGAGGGATCGTAGAGCGTGGCGACGGTTCCGCCGGCGTGTCCCGCCGTATCGCCGCCGGCGGCAACCGAGCTGCCGCGCGGAGCGACAACCTGCAGGATCCGCCCCGCAGCCGGCGCGCGGACCATCATCCTTTCCAGGCGGAGCCGGCTCTCTTCCACCGCAACGCGAGCCTGTTCCGCTCGGGCTTCCGCGACCTTCAACAGAGATTCCGACTCGGCGACCTGCCGGGTTTCCTCGGTTTTCAGCTCCAACTCCGTCCGCAGCGCGCCGGACTTGCGGGCCAGGGCTTCCCGCTCCGCTTCCAAGTGCGACTTGCTTGACTTGAGCGCATCGAGTTCGGCCCGGGCGGTGTCGCGCCGGACGCGGGCAGCGTCGAGGTCTTTGGCGGCGACGGCGCCGCCGGCCTCGCTCTTGCGATGCAGTGTCTGCTCGGCCAGTTCCAATCCGAACTCGGCAGCACGGACCTGGTGAGGCTGGGCGGCCAACACCGCTGCCGCAGCGGCCATTCGCGATTCCGCCTCCGCAAGCGCGCTCTGCAGATGCGAGGGTCGCTCCATGCGGGTTTGCGCCGCAGCCAGCGAGGCCCGAGCGCTTTGAAGCTCCGCTTCGCGGACGCTCAACTCGGCTTCCGCACGCCGCAGGGCCAGCCGCGCATCGTCGTCGATCAGAATCGCCACCGGCTCGCCCGCAGCAACTGCCTGGTCCTCGACCACCAGCAGATCGCGGACGACTCCGCCGGCCAGAGCGGTAACCGACACCAGGGTCGGTCGCGGTTCCACCCAGCCTGCCGCCGAAAACAACGGCTGGCCCGCCTGTTCGACTGCCGTCGGTCTCGCAAGCACCGGCATCACGGTCACTTCGCGAGCCGGAACCAGGGCATCGCGAGCCGCCCAGCCGACCACGCCGAAAAAGGCCAGCGCCAGCATCGCCGGAAGCAAGTAGCGGCTCATCCACTGCCGCCGCACGGGCAGCGCGAGCACGTCGTCCTCACGTCTGCGGGCCAATTGGCTGACATCGATACGGGCGTTCATGGGAACCTCGACATGGTCGTCAGGCTTTCCAGCCTGACGTACTCTCCTGCGGCCTACGTTCTTTTGAAAACTCCTTCCGCCAGGACCGTCACGTTGCCGGCATCGTCCTTCTGCGTTCGGCCACGGACGACGACGGTGTCCAATTCCTTCACCCCCAGCAATTCCTTGGCGTCGGTTCGCACCAGGTCTCCCTGCTCGTCGACCACCTTCACCATCACCTTGGAATCCTTCAGCACACCGAGATCGCAGCAGTAGTCCCAAGGCGTCGGACAGTTGTCTCCTTCACGCTCCGAACAGGGCTTCAGCGACATGTCGGTGATCAGAAACGCCGCGGCGCCTTCCACCCAGGGATTGGTATCGCCGCCGACGCGACCCACGACAACCACTTGCTCGTCGTCCGCCGCCGTCCGGCGAAACTCCGCCACTCCCTTCGCCCCCGCCGGCTCCGATGCCAGAAGAAACTCCGCCTTTGCTGCGTCGGGCGAAGAGGCCGCCGGCCGCTCTGCGGACGGATTCTCGGAGCATCCGGCAAAACCCAAAGCCGCCAATGCCGCCGCTGCGAAAAACATGCACGTCTTCATGGAAATCCCGCCTTTCTTGTAAAACAACCTTCTCACGAACGCATTACACCGCCTTCAAACTCTCCGCGATCGGCCGCCGTATCCCTCGCATCGCAGGCGGTACGGCGCCGAACCATCCCAACAGCAATCCCATCCCGCAGCCGATCAGGACGGCCACGCTATCCACCCGAAGCTGAAATGCTCCCATCGTGAAGCGGATGGCCATCCCATCCAGCAACAAGACGGCCGCCGCGGCAGCCAGAATCGCCCCCGTCAGCGACAGAACCGTGGCTTCCTGGATCAGGCTCAGCACCAGCGCCAAGCGGGGAAAACCAATGGTCTGCAACGTGGCGAGTTCCCGCACGCGCCCTACTGCCGCGGCGTACATCGTATTGAGCACCGCAAACACGCCCGCCCCCGCCACCAAACCCACCACGACCCAGGCCAGCATCCGCACGGGGCGATAATGGGCGTTGAGCGAAGCGTAGTAGTCGGTTTCCCGCATCGCTTGAAGTTCCAGGTCGAGTCGCTCCTTGCAGAACAGGTCGACATCGGCCGGTGGCGTCCCGGGTGCCAACGTCAGTGCCACCAGGCTAAGGTCTTGCCGCTTCAAGACCGACTGCAAGTCCTCCAGCCGGCACCAGATCTCCGACTCCACCACCGCGCCCGGCGCGGCGAACCTGCCGCTGATTCGCCACGACCGCCCTTCGAATTCAAAACTGCGGCCGACGCCCAACGCCTCCGGGCTGCGGCCGAGCTTAGTGGCGGCCAGTCGGCCTACCAGGATCTCGCCTGCCTCCGGCCACGCCCCCTCGATGATCTCCACGCTCCGTCGCACCCGCAGCACCGCGGTCGTCACGCCGCGAATTAGGCCGGTCGATTCGTCCTGTTCGTCACCCGCGACCATCCTCGCCGCCAGGCACAGCTCGGGCGATGCGTATTCCGCCCCGTATCGGCGGCGGATGCCCGCGATGCTCGCCGCCAACACGTCGGCCGAACTTCCCGGAATCGACGAATACTCCAGGTTTTCGCCCATTCCCAGCGAATAGACGAGCACGACATTCGGATCGCCGCTCGCCGAGAGCGATGACTCGAGCCCGCGGACGAAACCGACCACGACCAACACCAGGAAGATCGCCGTCGAGATCGCCGCAAGGGTCAGCGCCGTCCGGCCCGGGCGACGCAGCAGATTTCGAATGCCGTATTCCCACGGCAATAGCTTCAGTGAAACCACCAGAGATCTCCGCCCGCACATGCTAGCAAACAGTTGCCAACGGCAAGACGGCGAACCTTCAGAGTCGCAGCGAGGCGATTAGCGCGCGGATTTCCCGTCCGGAGAGGATTTTCGGCGGAGGTGGATCGGGCTGGATGGAATCTGGAGCATCCAGTAGCAGGGTGCCCGCATCACAAACGACTAACAGCGCCGGTTGGGCCGAATCCCCATCGCCGCTCTGCTGCCGGGCCGAACATTCCGTCAGAGCCCCTTTGCACACGCAGGGACAGGAGCACGGCTGTTCCGGAGCCGGGGTATTGCCGGCACTTTCCTCGCGATTGTCACCCCGCTCGCAGCACGCGCCGTCGTGGCATTCGCAGGCGACCGCGGATTCCGTCGATCCGCATGATCGGGGAAAGTGCGCACACGTATACGGGCAGACCACCAGCGAAGCGGTAAGCCAGGCAGCCAGCACAGCGTTGACGATCATGTGAAGCAAGAGAACAACTCTCGGTCTTTTCCCCAGATGTTCTTGTCAATATTATCCCGCCTTCGGGGAGGAATCAAGGGGAGGATCGCGTTTTGCCCAACTCCGCGTTCTCTGCGGTTCTGCGCGATCTTTCCGCCTTCTACGCGCCGTATGCGGATGTTTGGCTCGTTTAACCGCAACGGCCAACGGCCTGCGCGAGATGCGTCGTGGCGGGTTTTGAAACCGCCCCCCCCGCGCAGGCCGTTGGCCGTTGCGGTGAAACGATTTTGGTTGCGGCCGCAGGGCGTGTTATGATAGATAGCCAATCGTCCCGCTACATCCCTTCTAAAGACTCTGCACCGGGAGCCCCCAATCCGATGGGCAACGACAAGCAACAAGCCAACTCCGACATTTCGCGGCGTCAGTTCCTCAAGCGATCCGGACTGGCGGCAGCCGCCGTGGCGGCAGCGCGGGTTCCTCTCGTCCATGCCGCCTTCGGCGCGGAGAACTTCCAAGTCAAGATCGGGCTGATCGGCTGCGGCGGACGCGGGACCGGCGCGCTGTTGGACGCCCTGGGAGCGGCCACCAAGGTGATCTATCCGGCGACCGGCTACCACACCGAAGACGTCGCCGAGGGCGCCACCATCGAGAAGAAAGACATCCAAGTGGTCGCGCTGGCCGACCTGTTCGAGGATCGGTTGGCGAACTGCGTGTCGCAATTCGGCAAGCTCGGCATCAAGCTCCCCAGTGAATTGTGCTTCACCGGCTTCGATGCCTACCAGCAACTGTTGGCCGTGCCGGAGATCAACTACGTGATCCTGGCCACCCCGCCTCATTTCCGGCCCATGCAGCTCAAGGCGGCCATCGAGGCGGGCAAGCATGTCTTCATGGAAAAGCCGGGGGCGGTCGACGCGCCCGGCGTGAAGATGGTTATCGAAGCGGGAGAGTTGGCCCGGCAGAAGAACCTCGGCATTGTCGCCGGCACGCAGCGGCGCCACATGAAGAGCTACCAGGAGACCATCCGGCGTCTGCAGGACGGCGCGGTTGGTGAAATCGTCTACGGCAAGTGCTATTGGAACGGCGGCGAGATCTGGGTCGTTTCGCGCCAGCCGCAGTGGAGCGAACTGGAGTGGCAGTTGCGCAACTGGAATTACTTCACCTGGCTCTCCGGCGATCACTACGTCGAGCAACACGTCCATAATCTCGACGTGATGAATTGGGTCTTGGGCGCCCACCCCATCCGCGCCGTCTCCGGCGTCGGCGGCCGGCAGGTTCGCACCGGCGTGGAACACGGCCACATCTACGACCACTTCGCCGTGGAGTTCGAGTATCCCGGGGGCGTCACCATGTTCAGCCAGGCCCGCCAGATCAACGGCTGCCAGAACCTCGTCTCCGAACTCGTCGTCGGCACCGGCGGCCGGAGCAACTGCAAGGATGCCATCGAGCCGAAATCAGGCAAGCGTTGGCGATTCCGCGAGCAAGAGGGAAGTCCCTATCGACAGGAGCACGAGGACTTGATCGCCAGCATCCGCGCCGGCAAGCCCTTGAACGAGGCCCAGGCGGTCGCCGAAAGCACGATGGCCGGCATCATGGGGCGCGAGGCCGCCTACAGCGGACAGGCGATCTCCTGGGACGAAGCGATGAAATCGACGACCCGGCTGGGACCGGAGAAGTACGAGTTCGGCCCCTATCCGATCCCCGACGTGGCCATGCCGGGCCGCTACCGGTTCTCCTGATCGAATTCATGTCTTCGTTAGAGCATCTCGAAAGCCAAATCGGCAAAGCGATGAAAGCGGACCGCTACCGCTTTCGCCGCGCGCTGGCCGGGATCCGCCGGGCCGAGGCGGCTGGCAAACCGCTCGATCGCAGCCTGGGCCGATTGGCCGCCGACGTGGAGCGGTCAGTTGCGCTGCGGCAGACCCGCCGCCAGTCCGTGCCAAAGATCGAGTACGACGACGATTTGCCGGTCAGCGGCAAACGCCACGACATCGCCGCCGCCATCCGCGAGCACCAGGTTGTGGTTCTCTGCGGCGAGACCGGGTCCGGCAAGTCGACCCAATTGCCGAAGATCTGTTTGGAGATGGGACGCGGCGTGGAGGGGATGATCGGCCACACGCAGCCGCGGCGGATCGCCGCACGGAGCGTGGCCGCACGGATCGCCGACGAACTCTACTCGCCGCTGGGCAAGGACGTCGGTTTCAAGATCCGCTTCGCCGACTCGACCGCCCCGCAGACCTACATCAAGGTGATGACCGACGGCATCCTGCTGGCCGAGTCGCAGGGCGACCCCTATCTGAACCAGTACGACACGATCATTCTCGACGAAGCCCACGAGCGGTCGCTCAACATCGATTTCCTCATCGGCTATCTCAAGCGGCTCCTGCCCAAGCGGCGCGATCTGAAGCTGATCGTTACCTCGGCCACTCTCGACGCCGCCCGCTTCGCCGAGCATTTCGCCTCCGCCACCGGCCCCGCCCCGGTCATCGAGGTCTCCGGGCGAACCTACCCGGTCGAAGTCCGCTATCGGCCGCCGTTGAGCGATGACGACTCCGAGGATCCCGACTGGGAGCAGTTGGTCCTCGATGCCATCGACGAACTCGCCCGTATCGATACCGGCGACATCCTCGTCTTCATGCCCACCGAGCGCCACATCCACGAGACCGCCAAGAGCCTCCGCGGGCACGCCATCGCGGGCGACTCGGGGAGACGCAAGACGGAGATTCTGCCCCTCTACGCCAGGCTCTCCACCAAAGACCAGCAGCGGATTTTCCAGCCGCATCCGCACCGCCGCATTGTCATTGCCACCAACGTGGCCGAATCGTCGCTCACCGTGCCGGGCATTCGCTACGTCGTCGATCCCGGCACGGCCAGGATCAGCCGCTACTCGCCGCGAACCAAGACGCAGCGGTTGCCGATCGAGGCCATCTCCCGCGCCTCGGCCGATCAGCGGATGGGGCGTTGCGGCCGAGTGGCCCCGGGCGTCTGCATCCGCCTCTACCGCGAAGAAGACTACGCGATCCGCGACCGCTACACGCCGCCGGAAATCCAGCGGACCAATCTCGCCTCGGTGATCCTGCAGACCAAGGCGCTGAAACTGGGCCCCATCGAGGATTTTCCTTTCCTCGACCCGCCGCGGGCCGACGCCATCCGCGACGGCTACCGGACCCTCTTTGAACTCGGCGCCATCGACGAAAACGACGAGCTGACCGAGATCGGCCGCCGCTTGAGTCGTCTGCCGGTCGACCCGCGGATCGGCCGGATGATTCTCGCCGCCGAGGCCGAGGGCTGCCTGGCCGAGGTGCTGCCGATCGCGGCGGCCTTGGAGATCCAGGATCCGCGCGAGCGGCCGCTGGAGAAGCAGCAGCTTGCCGACGAGGCCCACGTGCAATTCGCCGATCCCACCTCCGACTTTCTCGGCTATCTCAAGCTCTGGGATTTCTATCACCATCTGAAGGAAACTCTCTCGCGCAATCAGCTCCGCAAGGCGTGCCACCAGAACTTCCTCTCGTACAACCGCATGAGAGAATGGGCCGACGTCCATCTGCAATTGCGTCAACTGGTCGAGCAGGCCGGCTTCAAACCGGGCAAACGCCGCGACGACTTCACCTCGATCCACCGCGCCATCCTCACCGGGCTGCTTTCGAGCCTCGGCTTCCGCGTCGATTCGGGCGAATACACGGTGACCGGCGGGGGAAAGGCCCAAGTTTGGCCAGGCTCGGCGGTGTTCAAGGCGCGGCCGACCTGGGTCGTCGCCGCGGAACTCGTCGAGACCACGCGGCGCTATCTGCGCACCTGCGCCAAAATCGATCCGCGCTGGATCGAGTCGCTCGCCCCGCATCTGATCCAGCGCTCGTACAGCGATCCGCATTGGCAGCGGGCCAACGCCTCGGCCATGGCGGTCGAACGCGTCACCCTCTTCGGCCTCACCGTGGTGCCGGGGCGAAAAGTCCACTACGGGCCGATCAACCCGGAAGTCTCGCGGGCGTTATTGATCCAGAACGGTTTGATCGAGGGCGAATTCGATTGCCAGGCCGAATTCTTCACGCACAATCATCGGCTCCGCGAAGAGATGGAGCAGCTTCAAAGGAAGCTCCGCCGCCACGACTTCCTCCTCGGACAATGGACCGAATACGACTTCTACGACCTGCGGATTCCCCACGACGTGGTCGATGGTCCCAGTTTCAACCGTTGGCGCCGCAAGGCGGAGCGGAAGGATCGCCGGCTGTTGTTCATGTCGCGGGCGGACCTGGTCCGGGAGGAGTTGCTGCAAGCGGCCGACGGAGACTATCCCGACGCGATTCACGTCGACCAGATGAAATTCCCGGTCGAATACCGTTTCGAACCGGGCGCCGAGCAGGACGGCGTGACCCTCAATGTACCGCTGGCGGCGTTGAACCAGATCGATCCCAACCGCCTGGGCTGGCTCGTGCCGGGGCTCCTGGAACAGAAGATCGTGGCGATGATCAAGGCGCTGCCCAAGCAGGTCCGACGCCAGTTCGTGCCCGCCCCTGATACGGCGAAAAAGATCCTTGCCGAGATCGAGTTCGGCCGCGGCGACGTCGTTTCGGCCGTCGCCTCCGCGCTGGGCCGCATCGGCGGGCAGCCGATCTCACCGGCCTGGTTCGCGTTGGACAAGATCCCCAGCGATCTGCGGATGAACCTCCGCGTGATCGGCCTCGACGGCGAGCCGCTGGCCACCGGCCGCGACCTGGACGAGATCCGCCGTCAGCTTGGGGCCGAGGCCGCCGCCGTTTTCTCCACACTCGACGACCCGCAGTACCATCGCGACGGTCTTACGACATGGGACTTCGACGACCTGCCGGCCGAGATCGACATCCGCCGCGGAGGATTGGCGCTGAAAGCCTATCCGATGCTGGTCGATCAGCAGACGAGCGTCGCCCTGCGGCTGGCCGATTCGCCCGAGCGGGCCGAGCAGCAGACCCATCAGGCGTTGCGCCGGCTACTCGTGCTTTCGGAAGGCCGCCGTTTGGGCAGCCAGGCGCAATGGCTGCCCAAGCTCAACGAGATGCGGCTGCAGGCGGCTTCGATCCGCAACTTCGACATCCGCGCGGAGATCGCTGAGCTGATTGCGGACCGGGCGGTGCAAAGCGGCGGCCCGATTCCCCGCAGCCGGGAGCAGTTCGCTCGCTGGATCGGGCAGGCCCGGCAGCGGATCGGCCTGGCCACGCAGGACATCGCCGAGTTGGCCGGTCCGCTCTTCCACGAATACCACCAGGCCCGCCTGGCGCTGGAGCAAATCCCCGGCGCCAAGTGGCAATACGCGGCCGAAGACGTCCGCCTCCAACTCCAGGAACTTGTCGCCACCGGATTCCTCACCTCTACGCCCTGGCAACAGCTCGCGCACTACCCACGCTACTTTCGCGCCGTCACTCACCGCCTGCAGGCGCTGCGCGGCGGCGGTCTCGCGCGCGACCGGGAAGGAACCGAAGAAGTTCGCCGTTGGTGGAACGCGTATCTCGACCGGCTCGAGCAACACCGGCAGACGGGCATTGAGGATCCGCAGTTGGCCCGCTTCCGTTGGATGCTGGAGGAATATCGCGTCTCCCTCTTTGCCCAGAAGCTGGGAACCGCGATCACCGTTTCGGCCAAACGCCTCCAGCAACAGTGGGCGACGATCTCGTCGGGCTGAACGGCATCTTGCGCAGTGCTTGCGGCCAAGCTGGAGGCGAAGCTGAGTTGAGGCGTATTCACTATTCATCCCTCGCATTAGCAAGTGCATTCGGTCGTGTTCCAGCGGCTGTCTTCCAGAAAACAGTCTCGTTGCTCGACGTTCACGATGTGACCCCAAATCTTCGCTGGAGTACACAGAAACATCGCGCCGTGCGAGCACGCCTTGAGCAGTTGGGTACCTGTGGTGCCCAAGTTGGCGATTTCTCAAATCGGAGCATGTTTGGGTACCACGCGCTTCCGGGTGGGAGGGCCACCGACTGGCAGCGGCTGGAGACACCGCCGCAAATCGCTCGCGGGCGGGGACGCAACGAGCTTGCTGTGCAGACCTGTGGTTCAAGACCAGGGACAGCACGTCGCCAAGGCATGTTTCTGACGTGTCCGCGGATTTCCGGCTCAACGCCAGTCCGGGGTTTTTGAACCATACGCGAATTGTCAATGAGCTTCGGAGCCGAAAACGCCCGAGGAGGATCGGGTTGCCGGCTTCGATGATGGACATGCGTCCAGTTTTCCAGTCACAGCATGATGGGTGCGGCGCGGATTGTCAATCGTTCTTTTCCGGGCCACGGCGATGCAAGGCCGCTGCGTGACCGTGATGTGCGGTTTTGCCGGGCAGGCGTGGTGGCGAGGCAGGGGGAGTTTTTCGACAAGGCGGGTTTTCTGCGTTTTAGCTTGGGCGAGGCGCAGGGGCGTAAGCAACTGGGGCGAATAGGGTTCGGTTGCGGGTCGCGATCGCAAGTTCGTGCCGGCCGAAAGCGGGGTGTCTAAGAAGTTGAGAGTTGAGAGTTGAGAGATGAGAGAGGAGAGTTGAGAGATGAGAGACGGAAGGGGGAAGGCGGGAGCTTGCGGCGTATTGAATTGTTGGACGAGGTTGGCGGCCGTCGATTTTTCTGCGGCGAGGCACCTGCCAGTCGCCGTTTCCGCATAGCCTCTGAAACAGCCGATGAAGACCAGATCGGGTCAGGTGCGGGACGACATTGCGAGCGATGGTCACAGCCGCATAACTCGGGGTCGAGATGGCTCGCCAAGCCATTCTCGTACGACTTTTTCATCGCGACTCCATGCCGGTTTTATCCCGGCGTTTTCTCTGCCTACTCAGACTTCCCCGGTCTCGAACTTCCGGCGTCCCCTTGACTACCAGGTTATTCGGCGTAGACTCAGCGCGTGCGGCAAATCGAGTATTCAATCCGTTAGCCGCTCGAGGAGTTGAGCATGCTCACTTCGAATCTTCAGCAGTTCATCTGCGTCGCACTCCTCGGTCCTTTGATTTCCACGCGCATCTTGGGAGGAGAGGCGGTAGTGCTCAATACGAACAGCGGATGGTCAACCAGCCGGAGTCCGAGGCGGAACTGGAGGCGCTGCGTCGGTGTGTCACTCGGGGTTGTCCGTTGGGAGGTGCCGACTGGGTTGCGCGGACTGCCAAGCAATTGGGGCTCGCATCGACGCTTCGGCCAAGGGGAAGGCGGAAGGTTGAACGGGACGGGTGACAAATAATGGCTACGTACACCAACTTGCCCATTTATCCCACATTTGGTGCCTGTCACCTCGTATACTTAGAACTGAGGCAATTGAAAGGCACGGACTTGCGACTCTACTTCCCTGGCCAAGTGCATATCTGAGTTGTTCTGTACTTCCTTGGATTGAATCTTCTTCCCGCGTG
>JAAYEH010000487.1 GCA_012728855.1 Rhodopirellula sp. | reverse complement strand
GCGTCTGTCTGATTCACGGGAGATTAGGTGTTCCCGAGTGTCAACGGCTTGAACTCACCCACAGATTCTGCGGAAGGATCTTTTCAATCAATTTGGTTGCGGCCGAGCGAAGCGAGGCCGCGCTGGGATGTGATGATCCTATGAGAAACCTGATTTGGACGGCATTGGTAACCGCGTGCCTCGCGCCGAGCGCGGTTCGGGGCGGCGACGAAGATCTTGCGAAGCGATTGGCGGATCTCCGCGCGGCGGGGCCCCAGAGCGCCGGCCAGGCGAAAGCGGCCGCTGCCTGGACGCAAATCGCCCAGGAAGATCCGAGCAGTCTTCCTGTCATTCTAGCGGGGATGGACGGCGCCAATCCGCTAGCCGCGAATTGGATCGCCACGGCTGCCCAGGCGGTCGTGGAACATACGCTTGAGAAGTCCGAAAGACTTCCCCAGGCGGAGTTGGAGCAGTTCGTCGTTGAGCGTAAACACTCCCCACGCGGACGCCGGCTTGCCTACGAGTTTCTCGTGCAGGTGGATCCGGCTGCCGAGCAAAGGCTGATCCCGCGGATGCTCGACGACCCCAACCTCGAGCTTCGCCGCGACGCGGTGGAGCGACTCGTCGCCGACGCGGAGAAAGCGTCGCAGGCGGGAAACGGCGACACGGCCATCGGTCTGTTTCGCCGCGCCTTTGAAGCGGCGCGAGACCTCGATCAACTGAAGCGATTGGCACAGCGGCTCCGCAAACTGGGACAACCGGCCGACCTGGCCAGGCAACTCGGGTACGTTGTTTGCTGGAAACTGATCGGCCCGTTCGACAATACCGATCGCAAGGGATTCGATGCGGTCTATCCGCCGGAGAACGAGATCCGAACCGAGGCGGCCTATCCCGGCAAACAGGGCGAGGTCCGCTGGGTCGACTTCGCGAGCGAGGATGATCTCGGCCGCATCGATTTCTTCAAGCCGTTTGAAAAGCAGCGGGAAGTCGTCGGCTATGCGATGACCGAGTTTGTCGCCGCCGAAAAACGAGAAGTGGAGATTCGTATGAGTTCGTTCAATGCCACGAAGTTGTGGCTGAACGGACGGCTGGTCGACGAGCATCCAGTGTATCATAGCGGCAGCCAACCGGACCAGTTCGTCAACCGCGTCGTGCTCCAACCGGGACGGAATGTGATTCTCGTCAAGGTATGCCAGAACGAACAGACGCAAGACTGGGCGCAGCGATGGGATTTTCAGTTGCGCGTCTGCGACGAGACGGGCGGAGCCGTGTTGTCGAAGTAGGTCCCGCTTGCCGAGCGGGACCTGGGATGGATCCTGGCTGCCCAGCGAGATCTTCTTGCCGTAAAGATCCCGCTCGGCAAGCGGGATGTACCGAGGAAACCAACCGGAGACTCGATCCGTGATGATTGAAGACAATCCACCGCTCGCCAGATTACACGGCATCGCTCTGCTGGCCCTCTGCGTTGCCGCCGCGACTGCCCGTACCGGTTTACCGGAGGATTGGCCACAGTTCCGCGGTCCGGACGGCCAGGGAGTCTCGTCGGAAACCGGCCTGCCAACGGAGTTTTCCGAAAAGACGATCGCCTGGAAAGTGCCGCTTCCCGGGCCCGGGCCGGCCGGTTCGATTGTGGTCGATGGCACGGTGATCGTCACCGCGGCAAGCGGTTCCCTCCAGCAGCGGTTGCACGTGCTCGGCATCGATGCGGCGACCGGGGCGACCCGCTGGCAGCGGGATCTCTGGGCGACCGGATCCACGGTCCACAATGGGTTTGGGGGAGTGGCCGCGTCGACGCCCGCCAGCGACGGGAAACGGGTCTTCGCTCTGTTTTCGTCGAACGACCTGGTGTGTTTTGATCTCAACGGCAATCTGCAATGGTATCGCGGGCTCGGTTTTGAAAGCCCACGGGCGCGGAACGACGTGGGCATGGCGTCGTCGCCGTTGGTTGCGGGCGATACCCTCGTCGTGCAATTGGAAAACCCCGGCGCGTCGTTCGCAACCGGCCTGGACCTGTCGACCGGCGAGACGAAGTGGCGGGTGGAACTGGAAAGCGGCGGTTGCTGGACGACACCCACGCTTTGGAAAGGCAAGACGGCGGTGGAAAGGCTCGTCGTGCTGCAAAGCAGGGTCGGTTTAATCGCACTCGATCCGCAAAATGGGAAGGAAGTGTGGACGTTCAACCAGCCCTGCTCGTCGATCTCTTCGACGACCGCGTGGGACGACTATCTCTTCTCTCCGATCAGCGGCCTCACCGCGCTGCGCCGCACACCCGCCGCGACCGGTTTCGAGCCGGTTTGGCAGGAACAACGGTTGGGGCCGGCCAATGTTTCGCCCGTGGTCTACCAGGGCCGCGTCTACACACTCAAGTCGGCCGGGATCCTCGTCTGCGGCGACGCCGCCACGGGCAAGATGATCTGGCAGTTGCGGCTGAAGGGCAAATTCTGGGGCACTCCGGCGATTGGCGACGGTCACCTCTATGCGGCCGATTACGACGGATCGGTGCAAATCGTACGACTGGGCAAGCAGTCGGGAGAGATCGTCGGCGAGGGGCGGATCGACGGCGAAGTGCTGGCCTCGCCCGCCATTTCCGGCGGCGCGGTCTATTTCCGCAGCGGTATGCATCTGTGGAAGATTGCACGCGGCGGCCTCTAGAACTTGAACGGCGTCGGCGTGAAGCCGATCAGGATGAACGATAGCGTCGCCCAGCCCAGCAGAATGCGGGCGGTTCCCAGGGGGACGTTGTCGTTCGTCGTGGGCGGATGCTTGGGGCCCATCAGAAAAATGAGCGACAGCATCAAGGCCCATTCATAAAGATGAAAGGCCATGATCGCGGCCAGCGCGGCAAACAAGATGAACGTGGCCACGTGATGCGCCTTCCGCCGCAAAAGCCCGTACAAAATGTGACCGCCGTCGAGTTGCCCGATCGGCAGCAGGTTCAGAGAAGTGATCAGCAGGCCGACCCAGCCGGCAAAGGCCATCGGTCCAATATAGACCGTATATCCTTCCGGAAGCGGCCCGAATCGCAGCCAACTCAGGAACTGGAAGAGCAGCGGCTCCCCGAACTGCAGACCGCCACTCTGAAACACGTCCACCTGGGCCCGCTGCATGCCCAAGACACAGAAGAGGATCGTCGGCACCAATCCCGCCAACGGCCCGCTGATGCCGATGTCGAACAGCGCTTTGCGATCGCCCACCCGTGCGTCCATGCCGATCACCGCGCCGAACGTGCCGATCGGCGTGAACGGCATTGGAATGAAGAACGGCAGACTCGCCGGCACTCCGTACCTGCGGGCCTGCAGGAAATGGCCCATTTCGTGGCAGAAGAGGATGGTCATCAGCGACAATGCGTAGACCCAGCCGCCGACGTAAAACATGCTCGCGCAGGTCGCCAGAAAGAGCACCACCGGCAACGCAATCCGCCGTCGGCGAACCCGGGGGGGCGAAGCAACTTCTCTAGCGGGTTCCGGTACCACCGTTGCCACGACGAACGAATCCGGATCCCAACGATCCTCCTCGCCCAGCGCGGCATCGTGATATGGGTTATCGTAACTCATGAGATGGTGTATTTTACTCACAGATCCACCAGCGGCAACGGCAACTACTACGCCCTTTGGGCCGTGCGAGAGAGAGGAGAATTGTCCGATGCTCGACCGTTTCTTCGCATTGTCCCAGAATAATACGAATTTCCGCACCGAATTGCTCGCCGGGCTGACGACGTTCCTGACGATGGCCTATATCATCTTCGTCCAACCGGCCGTCTTATCCGGCTCGATGTTCGGGCTGGAGACGGGAATGGGCTTCGGCGCCGTCACGACGGCCACCTGCCTGGCCGCCGCACTGGCTACCGCCATCATGGGGCTCTACGGCCGCTATCCGATCGCTCAAGCCCCGGGCATGGGCGAAAACTTCTTCTTTGTCTTCTCGGTCTTGCCGGCCGCTTCGGCCCTGATTGCCGCCGAAGCGGCACCGCCGGGCGCGACCTCCCCCTGGCAAGTTGGCCTGGGAGTGGTTTTCATCTCCGGGGTGCTCTTTCTGCTGATCTCGCTGTTCGGAGTGCGGGAGATGCTGCTGGATGCCATCAGCGCCAGCATGCGTAACGGCATCGCCATCGGCATCGGGTTGTTTATTGCGTTGATCGGGCTGCGCAACGCCACCCTCATTCTCGTCGACAAGAACGGCCTGAGGCTCAACACGGCCTTCGCCTCTCCCGACCTGATCGTATTCTTCCTCGGCCTGCTGGTTACCGCCGGATTGCACGCTCGGCGAATCCGCGGGGCCATTGTCTGGGGCATCCTGGCGGCTACGGCCCTGGCCCTGGTGCTCAAGGTCGCCCTGCCCGCGCTTCCGCCGCCGGGCGCAAACTCCCCGGCCGTGGCGGAGTCCGGATTGATCAAGGACTTCCAGGTCGCGGATTCGGTCCTCTCTGCTCCGCCCTCGCTCGCTCCCACGCTCTTCAAAATGGATCTGCGGCTCGCATTCACCTGGACGATGGCGCCGTTTATCGTCATTTTCCTCTTCATGGACTTGTTCGACACGTTGGGCACACTCATCGGCGTGAGCGAGCAGGCGGGCTTCATCAAGGACGGCAAGCTGCCTCGCGCCCGGCAGGCGCTCACCTCGGACGCCGTTGGAACGGTTGTCGGCGCGGTTCTGGGCACGAGCACGGTCACCAGCTTCATCGAGAGCGCCGCGGGTGTCGAGCAAGGAGGCCGCACGGGGCTGACGGCAGTGGTCGTTGCCGTTCTCTTCCTGTTGGCGCTGTTCTTCAGCCCTTTGATTGCCATGGTCGGCAGTTATCCCCCGATCACCGCCGGGGCCTTGGTTATTGTCGGTTCGATGATGATCCGCAACGTGCTGAAGATCGATTGGTCGAACTACGCCGAGTCGCTGCCGGCATTCCTTGTGATGATCGGCATACCGCTGAGCTACTCGATCGCCGATGGGCTGGCCCTGGGGTTCATCACCTACCCCGTGGTCAAGGTCTTGGCCGGCCAGGGTAGAGAGGTGAAATGGTTGATGGTCGTGATGGCCGTGGTTCTACTGGCCTATTTCGTCCTGGTGCGAGCCGGGGCCGGAGCCGCCTAGGGCCGGCCGTAAGCATTGCGGCCGGCACGCCCGTCGCCTAGAATTCCGGGAACAGTCAGGCTGATTGGCGAGGTTGCCGGCTCTCAATTCCCATCGGAGGTTCTTGTCATGTTTCGAGCGATTGGACGATACTTTCGGGCGATCGGATACCTGTTCACCGGCAAGATCGATCGGGCGCGGATGGTCCTGGGCACCAATCCCGACGTCATTCGGGCGCAGTTCGACCAGATCATCGAGGAGAAAAAACGGCGAATCCAGCACTACAAGGACGCCGTCGGCGGGCTGATCGCCCAGCAGGAGAAGAAGAAAGCGGAGCTGCAGCGGCAATCGGAAGAGGTGGCTCGGCTGGAGAAACTCCGCGACGGCGCCGCCGCTATGGCCCGCCGGATCGTCGAACGGCACAACGGAAACGCGGAAGCGGTCAAGCAGGATCCCGAATACCTCAAGTGCCAAGGGGCTTACAAGGACTTTTCTTCGACCTTGGAAGAGAAAGAAGCCCGCTGCGGGGAGTTGGAGGCGGATGTCAACACGCTGGAGGATTCGATCGCAGGCCACAAGGTCCAGCTTCAGGGGCTGCTGCGCGAGCTGGAAAAGGTCAAGCAAGAGCAGCACGAGACGGTCGCCGACATCATCACGGCCAAGGAGGAGAAGGAAGTCTCCGACATGCTCGCGGGCATCAGCGACGACCGCACCAACCAGGAGCTTCAGGAACTCCGCGACTTGCGGCACAAGGCCAAGGCCACGGCCAAGGTTTCCCGCGACCTGGCCGGGCTCGACACGAAACGCAACGAAGAAGAGTTCCTCGAGTTCGCCGCCCGCTCCACGGCCGACAGCGAGTTCGACAAGCTGATCGGACTGGCCAAGGAAGAGGATCAGCCAAAACCGGAAACTCCCGAGCGAACGCGGCTGCCTGAAGCATAAACGCCGGCGAAAAGTTTAGCCTTTACAGGGCCCCTGGGGACTGGTCTATTCTTCGGCCGATTGAGGTCTTTGGGCGATAAAGACGTTGTCCGAAAACATGGACCTGTCCCCTTTTCAACTCCGTTTACAGTTTGAGGAATAACTGCGGCAAGAAAGGTAGCAGGCACGCTCCGTCGTGCCGTCCGCTGCGGCACGACGGAGCGTGCCTGCTACGCAAAGCGGGGCCGACCCCTTCAAACTTCACGAAACAAGCCTGCGGGTGAAACACCCGCGGGCCGCGTTTCAAGGATGGTCAGCCGAGGCTTTCCACGGTTTCGCCGCTGAGAGTCTTGGTGATGTCCAAGAGGATCAGCAGTTGGTTGTCGAGCTTCACCAGGCCGGTGAGATACTCGCGGCCGAGTCCCGCCACGGTGGGCGGGGGAGGCGCAACCTGATCCTTTTTGATCCGCAGCACTTCGCTGACGGCGTCGACGATGATTCCGATCGTCTTGCCGCCGGCCTGCAGCACCATGATGCGGCTGTCGTCCGTCAATTCGCTTTCAGGCAGTCCGAACTTGGCCCGCAGGTCGACCACCGGAATCACGCTGCTCCGCAAGTTGATCAACCCCTTCACGTAGTGCGGGGTCTGGGGAATGCGTGTGATCTCCGTGATCAGGATGATCTCTCGGACTTTGGTGATCTCGATTCCGTACAATTCCTTGGCCAACTCGAAGCTGACCAACTGGATGGTTCCATGCGTCTCGGAGAGCTTGGCTTCCAAGGCGTGAGTGGGTTCTGCAACCGTTGACATCGTATTCTCCGTCGGTAATTGCCGTGGCCCGGGTCGACCCGGGCCACGGCCCGTGAAAGATCCAAGCGAAAACTAGCGTGCCGCCGCGCCGATGGTGAACTGTCCGACCAGTTCCCGCAGAGCCGACGCCTGAGCGCCGAGTTCTTCACTGCTGGAGGCCATCTCCTCGCTGCCGGCCGCCGATTGCTCGGTCACCTGGGCAACGCCCTGAATAGCCTTGGAGACCTCTTCGGCATTGGAGGCTTGCTGGATCGTCGCCGTGGCGATTTCGGCGATCTTGGCGGCGGTGGCCTCGGCGGCCTTAATGATCTGCTTGAGCGATGCGCCGGTCTGATCGCTCAACTGGGCCCCCTCTTCCACCCGCTGCGTCGACTCCTTGATCAGCCCGGAGATCTCGCCGGCCGCCTGGTTCGACCGCTCGGCCAGCTTCCGCACCTCGTCGGCCACCACGGCGAATCCCATGCCGTGCTCGCCGGCGCGGGCCGCTTCGATCGCCGCATTCAAGGCCAGCAGGTTCGTCTGGCTGGCGATCTCCGAGATGACCTGGATAATCTCGGCGATCTGCGCCGAACTGGCGCGGATCTGGGCCATCGACTCGACCGATTTCTGCACTGCCCGGCCGCCGTCCTCGGCCAGCCGGTTGGCGTCGTTGGCCACTTTGTTGGCATCGGTGGCGTTTTCCTTGACCACCGCCACGGAGCGGGCCAGTTCTTCGATCGCCGCAGTCATCTCCTCGACGCTGGAACTCTGTGTCTGAGCGCCCGAGGCAAGCGCCTGCGAGCTTTCCGCGATCACGCGGGCCCCTTCGGCAAACTGGTTGGCGCTCTCGTGGATCTGCTGGATCGCCGAGCGGACCGCCTCGACGACCTCGTTGACGTTGTCCCGAAGCTCGCCGTAGGCCCCGGGGTATTCGGAATCTACCGCCCGGGAAAAGTCTTTCTTCGCCAGCCGTGTGAGGACTTGGCCGATATCGCGGATCGGAGTGACGAAACCTTCGAGGGTCTTATTCATCCCTTGAATGATTTGCCGCCAGGTGCCGGCATACTTGCTTTCGTCCGCGCGAGTGTCCAACTCGCCCTTTCCGGCGGCCTCCGCCAGCGTGATCGTTTCCGCCGCCACGTTCTTGAGGTTGGCGCGGACTTGTTCGATCGTCTCGTTGATGAAAGCCTTCTTTCCCGGGAACTTTTCCAGAGGCGCCTCGAAGTTGCCACGGCCGAACTCGGCGATGCAGGCCATCGAATCCTTATTCAAGGCGATATGCCCGTTGACCATCTCGTTGATCCCCTGGGCCATCGCGCGGTACGCGCCGTGGAACTTCTCGATAGGGATGACCACGTCGATGTCACCGGCGTTGTGCTCGTCCGACATGCGCTTCATCTCGCCCGTCAGCCCGTTGAGGGCGTCGATGCATTGGTTGAGATTGTTCTTGATCTCGTTGAAGTCGCCCCGGTACTCGTCGGTAATCTTCGCGGGGATGTCCCCCTTGGCGATGCGGTCGAAGTACTCGGCCGAGACCATCAGCGGGCCCACCACCGCGTCGAGCGTGGCGTTGATGCCGTCGACGATGGGGCGGAATTCCAGGCTGACCAGTTCGGGGTTGCCTCGCGTCTGGAGCTTGCCTTCCACGGCGTCCTGCGAGAGCCGAGTCGCCTCGCCGATCAACACACGGAGCACCTTGGAGATGCCGCGGGCGAGGAACACGCCCAACGCGAGCATCGCCAGGGCGCCGATGCCGATGGCACTGAACATCATCACGGAGGCCGCGGAGCTGTCCGTTTGCGCCTGGCTCAGCGCGCTCTCGCTCACGTCGACATTGATCTTGACGATTTTGTCGAGCAAATCGTTGGCTGTCGTTTGGCTGGCTCGGCAGACCTTGATGGCCTGGTTCTCCACCTCGGCGGCCAACTGCTGGGCCTTGGCCGCCAGGTCTTTGATGTTTTGGAACTGCGCGACGATGGCCTCCGCCGAGGAAGGAAGCTCCGTCTCGAAAACCTTTTCGGCCTCTTCGACGTCACCGGCCGCCACAAGTTGCTTGATCTTCTTCACCGATTCGTGAAAGCGGTGGTGCGGCTCATCAATGGCGGCCAAGGCGGCCTGGAGGTCGGGATTGTTGAGTTTCTGCTGCGAACGCCAGATGCCGAAGGGGCACTTCGCGTGGTCCTCGGCGCCCTCGAATGTTTTCTTTTCACGAATCAGGCGAAGAATATCCCGATCCAGCTTGTAGTGATCGCCGCGAAACCGCTCGATGCTCTCGCGGAGCCGGGAGGGATTGCCGATCTGCATGGCATCGAGATCTCCCACCATTCGGAAAAACTCGCTGTTGTCGCTCCGCCACTGTTGCCAGGCAGGGACGAGCTGTTTCCATAATTCAGCCTCCTCGGTGGTCTGGGGAAGTGGTTCGTAGATCTTCCAGGCCGCCTCGTAGTTCTCCCTCGCCTTGGCCACCAGGTCGTGCTGCCGCTTGCGGGCATCGGGATCGAGGTCGAGGTTCAACAACGCTTGCTGTGCGGCCTGGATCTGTTCGCTGCCGATCTTGATCTGCTGGAGTGTCTGAACGCTCGGCAGCCTCACCGCCCCGATCTCTTCCACGTGCCCCGACAGCTTGTTGATCCCCCGGTAGCCGACCCATCCGACAGCCATCGAAATCACGATGGCAATCGCAAACCCGCTCAGGATCTTGGTCCCGGTCTTCATCTTCGCAAACATTCCGGATTCTCCTCGTTGAACAGAGTACAAAAGGGTGTCTCGCAGACCAGCCGAATGCCAGCGTGGACGGTCGCCGTCGGCACACAGAATCGTGCCAATGTGAAAAAGGTAGGTCGCGGGGGGCGTGCGCGAGATGGGTTGGCGGTAATACGCCACCCACGCAGGAACCGGTGGATGGCGCCAAGGGGGTCGGGAGTCTTTTTCCGTATCGGCCGCCAACCGCGTTTGAAATGCCAAACGGCAACAAGGCCGATACGGAAAAAGACTCCCGACCCCTTCTTGGTTCCGGGCTGTCTGCGAGCACTACGATTGCCAGGGGTCGCGCTCGGGCCGCGAGCGGAGGCCGTTGGCCTCGGGGTCGCCCACGAATTCCTCCTTCACCGGGTCGAGCGTGAGTTTCCGCTGGAGAATCCAGGAGAGCGCCGCGGCGTGGCAGGCGATGTGCGAGTGGCGCATCACCGTCGAGTTCGCCACGGTGGTCCGGCGGGATTTCACGCTGTCGAAGAAATTCCGCGCATGGGCCGATACGTCCAGCCCGCGGACCTTCTTCACCGCGTCGGGCACCTCGGCGGCCAGTGCAGCCGGCCGCACTTCCATACCGCCGCTGTCGCCCGTCTCGACCGAACCTTCCTCGCCGACAAACCGCACCGGACAAGTTCCCAGTTCGGTGATCCAGTTCGGCCCGCGGTCGCCGAACGGTGTTGCCAGGAAATCGAGCACGAGCGTCACGCCGTTGGCGTAGCGGCAGGTGATCTTCGTCTCCGACGGCTCGTATTCGATCGGCATCGTGTCGTCGGCGCCGTTGGCCCACTGGCAGAGATCCAGCGTGTGGGCGCCCCAGTCGAGCAGCCGCGCGCCGGAATCGAAGTCCCAGTAGCCGCGCCAGCGGCCGGCAACGTAAGCCTTGTTGTAGGGCCGCCACGGCGCCGGTCCCAGCCAGAGATTCCAGTCGACTACCTCGCGATCCGGGGTCGGTTCGCCGGGCAGCCAGGCGTTGTCCAGCACGGGCAGGTAGATGGTGGCGCAGAGCGTGTGGATCTTGCCGAGTTTGCCGCTTTGGGCGAGCCGGACGGCGTGCTGGAAATTCGGCACGCTCCGCCGCTGCGTGCCGGCCTGGAAAATGCGGCCGGTCTTCTGGATCGCCTCGTCGAGTTGCCGGCAGTTGGCGATCGTCAGCCCGCAAGGCTTTTCGCTGTAGACGTCTTTGCCCGCTTCCGCGGCCAAGATCGAGGCCGGCGCGTGCCAGCGATCGCCGGTGGCGATCAACACCGCGTCGATGTCCTTCCTCGCCAGCAACTCGCGAAAGTCGCGATACAGGGCACAATCGCCGTTGCCGTAGTGTTTGTCGACCAGCGCCTTGCCGGCATCGCGGCGGCTGGCCTGCACGTCGGCGATCGCCACGCATTGGACATCGGGCAAGCCGAGCATCGCCGTCAGATCGTAGGTGCATCGCGGGCCGATGCCGATCACGCCCAGTGTGATCTTTTCGCTCGGCGCCACGGCGCCGTCGGCCCCGCGAGCCGACGCGGAAACCAGCGACGGCAACGACACCGCCGCCGCGGCCGCCATCGACCGTTTCAGAAACTCTCGCCTCGTGTTGCCTTGCCGTTGACTCATCGTTTCGCTCCTATCGCAATTAAGATTTGCTCGGCGTCCATCTCAAAGATTCCCCTCGTCGCGGCCGAACTCGCTGACCAGCGCGGCCAACTCCGCTACCGACGTCACTTTCATTTTCGACATGATCTCGTGTCGCCGTTTTTCCACGGTTCGGATCGAAACGGCAAGCTCTCGGGCGATGACCTTGTTGAGCTTGCCGCGGAGGATCCGATCCATCACCTGGCGCTCGCCCGGCGTCAGGCTGGCGAGGTAGAGGCAGAAGTCGCGCCGCCGCCCGCTTGCCTGCCACCGCGTCTCCTCGGTTTCCATCGCCCAGCGGATGGCCGCCGCAAGGTCGTCGTCGTGATATGGTTTGTCGATCATCGTCACGGCGCCGGCCCGCATCGCCTCGACGGTAATCGGGGTGCGGGCGTATGCCGTTAGGATAATCACCGGCAAATGGCTGTGGCGACGGGCAAGCTCCTTCTGCAACTCCAACCCGTCCATCCCCGGCATGCGAAGATCGGTCACCACGACCCCTCTCGACCGCGGCGACACGGCGGCCAGGAATTCCTCCGCCGTGGCGAAGGCCCGCGCCGGGCTGTCCATCGAGGTGGCCAAGGCGCAAAGCGAAGACCGCATTTGGTCGTCGTCGTCCACTACGAAGACTGTCTTGCCGCTTGTCACGGTCAGCCCTCCCCACGCTTGATAGGCAGCGTAAACGAAACCGTCAAGCCTCCTTCTTCGTTCGCCGCAGCCCCAATCCTGCCCCCATGATTCTCGACAATCGTTCTGCTGATCGAAAGCCCCAATCCCAGCCCTTCGGCCTTGGTGGTAAAGAAGGGGGTGAATAGCTCATTTGGATCGGTGTTACCGAACCTTGGGCCATTATCGGTTACCTGGAATCGGATCGTGTCGCCCGTCGCATCGACCGCGACGACGACTTGTCGCGGCGTCAAACCATCATCATCGAAGGCCTCGATAGCGTTTTTCAGGAGATTGACCAATACCTGATGGACCTGGACCGGGTGGACGGTAACGAACCATTCCTCATCCGGGAAACGCCGCACGATCGTTACTTTCCGTCGCCCCGCTTCGAAACGAACCAGCATCGCGGCGTCTTCAATCAGTTCTCGCACCGACACCCGGCGAAACTGCATCACGGACCGCCGCGAGAAACGGCTCATGCGGCGGACGATGTCTCCGCTGCGCGACGCGGCGGCGGCGATGGCGTCGCACCACTGGGCGATCAACGCCATGTCGGGGTTTTCTTGGGCGGCCACGTTCTTGCAGGCATTGGCGAAGTTGAGAATCGCACAGAGCGGTTGATTCACTTCGTGGGCAATGCCGGCCGAGAGGGCGCCCAGCGCGGCGAGGCGGTTGGCGTGGCGCAATTGCTTCTCCATGGCGGCAAGCCGCTCCTCGTCGTCCTTGGCGCGTGTAATGTCGGTATACATGCCGAACGATCCGGCAAACCGGCCGGTCTCATCGTGGATGGCGC
>JAAYEH010000486.1 GCA_012728855.1 Rhodopirellula sp. | reverse complement strand
CCGCTGAGCACGCGTACGCCGCGCTGCCGCAGGGCCTTCAAGCCCTCGGGCGTGGCCATGGACCAATGCAGGTTCGTCGGCGGTGCAAAGGTCTCGGCGCCGGCGAAGCGATGAATCTGCTCGGCAACCCGATCGTAATCGTCGATCAGTTTCTCGGCCGGGGCCTCTTGATAGGGCCTTGCCGGGGCATCGGCATACGCATGAAACGCCAGCTTCATCCAGTCGGCGTTGTCTTTCCACTCGCTTTTGTAGTGATCCGGAAACTGCGCCAGGGTGAAGCCGTCGTCCGCGGCGTAGTAGACGTTCAGGGAAAACCGCGTGCCATACGTCCGGTGCAGATCGCGGAACGTCTTAAGGTAGAAGCAGTCGAACAGCGACGTGTACTTCCGCCGGGCGATGTCGCGAAGGAAGAAGATATTGTCGTCGACCGCGAAGTGATACCGGGGCTGGGAATACCGGTCCCACACGACCCGAACGCGATCCTCACCGCGGAGAGAATCGCCACGTAAGGCGGCGACAATTTCGGTTACCTGCTGGCGTAGGACAACTTCGCCGATGAATTTGTCTCCCTCGCGGCGGGCGAGCTGGCCGTTGACCGTCACCATCTCGGAATCCGGCGCGGTGCCGGATACGGTGACCTTCAGACCATCGGCGGACAGCTTCCCGTGCCGGTGGTGGAGGATGGCACCGTCAAACGGCTCCTCGATCTTCACCGCGGCGGCCGAGGTCGCCGACACGGTCCGGGGTGTCGCCACGGCGGCCGTCGCGCCCGCTACCGCGAATCGGAGAAGGTCACGACGGCTCACCGCCACAGGTCGGAGTCTGGGTATGTCGTTGGTCAAGTTGAACATTCCTTCCGCAGGCTAAAGAACCAAACCGGTATTCGCGATTATGGGCTGGCAAGCGCGCCCAGTGTCTCGAGGATCTCCAACCGCACTCGCTCCGCGACGGACCGGTCCTTGGCAGACGACCACTTCAGCCCCGGCAGAGTGAGACCCGATGTCACCTCGGCCAGAGCCCGCTCGATCTGCTGCCGTGCCGCCGCGGCTTTTCCGGCGTCGCCGGCCTTTTCCAAAGCGGATGCCCGCTCTCTCAGCATGCAAAGGTACTCGTGATCCTGGATTCCTTCGACGATCGCCTGCATCTGTTTCGAGTCCGTGACGCGGTCCGGTTCGAGGTACTGAGGACAGTACTGCTTCGTCTGCGTCAGATAGTCGTTCCAGGACGTCGGCCCGCGCCCGCCATCGCCAAAAGCCCAGAACAGGCATCCCTCGGCGCCGTAACGGAAACAGAGCCAAGGCAGGAGGCGGTAATAGGAATACGGATCCAGGGTCCGAGATGGGCCGATTGCCGAGTAGAGCCAGAGCGTGCGGTCGCGGCCGATCGATCCCAGTGCGCCGGCTTGTTGCTTCTCATTCCAGCCGATAAAACCGGGGACGTGGGGGCAGAGCATGTCGCACAGCGGAAACAACTGCTGGAAGAACGGTTCCGTCGGAGCAGCATAAAAAGTCAACCAAACCCGCGGCCGCTCGGCGACTCGTCGCATCGCTTTGGCCCAGGCCGCGATCGTTTGGCATTGCAGTGCCTGGGTCGGCTCGTCGACAACCAGCAGGTAGAATTGGCTCGCTTTCAATCCTCGCGAGCGGACGTGCGCACTGAACGCCTCCGCCCAAGCGGCGATGCGCCGCTCGAAGCGCTCGCTCCCCATCGGCTGCCCGGCAAAACCGGAGCCGGGCGTCCGTGCCGGATAGATGAAATACTGCCTTGCATCCGGCCAGCGCGACAACCAGCCATCGAGCCGGCTGAAATCGAGCTTCCTGGTGAGCCGGTCCTGCTCGTCAAAGTCGCCACTTCCCGGAAAACTCAGCACACCCTCGTGGGCCCAGGGCGAGTCGACGTGGCGAGCCTGGAGAAACTCCAGGAGCGGGCGGAGGTTCGCCGGCTCCGAACCGTCCAGCCCGCGATCGCTGTATTCGCACCCTGAGAGCGACAGACGCGGTCGGTCGGGAAATCGCAGCCCAAAGACCTCGATCGCCAACGGCACACTCACCGTGGCGCCGCCTTGCACGGCCAACTGCAGCTTCGCCTGATAACGGCCGGGAGGTATCGCGGTCGGCCGGGCTGCGAGCCAGAGCTGCGCGTTGATGCCGGCCGGGATGTCCAAAACGTATCCCGAAGGAGTAGCCGGAATCTGCGGCAGAGCATCGGCGACGGTTTCGTTCGTGTAGGTGTCGACAATCGGCACATGGTGCATCCGAACGAACTCAGGGTTTTTTCCGCCGGGCAGGCCCTCCAGGTTCACCGCAACGTGCAGCGGACGGTCCGACGCGTTGGTCAGATTCAAAGCGTCGCTGCGGGTTTCGTTAAGCATCAGCCGGATCTCCAGTTTGGGTGGAAAGGAAAGGATGGAATTCGGAGCATCCATCGGTCCCAACGGATCCCATCGGCCGCCTTTCCACAGCACCAGTTCAGGCCACCCCTTTGCTCCGAGCGAGGCTCCGCGCCAGGCAAAGATCCGCCGGTCGAGGTCGTTCAGCGGCAAAATCGCGCGGAAGCCTTCGGCCGGTACACGGGGAAGGTTTTGGATCTCCGTCCAGAGTGCCTTGAACTCCTCTTGAGCGGCCTGCTTTTTTGCCTGGGGCAGGGTCGACGTTTGCACCATCGCTTCGACCGCCGTGTAATCCAACAGCAACCGTTTGCGAACACAGGCGTCGAGGCGGTGCTCGAGGACGTAGGATTTCCAGTCCGGGACAATCGGCCCGCCGCTCTCTTGAACCCGGTGATCCTCTCCGCGATAGACCTCGATCTCGTCACAAAAGCAATACTCCAGCACCTGGTCGACCGCAAGCTTCACGAATCGCCCCTTGGTTTGCCATCGCGAGCTGACATACCGGTGTGTGGAGTAGCCTTGGGGAGCGGGCATGCCGGACTCGATCGAATCGATCACCAGGTCACCGGCGACCCGGAAGTCCTTGCCGTCGTCGCTGACAAAGACCAGCACCGCCCGCGGCCAATTAACATTGCCCGGGCTGGCCGCGGTACTGAACGACGCCCCGGCGATCGGCCGAACGCTGCCAAGGTCGATCGTGATTTCGATCAGCGACCGGCCTTCCCATCCCACGGTGGTCGGCTGGGTCCAGAAGAATCCCTTGGTATGGATGCCGTCCGTAAGGAGCTTGCGATCGGGATCTTTGCTTGCGAGGTGGTAGTTCGGCTCCGGCGACAGGGTATAGGGTCTGCCGAACGCGAGGTTCTGGCGTTCCGCGCCCAGCGAGGACACACCAGGCGCAGATCCGTAAAGCACGGCGCAGATCACCGAGAAGATCCGAAGAACGGTTCCCATGGAGTACCTCCATTGCTTTCTTGATTTCCTCGGCAAGCAGAATGCTCAGCAGGAACCGAATCGCAAGCGAGGGCTGCTCGCTTGCGATCCGCGATTGGCATGTGCCTGTTCTTTACCGAGATACTATTGGAGACTGGACGTGTTGCATGGCTCCGTGGCGGGGGCGACGCCAGGCAGCCAGACCAGGGGGACCAGGCAGTCGAGGTCGCTTGCCGACCCATGCGCGCCGGCCGTCGTCCCATTGTTCCGCGTGACTTCATGCTGGCCGTGGTCCGCCATGATGATGATCGCATAACCGCGGGCACGCAGCCAAGGAACCAATGTTTTGAGCCATGCATCGGCCTCGGCGCACGCTTCCGCGGCTTCTTTGGAGAACGGGCCGTGGGCATGGAATACGTCGTCGGTCTTTCCATACTGCACGATGACGAACTCAGGGTTCTTCTCGTCAATCGCAACCGCCGAAGAATCCGTCGTCGATCCAGATCGGTTTGTACCCGTGTTCCGTCACGTGACGCAACGCGGTATCCCAACGTTCGAAAATATCCGATTTGTAATTGCGATAGAACGGCCACCAGTACTGTT
>JAAYEH010000485.1 GCA_012728855.1 Rhodopirellula sp. | reverse complement strand
GCGTCTGTCTGATTCACGGGAGATTAGGTGTTCCCGAGTGTCAACGGCTTGAACTCACCCACAGATTCTGCGGAAGGATCTTTTCAATCAATTTGGTTGCGGCCGAGCGAAGCGAGGCCGCGCTGGGGTGTCTAGGAGGGCGAGCCTCGATCCGGCGCATCCAACGGAGCCGGCGGCTGGGCCGGCAATGCCAAAGTAGCCCGTGGCGGCGACCACACCGCTGTCGCCATGCCTCCGCCTTCCTCAATTTTCGCGCTGGTCTCGGCGTGTACTCGCGGGGCCGCGACGCAGTGAGGCGGCAGTTTTGTCGCCAATTCAGCGACAATCATCATCGGCCAACCGCCGTGAGACCCCTCCCACGACGTTTCGTCGTCCAGCGGGGGCCGATAGTGATCGCGTAGCGGCATGACGGTATTGCTGTAAATGCGTCGACGATGCAATTCTACCGCGCCAGGTTTACGAAAGTGACACCCCGAATTCCTTGGAACTCTCCGGGCTATGCCGCGCGCGGATTACCGAATGCCGACAAGCCCGTAACTCATTGATTCGCTTGCAGTTTGGATTGTGCCCGCGGACGTGCTGCCGGGCGCTATCCTGCATCGGCGCGCCGGATATGGCACCGAGTTGGCTGCGGCAGGAAGACACGCGAATGACAGTGCGCGTAATCCTAAACGCTGGGTGCCAAATGTCGCAAGAGGGTCCGCGGAGTCGCTGCTTCGCAAATACTTGACAGGACGGGGGTTGGTCGCTAACGTGCGGCTCAGAAGCGGGCGCGTCATCCTGCGGGGTTACTGTCAGATAACGTCGCTCGATCAGCACGTTACTTAGAGCCTATCCCAAAACCTTGGCGGAGAGGGGGACAGGCACATTTTGCTCCGAAGACTCCGCAAAATGAGCCAGTCCCCGGCGGTTTTGGGATAGGCTCTTAGAGAGTTCGGCGAGTAAGGAGACGATGGACCTTACGGAATTCCAATCCCTGGTTGAAGGCAATTCCGAGTGGTTTCGTGGGGTCCATCCCGAAACACCGGAATCGATCGCTGCTGCCGAGGGTGTAATTGGTTTTCCCTTGCCCCGCAGCATGAGATGGCTCTTGCAGAACTGGGGCTACTCGTCTGTTTGTGGCATCGAGGCGCTGGATCAGGCAGTCGCCACGACCGTGCGTTGCCGGCAGTCGATGTGCCTACCCCTTTTCTACTTGATCCTGATGGATTGGGGTGATGCTGGCGTCGTGTATTTGGAAAGCGACATGGCTGTCGACTCCGACGACTGGCCAGTCCGCTGGGTTGGGGTGCATAATATGTACCGGCTCGCCGCCGGCGAACCTATGGACAGCGACTGCGACACTTTCGCGGGGTTCGGCGAGTGGGTCGCCAACTGCCTGTCCGTCGCAAAGGATAGATCCACGCAATTGGAATAACCCCGAGCGGTCTCGATGCCTGATTTCCGTGATGTTGATCCGCGTGAATTGCGAGTTCCGCCCTCGCGTCCGCAAGGAGCCGACCCGGCGAAGCTTGCCCGGCAGATTTCTTTGTTCGGGCGATCGATGGTGGGGATGCCTCCACCCTGGGTTTACGCAGGGACAGATGGGGTACTGTATAATGGAGTGACCCGGGCGACCCGCATCGCGAAACTGGCGCCCGGCACGTTGATTCGAGTCGAGGTATCCGTCCATTTTGAAAACTGGTCTTTGCGGCAAATCGGGAATCGGATAGCTTTTCCGGTATGACGATTCCCGAACTCGAAGAACGACTCCGGCAGAGCGAGGCGCGAAACCGTGAACAGGCTG
>JAAYEH010000484.1 GCA_012728855.1 Rhodopirellula sp. | reverse complement strand
GGCCGGGTTGATGCCGATGTTGTGGAAGATCAAGAGCACGTCGTCGGGCTGGAGACGAAAATACTTGACGATGCTCCGCCCATAATTGACGCACCGTTCCAGTTCCAGGTACTTCAGCGCCTGGTTGAACACCGACAGCCCCGGTTCCATAATCGGATTGATGTTCGCCAGCCCTCCGGCGCGGAAGAACATCTCGCCCATCACCAGGGTCGTGTGGCCGCCGCCGCCGTAGACGTGGATCAGGCGGTCGGCAGCAATGGCGTCGGCCATCAGCGCCGCCGCCTTGCCGATATTCTCGGCTTGTTCCGCTTCGATCTTCCGCATCAAGGCGATGGTCTTCTCCAAGTAGCCGAAATCGGGCAGCGGTTCGTTCGCCATGGCAAAACTCCCAGGTTCAATGTTCGAGGACTTCTCCAAATGCTTCACCGATCGTGTCCCAAACCTGCAACGCCCGCGGCGCGGCCAGCACGGTGCCGTGGCCGCCGCGGTAGGTCCAGGCAAAAAGGCTTTCCACGCCCATCTCAGCATAGAGGCGGGCGACTTGCTTGATTTCCGCCAGGTCTTCCGGTTCCTGGTAGTAGCCCATCAGCCAGCGCTGGTTGCCGCGGTTGTGGCGGCGGGCGACGTCGACCGTCCGCTGAGTGATCGAGCGGAAGAAACTCCGCGGCAACTGGTAGGAAAGGATCGTGGTGCTGAATACGTCGCAGGCGTCAGAGCGAGCCACCTTGTCCCAGTGGTCATAGCCGCGGTTTTCCGTGACGTAATACGTTCCCAAAGTCGCGTGGACGCAGCAGGTGATCTTGCTCGACGGACGAATCGCCTTGATTTTCCGCGCGGCGGTTTCGAGAATATCGAGCGCCCGGTCCTGCCGGAACCGCTTCACCTCGGCGGTGAGCAGCTTGGGCATGTCGTAGCCGTAACGGTCCGCGAACATCCGCCGGCAGTAGTCGCAGCGGCAGGTCCAGTCGTCGCCGGCGCCGCCGGTGATCGAGGCGTAGCTCTTGGGCAAGGCGTAGTGCGGCTCGTCCCAGAAAAATCCGTCGGCCTCGACCTCGGCGGCCAGCCGCTCGCAAATATCGAAGAAGTATTCGCGGAAGGCTGTCGTGTTGAAACAGGCGGCGGGCAGCGGTTCGCCGGTCATCGCCGAGACCTGCCGATTGCCCGGGTTGTTGTTGAGGAAAAGACTGGGCGGTTCGCCGCCGAACCACTTGCCGATGCCCCAGGTATCGAGATAGACGGTCAACCCCATGTCCTTCGCGCGGGCGGCGACGGCCTTGATGTTGGGGAACCAGAAGTCGATGTCGAATTCGGAGAGGGCGAGCAAGACGGCCGTGCAATGGTGGTCGAGCATTTCTTGGAAGTCGCGCTCGGCGTGCTCGACGTGGCTGAGACCGTAGTAGCTGACGCCGGTTTCTTGGATCGACATGGGATTTGCCTGTTTTTTTGATACTGGGTCAGGAAAATGTTGGTCAGGAAGATGATTTGAAATTGGATCTGGGGAGAGAACAATGCCTGTTGAATCGTTGGGGTTGCCGCGGTTGGGTACGGCGGAGATGCGGGCTGTGGATTACGAGGTGATGCGGCAGGCGTTTGCGTCGCACAACGAACTTGGCCGGCTGTGCGATGAGCACGTTTACCAGGCGGATGTTGCCGCGCGGCTGAATGCGGCGGGGATGGCGGCACGAATCGAAGTGCCGGTTCGTATTTGGCACGGCGATTTTGAAAAGATTTACGCGTTGGATCTGGTTGCGGCCGATTCGTTCGTTTATGAGTTCAAGACGGTAGCGGCATTGGTGGGCGAACATGAGGCGCAGTTGCTGAACTATCTGCTGCTGACGGACACTGCGCATGGCAAGCTGATCAATTTCAGACCGGGTAGGGTCGAGACAAGGTTCGTCAATGCTCCGGTGGACGACGAACGGCGACGGGAATTCCGGCTTATGGACGATTGCTTCACGGCGGATGCGGTGCCGCTGCGTGCCATGTTGCTGGATCTGCTGGCGGATTGGGGAACGTATCTGGATCTCGCGCTCTACACCCAGGCGTTGACGCACTTTCTCGGCGGCAAGGACAGGGTGATCCAAATGGTGCCCGTCGCCAGAGGCCCGATTCCTCTCGGAAATCAGCGGATGCATCTTCTTTCCGACCATGCCGCCTTTCACCTCACCGGCTTCAAAGGAGATTTGCCGACCCACGAAGAGCACGTTCGCCGCATCCTGAACCTGACCTGCCTGGAGTCTATCCACTGGATCAACCTCTGCCGCGACGAAGTAAGCTGCATAACCGTGCGACGCCTCTCCCCATCTTCCTGACCAACATATTCCTGACCCTACCCTCCCCCCATCGTCCAAATCCCCCGTCCAGCATGTTTCGCTTCTTCCTCCGCCCGCCGCAGTCGCGTCTTCATGCTCGACGAATACCGAAATCCCATTTCCGCGTGGGCGAACCCCGCTCGAATCAACTCCTCGTTGAGCAACTGCTCGCCCACCCAGACGAAGGCCAAGAAACGCCCGTACTGGTCCACGCGTTCCTTATCGAATTGCAGTCGAACGGTATTGCCGGCGTTGCCCACCAATTCCCGGGCGAACGCGGAAGCTTCCGGCCCGAACGGTTCGACGGGGTGATCCGGTTTGACGCTCTCCGGCGCGTCGACTCCGATTAACCGGACGCGGGCGTCGTTTTCCAGCAGCAACGTATCCCCGTCGACAACCCGCGCGACCACGTAGTCGCCCTCGGCTAGCGACTCGGGCGGAGCGGGCTGTTGCCGATCCTGCCAAACTCGCACGGCGATGAGAAGTCCCACCGCCAACACAACCATCGCGCTTCGCCGACGCCGAAACGGAATCGGCGACCGGCTCGGTCCTTGCCCTGAGCGCCCCATAGCCGTCAACCACTCACGTCCACGACTTGCCGTTCTTGCGTGTGCCGCAGAGCGAAACGTCCATCCCCATTGCCTCGGCCATGGCGGCCTTGGCCAACAGGGCCTTATCGGCGGCCGCAGCGTCGTCGGCGTAAGCGACCTGGATATGGTTGGCCTTATGGCGGGCCATCATCTGGTCGCGCGTCACCCCGTAGAGAACGGCGTGCATGATCGGCCACTGCGAGGTCGTCTCGTTCCACCGGCGTTGGGTCTCCTCGGCGGGCAACTCGACCACGCCCGCGCGGCCGAGGTCCATCTTCAGTCTGCCGTTGTCGACGAAAACTCGCGACCAGACGATCTCGCCCGGCTTGGAGATCCCCTTGAGCGTGCCGCCACCGAGATGAAAGTACATCTCCGGTTGCCGCTGGCTGCTGGCCCCTTTCCAGCCGTCGATGAAATGGGCCGGCGGCGCGGAGCCGCTGATGAGAAAGACCCAGACGTACTCGTCGGTCGTGCCGGAGCGGTCCGCGTCGCCCCAGCGGATGTCGTGGAGAGTGTTTTCCACCGGTTGGCCCATCGCGCTGTGAACCCGATAGGTCATCAGGCCGTCCAGCCCCGCGCACTCGTCTACCTCGTTGAAATGCACCAAGGGGCGCCCCTCGTAGAGCACGCGGCGGCCGTCACGGCTTTTTACCGGCGGCCGATCGGCATTGTTGAGCATTCCCTCCACCAGGTCGCTGGCGGGCAGCAGATCTTTCAGCCCTTGCTGATATTGAATTCCAATCAGATGGCAACCGAAATCATCGGCGATCCGCAACGCCGCGATATACATCTTGCACTGCAGCAGCACCTGGGTCTCGGTGAGATCCTTCCTCGCGTCGGGCCCGAAATGGAAATCCAAGCCTCGGTCGAGAAGCCACTGGTAGACTTCGCGGGCTTCCTCGTCGCGGACCTGGGTGGTCTCGTAGTACAGCGCCGACTGGCTGAGCCGCTCCTTGAACACCCCGAGCGGGCTGAGCAGCTCGTCCTGAATGATCGCGTTGTACATGCCCATGCAACCTTCGTCGAAGATTCCCATAATCGCCTTCTCGCTGGCGAGTTGGCGGGCCAGCGCCTCGCCCAGTCGCTGCTCGGCCGAAGGAACCTTCACCTTTTTCAAAGGGACGACGTGCTTGGTCTTGTGGCGGACCTCGCCCTTGTCGAGCCACTCGCCCAGCCGGTCGAGGAAGGCTTTGTCGGAGAAGTCCTCGCTCCACAGCGTCGAGTACTTCTTGCCGGCCTTGGTGAGGCTGGCGTTGAGGTTCAGCATTCCGACCAGGCCCGACCAGGTTCCCGACCAGTTGGCAACAGTGAGGATCGGCCCCCGGTGACTGAGCAAACCGGCCAGCACGTGGTGCGAATACTGCCAGACCGCCTCGGCCACGATGAGCTTGGCGTCGGGATCGATGCCGGCGAAAACGCACATCCCTTCCTTCTGCGAGGCGATGAAGCCGTGTTTTTCTTCCTCCTTGTAGGGATGGGCACGAACCAACTCGTATCCCGCGTCCGCAATGCTCCGTCCCAATGCCTCTTCCATCTCATGTTGGGCGGCCCAGCAGTTCTGGTTGGCCGAAAGTCGCAGGTCGCCGCTGGCGACCAGGTAAACCTGTTTCTTTTTGGCCTTGGGCGGCTTGACAACTGCCGGAACCTTGTAGGCGGCCATGATCGATTCTCCTCTTTGCTGATGACCCGACGAAACGGGGGCGGGAATGGAAGGGGACAGGTCCATGTTTTCGGCCAACGACTTTGACGCCAAAAGCGCCGCTTGGCCGAAAAATGGACCAGTCCCCCTCCGCCCCGTGAACGGTTACGTATGATACCCTACCGCCGGAGCCCTGGGAAGAGTCCGGCTAGGGACGCAGATCCAGGCACTTCAGGATGCTCTTGTCGCGAACGTAGTAGCGCCCGTTGGAAAGCGCTGGCAGAGCGCGGGTTTCCGCTTGGAAAACCTCGGCCCGGGCGATTTCCCGGTAACGCTGGGAACCATCAGAAAAGCCTCCGTTGAAACGGCCTGCCCAAGGGCCGGGCGTCGTAGCCGGCCTCGCACAATCGGTCGACAAACGACTCGGGGCCGTGCGTGCAGTAGACCTTCCGGGGAGCGACGCTTCGGACCGCTTCGAAAAGTTGTTCGTAATCGGCATGATCGGAGAGCGCAATGGCATGGTCAACCCGCAGCCGATATTTGGCCGACGCGTCCTTGGCCCAACCGGTGACGGCAAATCGCACCTCGCCCGCACACTCCAGCCGGCGCGTGCGCGGAGTGACCACCAGCGCATTGCCCGCCTCGGCGCCGCCCGTCCAGCAACCGTACTCGCCCAGGTCGACGCCGCATGCCTCGTAAACGCGGCTGATCGGCACAATCGCCGGATGCTGGAGAACCGGGATGCCCGCGGCCGTCAACAGCCGGGTCACCTCTTGCGCTTTGCCGAGTGCATAGGCTTCGATCACGGCGACACCCTCCGCGGCCACGACGCCGCGGACGCGATCAATCAGTTCCTCGACCACCTCATTCCGCGGCGGCAGACGATAGGCCGGATTTCCGAACGTACTCTCGATGATGAGAATGTCGGCATGAGGCAGTTCGGCCGGCTCGCAGGTCGCCGATGGCGATAGCTTGAAATCGCCCGTGTACAGCAGCGACTGCTCTCCGTCTTCGGCCAACAACATGGCCGAGCCGAGGCAGTGGCCGGCAGGGAATGTCGTCAGGCGCAGGTTGCCCCAGTCGACCGGCCGGCGGTAGGGAAGTTCCAGCGTCGGCCGGAGCCCGAGACGGCAATGGTACAGCGCCGCCGTCGCGGGCGTACAGAGGGCATACTCGTGGCGGGCCATGTGGTCGGCGTGGGCGTGGGAGATGAAAGCTCGCGGCTGCCGCCGAGAAAAATCGACGGCCAAGTCCGCGCGGGCAAGTCTCAACCCATCGTCCCAGAAAAACACGTCGAGCCTCAGCCGGCACTTCGGGGCGAAAAGCGGGGCTCACTGGGCAGTCCCGCCGCTTGCCAGACGGTATCGAGCGCGCCGCCGGCTTGCCGCACGATCTCGTCGCGACGCGAGGTAGTGAACGCCCTTCGCGACGCCTTGATGGTCACCGGGCCATCGTAGCCCTTCGCCTTCAACAGCGCCAGAATGGCGGTCGAGTCGATCCGGCCGGTGGCGCCGGGCAGCAGGCGGTCGGCCTCGGTGACCGCATCCAACGGTTCGTCCGACGGCAGATCGGCGAGTTGCACGGCGACGATCTGCTCGGCATTCAGGCCGCGAATGTTGTCGATCGAGCCGCCCGAGACGTACAGCTCCCAAACGTCGAGCAAGATGCCGACGTTCGGCTCCGCGACCATGTTGACCAGCGTGGAAAGGGCGTCGAAGTCGTGGATGAACTGAAAGGCCTTTCCCTTTCTTGGTTTCTCCGTGGCCCGGAACCCCAGTCCCAGACGCAATCCGGCCGGCTCAAGCTTTTTGCCGATCTCGGAAAAGCGCCGGCGGTGGAATTCGAAGTTTTCGTGGTAGGGCCGCTCGTCGCTAGCCGGTTCGATTGTTGCCAGGCAGCGGGTGCAGCCGATCTCGGCGGCTGCCGCCGCTGCCGCCGCCAGATGATTCAGTTCCTTTTCGAAATCCGCGTCCTTGACTTCCCATGAACACGGCAACTGGAATCGCCCCACTTGCAGCCTCGCACTGTCGATGAGGCGGCGGGCGTAGGGCATTCCGTGGTCCTTCACTCGGGTGGTGAACTCCTGGATATTGACATCGATTCCCCGGAACCCGTAGGTCAGCGCTAACTCGATGATCTCACTCTGGTGACCGGTTATGGCGAGGGCCGATGCACTGAGATTCTTGAACATGGAATGTCTCCTACGGGTTCGAGGGATGAGATTGCCAAAACGGCAGACCACACGCGCAACGACCGCGGAGTCTGCCAAACCCTGTAGTATCGCATAGCTTTGCCGCGTTTGGAAGAGGGGGGCTACTTGTTCGGCAGGGCGAATCCATGCTATACAGCGGTATGGAGCATCGTTCGCAATTGCCCGCCGGCCCGGAAGCCTTGGCCTGCAAAGGCCGGACCGATCGGCTTGCCCTGCCGGACCATTGGGATGACGAATTGCGATTTTCCGCACATCGCACCCGCTGGCAGGTGGCTGCCGGTTGGCGGACCATCCTTTTCGGCCCGGAAGGCCTCCGCTGGGAAGCCCTGGGCATGGGGCGATCGGTCACGGCGATCAAACGCGGGGCGCACCGCACGGTCTACCGTGTCGAATTGAGCGGCCGGCACGTTTACGTGAAGCATTTCCACTCGAAGCGGTGGCTCGGTATTGCGATAGACCTCATGCGTGGCAGCCCTGCCCGTCGCGAAGGATGCCGGCTCTTGGAGATCGCTCGTCGCGGCGTGCCGACCTCGCGGCCGGTTGCCTGGGGGGAACGGGTGTGGTGTGGGGTGGTCACCGAGAGCTATTTGGTCACCGAGGCGATCGGCAGCGTTTGCAGGCTGGATGAATACCTTTCGCACCACGTAACGATGCTTTCGTCCAACGAGTGGCCCGCGGCCCGGCGGCAACTGTTTCGCGGCCTGGGCAGATGGCTCGCGCGGATTCACGAGGCGGGAATCTATCACCGCGACCTGCACGCGGGCAACATCCTGGTGTCGCCGGCCGCCGACGGCGACCCACTCCATTCGCTCGACTTCTACCTGATTGACGCTTGGGCAGTTCGATTCGGAAAACCGCTGTGTTGGCCCTTGGCCCGCGAAAATCTCACAACGCTGGCTGCCATCGGCCGCGACAGCACCACACGCAGCGAGCGGTTACGGTTCTGGCGGAACTACGTCGCCCATCGCTCGGGAGCCGGTTTGCCGGACCTTGCCTCGGTGAACGCCGAGTTGCAGACCGATGCGTGGCGTTTTCTCCGGCGGCTTCACCGGCGCCGCGACAAGCGGTCGCTTCGCACGAATCGCGACTACCGGGCGATTCGAGGCAGTGCAGCAAGGCTTCACTGCCTTCAAACTCTGTCGGATGCCGTTCTGAGGGAATTGGGCCGGGATCCCGATGCAACGTTTTGGAAGCACATCGAGCAACCAGTGAAACTGAGCCACAGCAGCCTGGTGGTCAGGGCCACGCTTTCGACGTCCGACGGGCCTCGATCGGTCGCCTACAAATGCTACCGGCCGCGGAACTGGTGGAAAGCGTTTTGCCGGCTTTTCGGCGGCGATCGGGCGCTACGGAGTTGGCGGCTGGGGCAGGCTCTCTACGAACGGGGAATTCCGACCGCCCGTCCCTTGGTGATCATTTCTCCCAATCGGCCTCGCTTCGGACGCCGAACCTACTTGGCAACCGAATGGGTCGAAGGGGCCGAAAATCTGCATCTCTACGGATGGAGGCTTGCCAAAGCGGACGAGGCCCAACGCGGTCGCCAGGCCGCTCGATGTGCCCGCAGCTTGGGCCGGCTCTTGGGGCGGATGCATGCCTGGGGCATCTCGCACGGAGACTTGAAGGCGACCAATTTGCTGGTTGTCGATCGCGGCGAGCAGATCGAGACCTACGTGATCGACACCGACGACGTCCGGCTCACCCGCCACCAACCGCCGAAGACCGCCGCGGCCGACCTGGCCCGACTGGCCGCCGGCCTAGCGGCCCATCCTTGGGTGAGTCGAACCATGTGCTGCCGATTCCTGCGCGAGTATGCGCGGCAGTTTCCCCGTGGAACCATCGACTGGAAGCAATTCTGGAAAGAGATTTCACGATCGGCGGCGCGGATCGCCGCCCGAAAGCGGCGCCGTGGTGAGACCGTGCTCTGAAAGGCTGGGTAGGGCAAGCGGGTCGGCTCTAAGCCGCGTAGCGGCGCAAGTCGATTGCCAGGGGTGTAAACCCCTGGTGTATGCACACCTAAGCAACAAGCCTTCAGAGATTCTCGCGGACAAGCTTCACGATGCTCGCTTCATCGGGGAATGCACCCTTGTCGAGCTTCGAGTAGACGAGCCGACCATCGAAGGAGATTTCAAAGCAGCCGCCGCTAGAGGGAATGAGCGTGAGTCCTTCGAGGCGCTGCTTGTACTCGGTGAGGATTTTGGTCGCCAAACTGACGGCCTTTGGTTCGTAGTTTCAAGCGGCACAATAGCGGAGTTCAATCTTCATGGCAAGCTTTCTCGATCGAGGCGCAACGGGGTCTCCCATGCCTTATGGTATGCAGCCCAAGCCTCGCGTCAAGGGTCGGTTACGGCCGATGGCCCGGGCGGTTCCGCCTCGACCCGCTCCACGCGGCTGACAATTCGTCCGCTCGCCAGCCGAATTCGGATCTCATCGCCGTGTTGGACCTGCCCGGCGTCGCGGAGGACGAGGCCGTCGCGGCTGCGCTGGGTGAGGCTGTAGCCGCGCCCCAGCACGGCCAGCGGACTGAGGGGCTCCAGACGCGAAGCGGCGCCGTCGAGGCTCTGCCTGGACATCCGCAGATAGCCACGGGCGGCGCGGTGCATTCGGTCATCCAGTTCGTCGAGTCGCCGCGACAACTCGAAGACTCGCTGGTGCGGCCGGCGAAGCGCATGATGGCGGGCCAGTGCCTCCAGTCTCGCCCGCGCCGACGAGGCTCGGCCGCCAAGGGCGTTGACAAGTCGCCGGGCGTATTGGGCCAAAAGGGCGGCGATCTCCGAGGCGGCCGGTGCGATGCGTTCGGCGGCTTCGCTGGGCGTGAGCGCGCGGACATCGGCGACCAGATCGGCAAGCGTGACGTCGATCTCATGCCCAACGGCCGAGACGACCGGGAGCCGCGAGGCGAAGATCGACCGCACCACTTTTTCCTCGTTGAACGCCCACAAGTCTTCGAGACTCCCGCCGCCGCGCGTCACCACGATCGCGTCGATCGAGACGGTCAGTCGATTGACTTGCTCGATGGCCGCGGCGATTTCCGCGGCGGCGCCTTCCCCTTGCACTCGCACCGGCACCACAAGCACGTCGGCCCCGGCCCAGCGGCGGCGAAGCACCTCGAGGAAATCACGGATGGCGGCGCCGGTGGGGCTGGTGACCACGGCAATCCGCCGCACGAATCGCGGCAGGGGGCGTTTCCTTGCCGGATCGAAGAGACCTTCGCGGGCGAGCTTGTCACGGAGCTGCCGCAGCGCCAATTCCAGCGCCCCAAGACCCTTGGGCTCGATCTGCTGGATGATCAGTTGGTACTTGCCGTGAGGAGGGTAGACGCCCACGCAAGCCTGGCAAACCACCTCTAGCCCGTCGTGCAGGTCGAAACGCAACTGGGCAGCCGTGTTGCGCCAGATGACGGCCGGGATTTGGGCATCTTCGTCCTTCAGCGTCAGATAGCAATGGCCGGACCTGGGGCGTGAGAAGTTCGAGACCTCGCCACTGACCCAGACGGCCGGAAAGGCCGTCTCCAACAGATCCTTGATTTGGGCGGTCAACTCCGAGACGGAGAGTACCGGCCGGCGACGAACTTCTTCCAAGAGAGCATCCTTGTTCATGCCGCATGTTATCAGTTTTTCACCGCAACATCAAGCAGGTGCGGCTGCTGGCCTTGGAAGGCGGACAGGGTTACACTAAGAGCCTATCCCAAAACCGCGTCGGAAGAAGGGGACAGGCACATTTTGCTCCGAAGACTCCGCAAAATGAGCCAGTCCCCAGCAGTTTTGGGATAGGCTCTAAGCATCGGCAAGGAGCGCAAGGGGGTCGGGAGTCTTTTTTCCATCTTGGCCGGGGAACGTTTGCGTAAATGGATTGAACTGTTTCCGGCCGAGATGGAAAGAAGACTCCCGACCCCTTCCCCGCGGCAATCGAAGCCCCGCAACCTACGAAAGGAAGAGATGGCGCCGTCCAGGGATCTTGAAGAAGCGAAGAAGGCGTACCGCCAGCGCGACATCCGTGCGTCGATCGCGGCACATTCCGCCGGCCCCAAGGAACGCCACCAGCAGGAACATGGCCAGTATATCAAGAGCGCCGTTTACGGCGGCCTGGACGGGATCATCACGACATTTGCGGTGGTAGCAGGCGTGGCCGGCGCGAAACTGGCGGCCGGCATTGTCTTGATCCTGGGATTCGCCAACTTGATTGCGGACGGACTGTCGATGGCGATCGGCGACTACTTGAGCACGAAATCCGAACAGGAGTACGAGCGGGCGGAGCGGCGGCGCGAGGAATGGGAAGTCGAACATTATCCGGAGGGTGAAAAGCAAGAACTCGTCGAACTCTACACCGACAAGGGAATTGCCCCCGAAGATGCCAAAACAATCGTCGAACTATTGGCGAAGACTCGGACGGCCTGGATCGACGTGATGATGGTCGAGGAGCTGGGTATTCTCGGTTCCGACGAATCCCCGCTCAAGAACGCCGTGGTGACGTTTATCTCGTTCGGACTGTTCGGATTCGTCCCCTTGGTGGCCTACGTAACGGCTCTGTTCGTACCGATTCTCGGCACGGCGACCTTTACGGTGGCTTGTGCGCTGACAGCGGCCACCCTATTTGCTCTCGGCGCGGTGAAGGTCAAGATTACCGGCCGCAACTGGTTCAAATCGGGGCTGGAGACGCTTCTGGTGGGTGGTGTGGCCGCGGCGGCGGCCTACGCAGTCGGGGTGGCGCTGGGCGGCTTGGCATAAGGAAGCAGCCCGGATGCTTTGCGTTTTGGCGAGCCATTGCCTTTACGCGGCCGGGCATGTCGGGCTAGGATGCAGTGCGGGCGGTTAGCGGAAAAGATGGAAAGGAGGTTCCATGGGAGGTTCCATCGTAGGACTGGCCGTGCTCTTAACGGGGATTAACGTCGGCTGGGAGAAACTGCCGGACGGCGGGTACGTCTACATCATCCAGATCGAACCTGAATCGCTCGACGCCATGCGAGCCGGCCTGCCGATCGAGAGCCATCTGGAGCCCCGCTTTCGTGGAATCCGGAGCTACCGAATCGTCGTCGGCAAGGGGGAGTTGCCCCGAGAAGGCACACCCGACTTGCCGGAAGCGGCGCCGGCGCCCAACCGGTTTCCCATCGCACAACCGGGCGAGGCTTCGCCGCTGTCCGCTTCGGTGGAAAGCCCATCCCGCGCCGAGCAGACAGGTTTCTTTCCTGATGCGGAAGAAGGCGAAACGTCGGACAAGACCAAATCCAAAGCGCAGGAAGATCCGAAATCCTGGCAGCTACTGATGATTATGCTGGCGTTGCTCTTGGGGTCCGTGAGCGGGAATCTCTATTTGGGTTGGATCACCTGGGACACGCGGGGGCGTTATCGGCGATTGCTGCGGCGCGTCAGCGGGCAGCCGCGCGAGACGCCAGCTTATTCAGGTTTATCCGAGTCGGCCGAGGAGATCGACGGGGCCTAAGCAGCAGGGAACAAGAGCTGGGTCTCACAACCGAAAAGTCGTGGGGCAGGTTTGCAACCTGCCTGCGTATCGGCACGCAAGAAACCCAGCGCGGCCTCGCTTCGCTCGGCCGCAACCAAATTGATTGAAAAGATCCTTCCGCAGAATCTGTGGGTGAGTTCAAGCCGTTGACACTCGGGAACACCTAATCTCCCGTGAATCAGACAGACGC
>JAAYEH010000483.1 GCA_012728855.1 Rhodopirellula sp. | reverse complement strand
GCCGGCGCGGTCCGCCAGTTCCGCCAGGCGAGCCAGGTACACCGGGGCCTTGGCGGTTTCCTCGTTGGGCTTGCAGTCCACGCCGGCTACCTGGAAGAGCTTGCGGAGCTTGATCTTCTCTTTGGCGTTGATCGTGGCGGTTTCGGCGCGGAAGTCGGTCACGGAAATCTTCGCCTGGTCCAACTGGCCCTGCGAGAGCGTCATGCCCTTGTGAGTGGCGCGGACGTGGCCGGTGGTGTGCAACGTAATGAGCGCGGCGTCCACGGCGTCACGCGGCCAGCCGTTGGGGATGGCCTCAAAGGCGTCGCGGACTTCCTTGCCTCGCTTGCCTGCCCCGACCTCCGAGAGAACGGCCGCACAGACGGGATGCTTCTCCGGTGCGTCGGACCAATCCACCGCAGAAAGTGCCGTCTCGCTGCCCCCCTTGGCTTGGTTGATGACGCTGGACCAGCGATTGTCATCGGCGATCCTGAAGTTGGGGAACAGTCGATCAAATGATGCACGGGCGCCATCCTCAACCTTCGCTTCAAGCGTCAATCCCAAGCACTCATGGCCACCTCCCTGATAGACCTTCGCCTGGTCGATCACGTCGTTGACGATCTGACTACGGGACGTTTCAGCCGTGGCCATCCGTGTGGTCATAGCGTCGCGGGCCTCGCAGCCTTCGGGCGTGGTGGGCGAGCCCTTGAACTCCAACGTGGATCGTGCCGCCTCATACTCGATAATGGCCTTCTGGAGGTCGCCGGCGTTTGCCTTGGGGACGTACACGTAGATGATCGGGCTGTCGCTGCCGGCGACGCGGGCGTCGTTGATGACGGTGCTCTCCTTCTCACCCCAGCCGTCGCGGACCCACACGGGAATCTCGGTCCCGCCGGTCGGCGGCGCTTCGCCACCGAAGTGGACCAGCAGCTTCCGCGGCTCCTTGCATTTGCCCTGTGCGAGCTTGATACCCTTGAGCGCTTCGCCACACGCGGCACTGATGAGCGAGCCTCGCTTACTGGCGATCGAGGTCAGGTCGCTGTTCAGTCGAGTCTGACGGTTGCGGAACTCACGGTCCCACTCGCTGCTCTCACGGGTCTGGAGGCTGTATTCACCATCGATCTCGATAAGCAGCGCACCCTTGTCCTGCATAGCCTTGCGCAGCCACGGCGGGCGCTGTGACTCCGGCGGCGGGTCGGCCAGCAACTTCAGAATGCGCGGGATGTGCTTGCGGAGATCGGTGCCGTCATTGGCGAGGTCCGACACCATCAGGTCGGCCAGCATTTCCGGTGTTGCCCTGACACCGATATCGGCGATCGCCTCCAGCGGCAGCTTACGGATCAGAAAGATCAAGCCACAAAGCCGCTGGGCAAGCCGACCATCGGGCGTGCCATCGTCAAGGTTGCGGATTGTTTCGTCGATCTCGCGCAGTAGGATGCCGGTCTTGCGGAGGTCCGGGCTGATCTGGTCGTAGATGAAATCCGCAGCAACCACGTTCCCAAGTTCCTCTTCGGCCATTCTTCGTACGGCTTCATGGACGATCTTGAGTTGCGTACGAAGCTGGCTGGCCGTTCCAGGTACGTCAACCGCGCGGAGCACGTGCTCCCAGAACCGCCGACGGACCGGCAGCAGTGGGTAGTCGTCCACGATGATGTTGCGGTCCTCTGCGCAGGCGGCGATGCGGGTGCCGGCAAGTTGACGGTCGATTTCACCGGCGTGGGCGCTGAGCGTGTCTTCGATGGCTTTTTTCTTGTCTGCCTTTTTCGCCAGCACCACGCGTCGAGTGACGGTCTCCACGTCGGAGTCGGACAGTTCCACCGGGATCGTGAACCGGCCGGTGAGGCGCTGAAGCAAGTGGTCCTGCGCCGCCAAGGCCTGCTGGCCGGCCCCAATCAGAAGTACTCGGCTGTCGAGCTGCTTGCACAGGGCCTCGGCCACTTCCTGCACGTCCGTGGACCGAATCGGATCACCGGCAATGAACAATTGGATCTCGTCCAGTACGACCACCGTGCATGGAATTTGCCCATCGACCGACAGCACCTCGCGGACCAGCCGCACGAACTCGTTGGTCGAGATGTCTTCGACCACCGGGAACTGTGCTCGCAGCGCCGCGCGGGCGGCTTTCAGATCGGAAGCGAAGCTGGGGTCGGCGTCGAGGACGGCTTTGGCGAGGATCGGGCTGACGTAGAGGTCGTGCAGTTCGCCGAAGAACTCCTTGCCGGCTTTCTCAACCGCAGCCTTCACCTTGTCGAAGATGCCGTTCCGCTGGAGCCACATGCAGAACTGCGCCTGCGGCAGCGCCTCGGGCAGGCCTTTGGATGCCAGTACAATGCTCAGTACGGCCAGGCGGACGCTCTCGCCGCCGCCCGAAGGCAGCGTGCCCGACGCCGCGTGCAATCCGCCGCTGCGCTTGCCCAGCGTATCGAGTTCGCGCAATAGGTCTTGCACCTCCTGCGGAAGTCGGGCCAGGCCGCGGGCGGTCGAGCCGTCATCGAAGCGGGTGTCTACCCACAGATGCCGGAACATCTTGAGAAGGTGCGATTTGCCACTGCCGTAGAAGCCGCTCACCCATGCCGCCGGCTGCGTCGTCGAACTGACGTTGCCGAGGTAGGACTCCAGGATGCGGATCAAGCCGTCCTCATACTGGCCCTCGCACACGAAGTGTCCAAGCTCGTACCGCAGCGTCTCGATTTCCTTGGCACTGGCGGCCTCGCGCACGGCGGCAACGCCGTCGTTCAACAGCATAGACACCGTAGGATCGCGTTGGAAAAGTTGTTTGTTCTTCATCCGTCATTTACCCCGTTGTGAACAGTGATTGGCACGGCCAGGTAGTTCCAGCCGTCCCGTGCGTCCAAGAGCCGGTAGTTGTTGTCTTCATACTCCCCCGGGAAAAACATCACCAACCGACCGCGGATGTCCTTGACCACTTCCTTGAGCACCAATGAAACTCGTGTGAAGCCAAAGAGGCACGCGACGCCTTGAGCAGCCACTACCGTATCCTCGTCCACGCCCTCGGCGGTGAGGGCATTGCGGAGACGGCTGGCTACATACTGAAGAAAGCCACTCCGTAACTTCATTGCCAGTGTCTCCGGTTCCTCAAAGTAGACATCGCGATAATCAGTTTCGGCCATCCACCGCCCGAAAGCGTCGGTCAGGTCCACTAGACGCCAACGGTGTCCTGTCGAGGTTGTGGCCATTTCGAAAAGCTCCAGCCTTGCCCGCAGCTTCCGCTCGTCGGTCTTCGGGTACACCACGAAGATCGCCTTCTGATCGCCGGCCAAGTTACGCTGCCACGGCGCGCCAATGTGACCACGGTATTGAGCAGCAAGTTCTTCAATTCTTCCCATCCGCCTACCGCCTTTCGTCCGGGGTCAGGAGCCGCGAGAAGGCCACCTCGATCACACCGCCCGACTGGCTCATGTCGATGAATCCAAGTCGCCGAGCATCCATCGCGACGCGCATCAGTTCACCAACCGGCGCGTCGAGGACTTGCGCCCATAGCGACTCGAAGATCGCCGCGCCGCGTTTACCGGCCAGATAGCCCAGAAGAAGGGCGAAGGCTGTGGTCGCCGGCGTCGCCGTCACGGTCTGCCGGACCTTCCGGCAGTGACCCTTTAGATGCCCCGACTGCGTCCACGAGGAAGCCGCATTCCGCACAACCTTATCGAGCGTGCTGTCGCTGAGTCGGCTGCCGACCTCGCGGTTAAGTGCGTTGGTCATCTGTTGGCGGACGAGTTCCTCACCCGGCCGCATCCGCAGCACTGGTGGCGCGCTGGCTCGCAGCAACGGATCTCGGGCGAGTGCCAGCAGCATTGCGAGGATGGCTTGCCCTTCTCGGTCGGCGTACCAACATCGCCGCATGATGCGGAATAAAGGCACCTCAGGGTCGAGGGCGTACAACTCTGAAAGCCGCTGGCTGGAGAGCCGTCGTGTCGCGACCGTGCGCTTGCCCAGGCAGTTATCTTCGTGGATCGCAACGAGATAGTCGTCGCGTACCGCGTTAGGCCGGCAGTTATCCAGCACGGCGCGAAGCTCATCAAACATGATCGTGCGGCTGGTGTGTGTACCCCTGTCTCCCCACCGGAAACCAACGTCGCGAAGCCGAGCTTCATCGGCCTTGCCGTGGGGCCGGATCTCATCTGTCGTCAGTCTGGCATCCATGTTGAAATAATATATCATTTCGCCGGCCAGTTTGCCGGCGAAATCCTTGGAATATTTATGTTTTTGACGGCATTATTATAACCTACTGTACGGCAGCTACTTGCAGTTTATTTGATGGGGGCGATTTGTGGCTGATAGCTGAGAACTAACCGAAAAGGGTGCCGATGTGGCCCGCAGTGCTGGATCGGTTGAACGAACGGGGCTTGGTCGAAGCGCGGGGGCGAAACGCGGGCGAGGGCTGCCGCGTTGTGTCAGATCAGTGAGGATCAGGCGTCGTGTCTTCTTCGGAAGATGCGTGATGCTTGAGACTTAGAGCGAGCGGGGCGCGGACGGGGAGCTTTCTACCGCCTCGGAAACGCGCGGTCGTGATTAGAATCGCGCGGTGCGCGTTTGTACGCGTTTCCGCGTGATTAAGTGTTGGGTCGTAAGGCCTGCCGGAAGCTTACGACTTTCGGGTTTTAGCTTACGACTTTCAGCCTGGGCTGGTAGTGCCGCCCGGTTGTTCCGACGCGTCTCGCAGCGGGTCAGCGAAGCCATGAAGGTCGGCCCCGGCACGTCGTACGTGCGGTTGCCTGTGGCGAAGAAGGATGGGGTCCATGGGTTTTGGAATCTTCCGATATTTCTCGCGTCGCGCGAAGTCAATTGTTCCGCTGCGGTAGTGAACCGTCGGGTAGGCGCGATACTATTGATCCGTGATCGTGTCGCTCCCCTCCGCGCCGCAGCGCGTGGCGATATGAGCGTGACCGATGCCCGTTACGCTATTTCGCGGTTATTGCTTGAGAGGCAATCTGCCGAAAATAGAATAACGGCATGGCTCGGAAGCTTGGACAACTCGAATCCGCCGCTTGGGCCAAGGAGATTCTCGCCGACTTTCGCCGGTAGTTGAGACACCGATTGCCATGTAATGCCTCAGTCGGAATTGGACATTTCCTGAGTGCGGGTTAGTATGTTATTTATGGAAAGGAAATGGCCATGGCGAAGGGACGTAGTGAATTCCGGGGACACCATACTTAATTCCTTTTCGATTGACGGGGTTTGGGTCCGGGTTTCAGTTTCCTCAGGGTGCGATGAAGGCGTCGCTCGATCCGGGACAGGAACGCCTCATCGCCCAGGGGCCGGCCGGTG
>JAAYEH010000482.1 GCA_012728855.1 Rhodopirellula sp. | reverse complement strand
TGGCGGTGGTCGATATTACGCCGGCCCGGAACGGAGAACCCTTTTTCGACCCGCTCTTTGCTAAAGCTGTTGTGTTTCGCCAGGCGGAACGCAAGGCGGCCCTGGTGATGTGCGACTTGGTCCAGGTGTCGAAGGAAACCACTGAAAAGGTCCGCAAAAAGGCCGCCCAGCAACTGGGGATCCCCGAAGAGAACCTAATCCTGTCCGCTACCCACAACCACAATGGCCGTAGCGCCGCAGACGACCTTGTGGAGCGAATCGTCCGTGCCGTGGCACAGGCCGACGCTTTGGCCAAGCCCGTGCGATTGGAGGCGGGGCTGGCCCAGCAGGAGGAGACGATCTCGTTTAACCGGCGCTATCTGATGAAGGACGGCACGGTCCGCTTCAACCCCGGGCCGCTCAATCCCGATATCGTCCGCCCGGTCGGGCCGATAGACCCCGAGGTGGGAATTCTGTTGATCCGCGCGGCATCGGATGGACGTCCGCTGGCTTCGATCGTAAACTTCGCGCTGCACGCCTGCACGGTTGGCCGGGGCGGCATCAGCGCCGATTACCCTTTCTCGCTGGAGCGGTCGCTCAAAGGAGAACTCGGTCCTGAGTTCGTCTCGATCTATGTTCCGGGTGCCTGTGGCGACGTGAACCACTTCGACGTCAGCCGACCTCGTCCCGGAATGACCGTTTTCCAGGGGCAGACCTTGCTTACGCCGTACGTGCCAATGAAGACTGACAAGTCTCCAACCCCGTTGGACCACCTTTACATCGGCGAATCGCTGGCCAAGACGGTGAAGGCCGCCATGCCGGGGCTCAAGTCGGTCGACCGGCCATCGCTCGCCGTCCGTCGCCAAATCGTGAATCTGCCTTTGGCCACCTACAGCGAGATGGACCTGGCATGGGCGAAAGAGACGGTGCAGAAGCCCATCTCGTTCCTCGCAGGAGTCCGGGCCCGACGGATCCTCTCCCTCGAAGAGATGAGGCGGCAGGGGGACACCATACCGATCGAAGTCCAGGCGATTCGGCTTGGTCATGACACAGCGATCGTTGCGATGCCCGGCGAGCTATTCGTGGAGCTTGGCTTGGTCTTGAAAAAAGGATCACCCTTCCGTAATACGCTGGTCGTTGAGCTGTCCGGGACTGGCCGGATTGCCTACGTTCCCACGCGGAAGGCCTTCGTCGAGGGAGGCTACGAGGTCATCAACTCTCGCCTAGAACTGGGTGGCGGCGAAAAGATGCTCGAGACCGCGCTCGACATTCTCGATGAGCTGAAAGCGGAACTCAACTGATGCGTCGCCTGTTTCACTACGATCCGCGGCGAGGCCTGCGGCGGCCGGCCCCTTCACTCATGCCGAGCGACTCGGCGACAGATGTCGTTGCCTCACCTTCGACACTTTCAGCCAACCTGCGAACGATGTGCATGGCCAAAACGGGCGACGGCGAGGCGCCTGCCTTGATCGGCAGCGTCTCCACGGTCTTGTAGATGTAGGTGTCTTTGCGGATCTCAGCGGCCACGGCGGCCTGGTTCAGAAGAGCAAGGCCGAGGACGGCTGGCAGGAGAAGCAACTGAACTCGCAACTCGCGCATCGTCAATTCCTCAGTTCGAACAGCCGCCGGGGGGCGTAGTCGTCGGGCGTCCATGTCAGGTCGTTGGTAATCATGATGTCGCCGACCTCATCGGAAATATCTCTTGCATCGGCGGAGCCGATGGCAAAGGAGATCGTGTGCGGGCCGACGGTTAGGGGGAAAACGTCCTGGCCCATGGCCGGACCAGTCGATGCGCGAGGTTGCAGGACCAGGCGCTTAAGGAGCCACGGCGCCGCTTTTTCCGGGCCAAGGCCGGGAATCAATAACGGGTCGACGTAGCCGTCGATGATAACGGAACTGGTCGAGTGGTCCACGGCGGCGGAGGTGCTAACGCCCGGCCTGCGAGAGCGAGCGTAAAACCAGACCGCGTAGTCCCCTGCTTCGGGGACATCGACAGTGAACGTGGCCTTCCCGCGGCCAAGCTGACCGGCTTGTTTCGTTGTGCGAACGAGCGGTGTATCTTCGTATTGGCCGCGCTGGAGGCCGTCGTCGATCGCGGCGGCGGTGATCGGCAGTCGCAGCGTGACGGGGCGCGGTCCGGCGGCGGATTGACCCTGGCCCGCGTAGAAGAGCACGGATCGGCTGCGCGTGTCGTACCCGACCACCTGATACTCCAGCGCGGTTGACGGCCGCAGCCCCGTGTCGCGAAAGCGGGTCTGGCGGGTCGAGCCGACCAGTGTAGCGTTGCCGATCTCGACGGGGGCTTGCGCCGAGGCATAGATGCTGCAGTAGTCCAGGGGGATGTCGTTCGGAGCGGCCGGCCACGTCAATTCCATCGCGTAAGGGCCGTCGGCCTTGGCCGTGAGGCGTTCCTGAACGTCAGGTGTCGGCATGAGCAGTTCCGGTTCGGGATCCCGATCGCCGGTGGACAGCCAGGCACGATCCACCTGCTCATCGAACAGCGCCACCCGGTCCACCTCGACGCCGGCCGTCTTTGACTGGATCGCCAATTCGTGCGAGCCGGGCGTCAGCTCCGCCAAGCTGGAGCACACGTGCCAGGCGAACTTCCGCCCGCGCCGAGCCGGCACGCGGCCAACCACGCGGCGGTCAACCAGGATCTCGAGGCCCGCCTCATTGTCTGCCGGTTCGGGATAGATGTCGGACCGCAGCCGGCATCGCAGGGCAACCGCGTAGCGGCGAGCGGCGCTGGTGTGCAGCCGATCGGCGGAGAGTGTGAACCGCAGTTGCCCCTGGATTTCTTCCGGCGTCTGGGGCATCAGCCGCATGGTGCCGAAGTTGGCGGCTGAGCCGTCGTACTGCCGGCGGAATGGCAGGAGCGTGTGATCGGCACACTCGGCTTCGAGAAAGACGGCCACGCCGTCGTCGCGGGCCCGCTGGGCGAACATGACAGGGGCGGGAAGCCGCGATTCCAGGCCGGAGTTGTCAACGGCGGTCACCAGGTACACCGACTGTGTCTGGGCCTCGGTGTCGACGAATTCGTTCTCGATCACCAGGCTCGGATTGATGCGTTGAAAGCCGCAGGCGCGGCCCACGCTACGGTAGACGTGATAACCCCAAAGTTCGCGGGCCGCCGCGGGCGGCTTCCAGGCGATCCGCAGGCCGCGGCCGGTTTTTTCGACGTTCAATTCGCGCGGCGGCTCCGGGCGCTGGAAAGGCACGACGTACATGTCGCCCGAGCCGAGCATGTCGGAAGACTGGAGGAGGAGTTTCGTGGAGTCGGGGCTGACCTTCAGGTAAGGCAAGATTCCCCAGTTGGATCGCGAGCCCTGATAGAACCAGATGGGAATCACGTTGCCGCCTTCCTCCAGATCGAATCCGACGATCTGTCGATCGAGGTCGACCGGGCCGTGGCCATGGCCATCCTGGAACGCCCAGCGGCCGTCCGGCGAGACGGTGCCGTAATCGACGGGAACCTGGCAATTGTAGTAATTGCCATGGATGCGGATCGCATCGCCCGGCTGATCGGTTGTCAGGTCGAGTGGGACGACGATCTTCATCACCTTTCCGTAAGGCCCCAGGGCGTGGGTCTCGCCCGTTGCGGTGTGGCCGCCGCCCCACCACCGCGGCTGGAGTCTTTCTCTGGCGGCGTCGAGATCGAAGCGCAGGGTGTGATACGTATAGCAGGCGGCGAAAACGATCTCGCGATCCTGATTGATGATTCCCAGCCCCTTGATCGGATACGGCAATTTGACTTTCCGCATCCGTTGCGGGCCGGTCGCATCGGGGTCGAAGACGAAAACGACGTCGTTCTCGCGGAAACCGATGACGAAGCGGTTTGACTGTCGGCCGAAGGCGGCGTTTTCCATGCCGCCTTCGGGGAGCGGGTCGACGGGCTGGTCGACGATCGGCGTCAAGCGACCGGTCGCCAGTTCGCAGCGACTGGCGATGATGCGTCCGCCGGTTCCCTGTCGGTCGCGCTGGACATCGAGCAGGATCGAGGAGTTGCCGTCGCGGGGATCGAAAAAGTGTTTTCCCTCGGGCAGGCTCTGCATCGTATGCGTTCGCAGGTCGTAAAGGTTTTCGCCGATCCGCGGGTGGTAGTAACTCCGGCAGCGAATATAACGGCCGTTGGCGGAGAATTCGCTGGCATACTCCGCGCCGGGATAGCGTGTCAGACGCATAACAGGGGCGCGGGTGGCCTGGTCGTGGAACACGGCCCACTCGGCGCGCCCTTCGCCGCCGGCAAGTTCATTGTTGCGGCGCAACTCAGTCAAGGGGGCGCGGCCGCGGTCGAACAACGCCTCCAAGCCTTGATAGGGATGGCACTTCAGACCCTGGGAGCGGACCTCGAAACCGCGTGGGATCCATCCTTTGCGTTCGTCCGCTGTCAGTTCGCTCGCCAGGAGCAACTCGTCGAGGACGAATCGCCCGGTGGTGTTGGTGAGGCGGATCTGCACCGAGATCGGCTGGGTGCCGCGAAGCCCCAATTCACGGAGGTCCTGCGCGTGCAGGCCGGTGGTGTAGAGGACTTTCGTGGTCCTATTGTTCACCGAGAGGAGCGCGAATGTCTGGTTGCTGTGCAGGCGGACGACCAGGTAGGGATAGCGGTCGAGGTCGACGGCGCCGTAGGCCTTGCTCAAGGTCGTACCGCTGAGACCGGTCTCCATGCCGAACTCCTTATGCACCCGCGAAAAGTCGCCGGACAGGCTGCCGCGAACGGTGTCGACGACGAGCATGCCGTCCCGGCTGAGCATGCTCTTGGGCGCCTGGCCGCCGGGGTTCTTCGGGTCCGCGCCGACGACCCAGCCCTGGATCGTGTCGCACGAGTCGCGAAGGCCGATGCGGTTGTTGACCGGTGCACTGGCGCTAACGAGAATCGCGACGAGCGTCGTCAAGAGGTGCATGATAAGCTCCCACTCGCTTTCGATTTTCCGCCAAGGTGTCTCACTCGAGTCGGCGGCTGCCGCCGGCTTCCTGGTCCAACGCCGGGAAGATCCACGGGATCGCCGACGTGGCGATCCCCGGCCAACCCATCCATCCCAGTCCGTTATGCACGCCCGCCAGGGCCGCTTCCTGGTCGGTGGCTTTGAGCCACGCCCGCGCGGCGTCCAAGTACTTCCGGTCGCCGGTCACACCGTAGGCGCGGCCCAACGCGCGCATGGAGAAGCGGTAGTTCGGGCTCTCCAGCTTGCCGGCCGCCACGTCCGCCACGATCAGGTCGGCGGCCTCGATCAGCCTCGCCCGCAGGTGCTCGTCCGGCCGGAAATCGTAGAGCGTCCAGCCGAAATGCGGCCCGTAGTTCTCTTGCAGCACGGGCAGCCCGCGCGACGGACGCTTCTGCACATTTCGCCATACGTCCTCGGCCATCGCCAACGCCTGCGGATCCCAAGTCAACCGATGATACTCGATCATCATCTCGCCGCACAGGTAGTCGGCCCGAACCGTGTAGTCGTAGAGGCGCAGCTCGTAGTTGTCCTTGAACCGGTTTGCATAGAGATCCAGCGTGTACTCGGCGATCTGGCCCAGCGTCTCCAGCGCGTACGGATCGCCGGTGAACAGGTAATGGTCGATCACTCCGCCGCAGGTGGTGATGATGTTTTTCCAGTCGACCCAGTGGACGATGCCCTCGCCGCCGAGCGACCCCAGCGAGCGGCAATCCGGCAGATTGAACTCTTCGTGGCAGGCGTCCACGTCGAATAGGTGCGAGGTTTGGCGCAAGGCGAAGTCGAACCGCGCGGGGTCGGCTGTATACCACGCCACCAGCCACGCGCCCCGCTGTATGCCTCCGCCCGGCGATGTCGAACCATTGTTGGTGACGCCCAGCCGAGTCGTCGGCCGAAATCCGGGCTGCTTTCCCATCACATCCATAATGTATTCCGCGCCGGGGAAGTTGTGCCAGTTGACCGACGCCCCGTAGTCCCACATGCCGTTGAGGCGGAAGCGGTCGGCGTTCTTGACGGCCTGATCGGCGGCCCGCAGCAGGGCTTCGTCGAATTCTGGGAAGCGGCCCGGCTCGCGGCCGCGGAGCGGGCCCACCGCCCCCGTCCCGGACAGGTACGACGCCGGCGCCAGCGCCCATACCGGCTTGGCCCACGCGGCCGCCAGGCTGTTGGCATCCACGTTGCCGAACGCGAGCAACAAGTCGTGCGTCTTGGCGTGCCCTCGTGCCGTGTTCAGGTCGCGAAGCGTTCCGGGCTGCCCTGGCGGTGTCCCCTGCTCGGCAAAGGGGAACCAGTCGCAGGCGAAAAAGTACAGCTTCTCGCCGAACTCCGCGTGAATGCGGCGGAACAGCTCTTTGGGCAGGAAAGCCATCTGCCGGCTACCGGCCGCCCCCATCCGCACGTTCACAAGCGTGCCCGGCGCCAACCTCGACAGCGCCGTGCGGAGGGCCTGCTCCTCGAATGCTTTCTTGAACGCGCCCTTCTGCTGATCCACGAGGACGCCCGGCATATCGGCCATCATCACCATCGGTTGGACAGCCCACATGCGGTCGAAGTCCAGCTCCCGTCCGGACTCGGCGGCCCATAGCTTCACCGTCAGCGTGTCGCCGGTGACCGTAAAAGCTTTGGGATGCGTCTGCCAGAAGTCGCGAACTGCAACCGTCAGTGCCCGCTCGGCCTCGCCCACGGCGATGAACCCGTCGCTCCGCCGGCCCGTGCCTGGTGGCGTTTTTCCCGACGACGCCATGAAGTGCCGGTCATCGGCTTGCAATACCAGCACGCTGCCGGTCTCCGGAACAGCCAGATCGAGCGGTTTGCCGTCAGCCGCAGTCCGTACCTGCCGCGGCGAGCCGGCCAGCTTCAACTCCACGCCAAACTCCTTGATCCACTCCACGGGCCAGCGGCCGGTGAAGATGAGCGTCGGCCGCAAATGGATCCATGGCTTGCCCGCGTAAAAGTAGTGGCGGATGACGTACCGGCAATAGGTCTCCCCCGAGTCCGACGCGCACCAGCCCTGCTGCTTGACGATCACGCGCAGCGGGTTGGCCTCTTCGATCGCGACACGGTAGTCCTTCCCGGCCGCGGTCATGGCAAATCGCGTCCCGTCCTGCCTCACCACGTAGAACGTGCCCGCGTGGGTGCCGTGGAGGACCGCGCCGTCGGCGGCCGTCACCTCTTGCCACAGCAGTGGCCGGCGCTTGCTGAAGGCGGCCTTCAGGCGGCCGGTCGTTACGGTGAGGCTCTCGGCGGCATTATGCACGGCCAGAGAGGAGGCTGGCGGCCGGCTGGTCGACGCCTTCCAGCAGAGGGTGAACCGGCGCCCGGAATTCGGCGACAGCGTTGCCTGGAAGTCCAGCAGCGCGAAGCGGATCGACGTCTTTTCGGCGTCCCACCACGCGATCGGCCGCGCCGCCAGGGGCACGTTCTGGCTGGCATCGTCGCGCAGTGTCAACGTTGCGGCGTCGTCGAGCACCCCGCGGGCAAATGGCACGCCTTGCGTTACCGGCCAGCCGCGACGTTCCACACCAGCCCGCTCTTCGACGGTCAGCGCCACGCTGTTCTGAGCATGGCCGACAGCCGTCGCCGCATCCGGGTTCGCGCAGCAGGGCCTGTCCGTTTCCGTTGCCTGGACCGATGTCTTACCCGGCCCTGCCAACGCCAGCACCATAAGCCAGGTCGAAGTGGATATCATGGTCGCGTCTCCTTGTGCCGAATTGGCGTACGTACGGGGAGCGTCGTTTCGGTTAGATCCCTGCATCTCGGAACATCTTGATCATCACTGCGAGACTTGCCTCCATGCACTCCCTGCCATGTTCCGCGCTGGCGTCGCCAGGATCTTCTCCGCCCCGGCGCACACCAAGGCCGTCTGGCCTTTAGGAAACTTGGCAAGCACGCTGATCTGTCCGTTCTCCGCTCCACCAAGCGCCGCCAGTCGCTGGGGTTCGTCGCCCAGCCAGAACGCCGAGGCTTCCAATCCGCGGCCCAGCAGGGGATCGAGATCTTCGCCCCCTTCGGCGGTGTTGACCATGATTTGCACCGCCACAGGCGTTCCGATGCAGCCTTTTTCCAGCGCGACTTTCGCTGAGTCTACGGCAGCTGCAAAGCAATCCATGGGTAGCTCCTTCGCGTCCCTATCACTCTACCACTCGACCAGTGGGTCTTGGTAGCCAGGCCGCAAGGAAAAGGACTCATCACGACTCGCACCCTCCATGGGGCTCCCCACGGGCCAGCGGCGCCGCGCCTTGTTCGTCAAGAGCTTTCGGGACGCAGCGGCAACCGTGCCGCCGTCATAATAGTATCGATGCTGTCGCCGGACATCGACGCGAGGCTGCCGAGCGGCCCGGTGAAAGAACGGCGGTGAAAGAAGCTGTGAAGGGTGAAGGAAGTCGCCTCAAACCGGTCGGCCCAGGGTGAAAGAAGGTGAAACAGGGAGAAAGAAGGGTGAAAGAACTTGAGCCAAGAAATACAAGAATAATAGTACTCTCTCTCTTATTCTCTCTCTTCTTTCTCTCTTTCACCCGTACCCACCCTCGCACGCTCGTACCGACCCGTTTCCGCGTGTGCGCGTGATAGGGCGTGAAAGAAGAAAGAAGTCGAGGACACGGAGTAGCACGCGACGTCAGTTCGATCAGCCACGACGGACGATCCGTCCAGGTCGTGGAGGCCGTGCGGTTGCCGTATCGTCTGTGCGATTCTTGGAGGCCGCCTGAGAGGCGATCGGACCGGAGGCTTCTGGTACGAGGCCCGCCAATCAAAGAGCGCCAGCGGCCTCCTGAGCGATTTGGAGGGGAGATCGGGTACGCACCGGTAAGTACGCTGTCGTTGCCGAGCCAGGGCGTCCGCATGGCGCCAGTCCAAAGAGAGGTATTCCGTCGAAGGTGGTTCCTGGCCGTTGGCGACGAAACTCCGGTTTCCCTTGGGCTTCGGTGAGGTTTCGTCGCCAATGTTTGGTGCATTGCCGCGTTCCGGCTTCTCCCGATCGGATAAGATTGCCGCGTCGACGTTGACACAACCTTGAATTTCCTGGGATCCGACGGGGTTCTGTCAACGTCGACACCAGCGTTGAGCCGTAATGCATCGGCCTCGTGGCGGTCGGGCGTTGCTGGCCCAGGAGGCAGGGGGACGGGGCAGGATACGTTTTGGCGGCCATTTGGCGACGAAACCTCGGTTTCCTCGGGGATGCGTGAGGTTTCGTCGCCGTCGCCTTTCGTGGTGCGGTACCCGTGGACACCGCAATTCGACGTGGCCGCCGCGCAGACGTTGACAGAACCTCGGGCTTCTCCGGATTTGGCCGGGTTTCGTCAACGTCAACAGCAACGCTGGCGACGAAACCTCGATTTCGGCCGTTTCCAGGAGGTTTCGTCGCCACTGGCAATGAACACGCTCCTCACGACACCTCCGGACGGGCGGGCGTCCCCCTTGTCGTTGTCGCCAGACTTTCGCCCGCGGTTCGGGCCCGGTGACTGCGACGACCACGGAGTTCCGCGCTGTCGACGTTGACACAACTCCCGGATTCTGCGGTTTCGACGAGGTTCTGTCAACGTCGATGGCGGCTTGGAGCCGAAGCGCCGGCGACGAAACCTCGATTTCGGCCGTTTCCAGGAGGTTTCGCCGCCAGAACCGAATAAATCATTTTCTGATTCTGATCGCCGCGATCGGAGGAGATTGCATCGTTGACGTTGACACAACCTCCGAATTCCGCGGTTTGGCTGGGGTTCTGTCAACGTCAACACCGCTCAGGCACGGAACCATAGTCCAGCGGAGCATTGCGACGGAATGGATGCCGTTTGGACCGCCGCACGCGTGCGAGGATGCCTTCGGTGGTTGGTTCGGGGAGAGACGAGTTGGTAAGCTGGTCGTGTTTCCAGTGCTTCCGCAGTCTCTCGCCCAGGAGAAACCGACCATGACTTTGTACCCTCAAGTCTCACGGCGCACGGCATTGCAGGCGGTGGCCGCCGGTGCTGCGGCCTGGACCGGTGTGGCTCGTCTAGCGCATGCCGCAGAACCGTGCGCTGGTGGCCGATTTGTCGAGAAGCAAGCAACGGGCGCCGAGATTTGGCAGCTTACCACCGAGGAGTTCGACCAGTCGGACATCTACGGCGAGGTGCCGTACGGCTCCCGCGACTCGCGATACCTTGTCTACGCCCGACGGAACCCAGCGCTAAGAGTAAACCGGACCGAGTTCATGCTTGTGGAGCTGGGCACATGGAAGCAGCAACGGCTGGACACCGCAGTGAGCATATCGGGTTGCGCGATCTCCCACGAGGGGATGTTCTATTACTTGAAGCAGTCCGACGACGGTTCGACGGATCTGATGCGCGCCGATCTGGCAAACGGCAACATCACAGCGGTCTACCGGCTACCGCCGGGCTTGGCGATCCGCAGCTTGGGCACCGTCACTACCGATGGCCGGCACTATGCCGGTGGCACGATGAGCGAGCCGGGCTGGAAGATGTTCGACATCACCCTCATCGATTTGCAGAAGGGCGAGCATCGGATTCTGGATCGCGATCCCTTCATCCTCAACCCGCATCCGCAATTCGAGCCGGGCGAGGGGCGCGCGTTGATGATCCAGCACAACCGCGGCGGCAGGTACTCGCCGGACGGTCAACTGGAACGGCTGGTCGGCCCAGAAGGCGCCACGCTGTACTTGCTGTCGGTGCCCGATGGCCACCGGACGGAACTGAGAGTCGGCACGCCGCACACCACGCCCTGCACCGGCCATGAAGCATGGATCGGAACCACGGGCGAAATGCTCTTGTCCGTGGCAACCAGCGGTGAGTTTCGGCCCGAGAAGGGCAACCTGCTGGCGGTCCGAGCCGGGCAACCGCCGCGCGTGGTCGCCCGTGGCTACCGCTTCAACCACGTGGGCGCAAGCCGCTGTGGGCGCATTTTCTCGGCCGACGACTGGCAGAGTCCTTACAAGATCGTCATCGGCTCGACGCAGGTGGAACGCGCGGCGGTGATCTGCGAATCGAAGACCGTCCCGACCCGCAGCCAGAACACACACCCGCACCCCTACGTTACTCCCGATCTGAAGTGGGTCATCTTCAACTCAAACCGCAGCGGCTCGGATCACATCTACGCCGCCCGCATTCCGGACGAACTGATGGCGAGCTTGCTGGCCTGATTCGTCCGGGGCGTATCCTTCCTCACCGTCACAACGCATGAACGTCGGCGGCAACCATGCCCCATCATTCTCTCCGGAGGTATCCCATGAGAGCACTGTCACTGGTCGGAATTTGTCTGCTGGTTGCCTTGGGGCAGGCTGGGGCGGCGGAGTACTATGTCACGATGCAAAGTCCGCTGGCTGGGGACGCTAATCCGGGGACCGAAGCCGCGCCGTTTAAGACGGTGGGCCAAGCCTGTGCGGTTGCCCGGCCGGGCGATACAGTCATCCTGGGCGGCGGAACCTACCGGGAGACGCTCCGCCCGCGGCAATCGGGCGCAGCGGGCAGGCCGATCCGCTTCGTGGCTCTGCCCGCCGAACAGGTCACCCTTAGCGGCGCCGACGCGCTGGCCGGCATTTGGCAGCAGCACGAGGGCAGCATCTACAAACTGCAAACCAGCCTGAAATTCAAGCAACTCTTCGTGTTCAGCCAGATGATGCCCGAGGCACGCTGGCCGAATACACCCCCCGGGGAATTGATGATCTACCATTGCGGCGCGGCTGGCGATGGCACAGGCTATGAGATCTTGGCGGATCCGAATCTGCCGCCCGGCAATTGGAATGGCGGCATCGTGCTGATCTGGCCAGGGTCACGATGGGTTAGCGGCACACGCCGCATCATCGACTACCAGCCGGGAAAGTCGTTGCGATTCGATCGCACCTTCGAGGCGGAGAAGAAGGACAAGTTTCACGCCAGCGATCCCTACCAGCCGCGCGCGGGCAACCCCTTTGTGATGTTTGGCAGTCTGGCCGGTCTCGACGCCCCCGGCGAGTGGTTTCTGGACGAGAATAACGGCACCGTCTACCTTTGGACGCTCGACGGCAAATCCCCCGCCGCCGACGCGGTGTCGGTCAAGCAGCGCGACTACGCCTGCGACCTGAGCGGACTCAAGTTCATCGAGATCCAGGGTCTCAACATCTTCGGCGCGGCGGTCAACATGTCCGATTCACAGGACTGCCTGCTGGAAGACTGCCGCCTGCGTTATGTTGAGCACTACCGAGAGAGCGACTTGCACCGTGCCCCCGCCACGCTGAACGTCGTCACCGGCAAGAACAACGAGTGGCGGCGTTGCCTGGTCGCGTATGCGGCGACATCGGCCCTACGCCTGGGCGGCGCAAACAACCGGCTGGTCAACTCGATCATGCACGACGCCAACTATCTGGGAACCGGGCGTGGCGGGCTGGATCTGGGCGGATCGATGGGGGCGGTGGTCTCGCATTGCAGCGTCTTTCGCGCCGGGCGCGACGCCATCCAGCACGGCGGCGCGAAACGCATTCGCATCGAGTACTCCGACATCTACCACGCCAATATGCTCAATGCCGATTCCGGGGCCCTGTACTGTTGGGGGACAGATGGCGAGGGCGGCGTCATCGCCTACAACTGGGTCCATGACAATCTCGGCGACAGCACCGTCGGCATCTACCTTGACAACTTCAGCAAGAACTTCGTCGTGCATCACAATGTGGTCTGGAACTGCACCGGTAGCGGCATCCGCCTGAACAGCGACGCGATCAACCACCAGGTCTATAACAACACGATTCAGCAGGTCCGAGAGCCCTTCGGCACGTACTGTTACGCGAACGACACGCCTACCATGCGGGGCACGCGGATCATGAATAACCTCGTCAACGAGGCGATGCATCCCAACAACCCTTCCGAGTTCGTGCAGGGCGAACTGGGACCAAAGCTGCATGCCAATGGCCCGGGCGCGGTCGAGCGGGACGGCTATCCGGCCACCGGCTCCGGAGCTGTCGACGTCGGGGTTGCCATCGCAGGGATCACGGACGGATTCAAAGGCGAGGCCCCGGACTTGGGGGCCTACGAACTTGGCGGGCCACGCTGGGTTGCGGGAGCGAATTGGCAGGATCCTGAGGCCCCGCCTGCCCCGTCTCGCAACCTGGAGTACGCCCCACGCGGTCCCATCACGGCCGAGACGATGATCACCGAGGGGCTGGCTCTGTGGTTCGATGCGGCCGATCGGGCGACCCTGGATCTGGCGACCGACGGGACCGTGCTGGCCTGGTGCGACAAGTCGCCCGGCAAACACGTCGCGCGACCAGGTGTGGCCACCGGGTCGGTCAAACTGCGAGCCGACGCCCTGATAGGCAAACCCGTGATCCGAGGCGATGGCACCGGCAATCTGCGGGTGGATGATCTCCGCCGAGAACCAGGCCCCCTGACGGTCTTTGTGGTCTCGCAGGCGCCAGAAGCCGACGGACCTTCTTTGCAGCGCCTGGTCGCCAGTTTCACTGGCGAAGGCAAGGAATGGGAACTGCCCAACTGGATGATCGGGCGGCCGGGACTCGGCAAGCCCGCGCCGTACTTCGGCCAGCTTTTTACGATCCAGCAGCGCAAAGGTGCCGCCTTTGGCCGAATCACCCTGCTTGGGGCATCGGCATCGGATGGGCAATCTCTTGCTGGAGACATCGCCGAGATCGTGGTTTTTGACCGTACATTGCGATTTGATGAGTTCGAGGCGGTCGAGCGCTACCTGAAGATCAAATGGGGCATTGTGGACTGAAGGAGGCCGGCACCGTTCAATCCAGACCGCAGGTCGATCCCCCGCAGAGCCACTTTCTGGAGACGGCGAAGAGCCCCAAGTATTCCTGGGTTTCGACGAGATTTCGTCGCCAGCAGCTCGATGGGGAGAACAAGACGTTGTGTGCCCTGTGCGCTTCTTGAAGCCCGTCTGACGGCCGATCGGACGCGACGCCCTGGTGGGCTGCCTCGACCGTCAAAGAGCACCTGCGCGGTCCTGGATGCCTGGAGGGCAAATCCAAATTGCGTGTCTCGATCCACTTCCCGTCGCCGCGCTTTCTCCTCACCGTTGACGTTGACGAAACCTCGGTTTTCTCGGGATCCGCCCGGGTTCTGTCAACGCCGTCGCAGGTACGGAATACAGCGGAGTCGTCGTAGCGGGGGTATCAGCGACGCCACCGGTAGACAGCAAGGGGAGACGGCGTTCGGACAACGACGTCGGCGACATAACCTCGGTCTTCCGCGGAATTCAAGAGGTTTCGTCGCCGTTGCCAATGCCACGTTCGGCGGCATGAGGGTTTCAATGGGCTGTTCCTCCCTGTGGCACGATGCGGGGAAGGAGTGGGGATTTCTCACGGCAGTCGCGGTGGATAGAGATGTGGTCCATCACCCAGGGATAGTTCGAGGCGGCTCGATGCCGCACGAACGCATCGCTCCAAGGCTTGATCGACCAGCCCCACCCAGCCCAGCGGTCATGGTTTCAACACGGGAACGTGGTCGCTGGGCCTCTGCGATCGCGGAGCAGCGACGCGCATCTGCACCTCGTTCGTCACCGCCTGGTGAGCCGTCTCCTGCAAAAACTTCGCGTAGGCCGGATCGAGGCCTGGCGACAGATAGCCCGCAGCTTCATAAGGCGGGACAATACGCATCCTTGGCCGCCCGATCAAGACCAATCGCCCGCGCGGCAAACCCAAGAATTGTGCGAATTCTTGGGGGGTTGACAAGCAAAATGCTTTTGTTCAACCTGACGATTGTCGGCGCGCTGCCGTGGGGTTCCGGCGGGCATCACAACAGCAAGAACCCCGTGAACAATTACATTTTATCCTACAGGAAGAGCCATGATCCGAAACATGATGTTGTCGTTTGTTTTCCTTGCTTTGGCGGCCGCGTGCATGGCCGCCGAAACCCGCGAGATTGCGCCGGCCGCGGTTTGGAGTCCGACGCCGACATATCCGTCGGGACAGCAAATGCTCAATAATCTAATCGATGGTAATTGGGCAACCGAGTGTTGTTTTCTCGATGATACGCCGACCGGAGACAACCCGAAGACGCTGCCGCCGCGCGGCCGCGCGCCAGTTACCGCGAAATTCGTGTTGGACCTAGGCAAACATCAGACGGTCGGCGGCATCCGTTTCGTCGCGCACAAATCCTGGACGAACTGCATGGCGGAGAACATTAGCGTGTTCGCTTGCGACGACCGCGAGGGAAGACAAAACGTCCGCTACTTGAAAGAAAAGGAATACCTTCCGCCGATCAACACGTTCAACGCGGCCTTTGTGGTGTGGGCCCCCGTCGCCACGCGTTATCTCGGCGTTCAGATTCACGATTCCTACAACCGCCCGCTCTCAGCGTCTGAGGGGTGGAAAAATCTGCCGCAAACACCGCCACAGCAGGTATGCAACGCCAACTTGCACCTGCGAGTCGGCTTCGGCTGGTGGTGGGGCGGCTGGCTCCACACCATTCGAGATTTGCCGCAAATCGGCGGGCCGTTGTACGACGTTGCGGGGGTCGGCGATCGATTCACAGTGGAAATCGCTGAGGTGTCGTGTTTTCTCGGCCAGCCCGCCGACATGCCGACGGCCAGTCCACCAAACGTCGCGTATCCGGAAAACCGCATCGAGCGAGACTGGATGTATCAAGATTGCGGAGTGGAAAACGTTTCGATGGTTGCCAATTCCACCGATAGTTCCAAGCCGGACCCCATCGGTTCTGACATTTCCAGGTGTTTTTCGTCCCATAAAGACTCTTTGTTTGAACAAGCGATGGTCGGCCGCGTGTTGGCGGAAATGAAAAGAGATGGCGTGGATGTTGCGCGATCGGAACAACGCCGGAACGAATTGTCCGCCGTTCCCGGCTGCGATGCTCGATGGAAAGAATTGTATCTTGACGCATGTCGGCAACGCCGCCAGGAACGCCTAAAGACCGTTCGCCAATGGGCTTCGCAATTTGTTTACGTTCGACACTGCGCTTTAGGTTGTTGGACAGGCTTAGCAGACGGTAATGACGTTACCGACGCACAATACCGCGAGGGCCCCAATCCCGATTTTCACGAGGGTTCGCAATTGTGCCTGGCAACGATACACGAAGACGGAACGATCATCAACGAGATACTCGTTGACAAACCCCGAGGCCTCATCCGAAATCCGAACTTGTCCTTCGATGCAAAAACCTTGATATTTTCGATGCGCGACAATTACAGAACGGATGATTATCATCTCTATAAAATGGATCTCGCGGATCGACGTATTCAACAGATTACCTTTTCGCCGGTCATTAACGGCAAGGTGTTGCCATGCAGCGACGTGGAGCCGTGTTTTGCCCCAGACGGCGATATCGTCTTTCAATCGACTCGCATCGGCCAGTTGGATGCCTGTTGGCCAACGTCATGCTCGAATCTTTACAAATGCGACCTCAACGGACGGTATATTCGCCGTCTGGCGATCGACCAGGTCGCAACGCTCGACCCCCAGGTTTTGGACGATGGACGAATCATTTACACCCGCTGGGAATACAACGACCGCACTCAGGTTTATCCGCAACCGTTGTTCGTGATGAATCCGGACGGCACCGCGCAGACGGCGTTCTATGGTGGCAACAGCGACTATCCAACAGCCTTGCTCCACTGTCGTGGAATTCCCGGGACTAACAAGGTAATTTCGATCGTCTCGGGACACCATACTGTTCGCAAGGGCAAATTGGCAATCATTGACCGCACGAAAGGCTCCGAGGGAAACAGCGGCATTGAATACGTCGCAGGCGCTTCACCCGACGGCAAACCGGGGCGTCAGTTGTCGAATATCCCGTCGAATTTTTCGGAAGCGTTTCCCTTCCCCTGCGACTTCTTCGGCCAAGTCGGTCCCCAGTGGCAATATCCCTATGCGTTGGATGAAGAACATTATCTGGTCGCGTTTCATCCCGAGGGCTGTCATTTTCCGAAAGGACCCTTCAATCCACCGTTCGGCGTCTATTATATGACCGCCGACGGCCGCCGGGAACTTTTGGCTTTTGACTGGAGCATTTCCTGTGGAGAGACGATCCCCGTAATGCCGCGAAAACAACCGCCGGTCAAACCATCGCTGGTGGACTGGAAACAGAACGTCGGCACGTTCTACGTTCAGGACGTTCATCTAGGGCCGGGCATGAAAGGCGTGAAGAAGGGAGCCGCTAAACGTCTCCGAGTGGTTGCTTTGGAATATCGCGCGGCCGGAGTTGGTTCAAATACCAATAGTGGACGAGGGACCGGTTCGCCCAATCAAACACCGCCATCCATCGGCGGCGGCACATGGGACGTAAAACACGTATTGGGCGAGGTGGACATCGAAGCGGACGGCAGCGCGTATTTTGAAGTTCCGGCCCGAACCGGCGTCTACTTCCAGCTTTTGGACGAAAAAGGCCGGTGCGTGCAAACCATGCGGAGTTGGACGATGGTACAGCCAGGCGAACGGTTTGCCTGCCTGGGGTGCCATGACGATAAATTGGAGGTCGTTCCGACGCAATTGAAGCCCGGCATTGCATTTAGAAAACCGGCTCAAAAACTGCAACCGCTTGCCGGTCAGCCGCCGCACCCGTTGTTGACGCGATTGGAAAAGGAAGGAATGTTGGAGAACGTCAGCAATTTTCTCGGCGTGAACGAGCCATGTTCCCTTGACGCCCAAGCGCCCGTCGACGGATTCAGCTACCAACAATTGGTGCAACCCATTTTGGATCGCCATTGCGTCACGTGTCACCAAGGCGGTACAAACGATAGTTCTGATCCAAAGAAACGTTCCACGCTGTATCTCACAGGCAATGTCATCAAATCGGCTGTTTGGAAAGGAACGGAAAAACAAGATCCGTCATCTACCGGAGGGTTGCGAGATTTTACACAATCCTACTTGGCCCTAACGGCAAAAGGCAAGTCCACTTCGTTGGTTAATTGGGTTAGTCCCCAATCACGGGCCCCAATGTTGCCGCCCTATGCGTGCGGTTCGACGCAAAGCAAGGTGATGGATTATTTGGAGCCGTCGCACTACAGCGTTCAAATGACGGATGCCGACAAACGGGTGATTGCATGTTGGATCGACCTTGCGGTTCCTTTTTGCGGTTCGTACGCCCAGGCGAACACTTGGAGCAAAGAGCAAAAGGATCGCTACGACTACTTTCAAAAGAAGCGCGTGGCATTTGCCGAACAGGAAATCGAAAACATCAAGGGCTTGAACAAAGACATCAAGCGTCTAGTTGTCCGGGGTGGTGGAGCGGTACGTCGACTTCCTGCTGATGGGCTTCCTGTTCCTGGAGCATCGGCGACTGGCCGACATGAAGAAAGCCGGGGCGCCTTCGCAGCGTGCTGGGGAACCGTGGGTACAAGCGCGGGTTACCGACCGGCTCCGCGATCTGGAATCCTTGATCCAGCAGTGGAACCTGGAGCGAATCGAAGAGGCGTTGGAAACCAAAGCCGGACGCCGTCGCCTCCTCAAAGAGCTACCTATGAATTCCGCGGTTTCGACGGGGGTTCTGTCAACGTCAACACCGTTTGGAACCGAATTTCTGGCGACGAAACCCTCGTTTTCGACCGTTTGAACGAGATTTCGTCGCCAGTGCGGGGTGCCTTAATCCGGTCCGGTCGTCCCGACTTGTTGAGCCTACGGCGTTGACGTTGACATAACCCTCGATTTCCGCGGTTTCGATGGGGTTCTGTCAACGTCGACGCGCCACGGAACCAGACACGTCAGCCACGGGGCCTGTTCCGCCGATTTTGCAGCGCGGCCCGACTCTCGCTGTCGACAAGGCGGGGAATTCCTCCCGGTATTGCGAGGTGCTGCGCATCATCTGACCGCTCCTCGGACCGAATCGCCGCGGCGCGGAGCTGCCCGCGGGTGAACACGACGGTCAGCGAGCGGCAACGCCGCTGGCCGAAAAAGGGCAACCCTGCTTGCCTGCCATCAATGGCCAGGGTATGGTGACGGCTGCTCCCTCCACGATTGGTCCTGCCGAGTCCCATCCCCTGGGCAAGCCATGAACCGTTTATTTTCTCCGTGGTGTTGCGTCGGGTGCGTATCGCGAGTTCTCCAAAGCCGATGCCCTGGAGACCATTCCTGGAGAAGGGGCACATAAGAAAACGGCGGCCGTCTCCCGGCCGTTGCCGCTCAGCAGAATTGACCCGTTTGTGCTCAGGTAAACTGGGCCACTACTTGGAAAGGAGAAGATGCCTTCCTTCTTTCAAGTAGTCCTTTGCGCCGAG
>JAAYEH010000481.1 GCA_012728855.1 Rhodopirellula sp. | reverse complement strand
TCAGCAAGCGTCTGGAGCAGCGGGGCATCCGGCAGATCGTCGCCCGTCCCCGGCGTCCGCAGACGTTGGGCAAGATCGAGCGGTTCTGGGGAACCCTCTGGCGCGAGTTCCTCGAAGCGGCGGTGTTTGTCGATCTGGCCGACGCGCAGGCGCGGATCGGACAGTTCATCGACTACTACAACTTCCAGCGCGTCCATCGCGGTTTGGACGGCCTCGTTCCGGCCGATCGCTTCTTCGCCGCGGCGACGGACGTGTTGCGGACGCTGAAAGCGCGTGTGGCGGCCAATGCCTTGGACTTGGCCCGTCACGGCAAGCCGCTGCGGCCGTTTTATGTGACCGGGCAAGTGGCAGGGCAGACATTCAGCGTCCATGCGGAAGGGGAACGGCTGGTGCTCACTCGCCAGGGACAACCGCGCGAGCAGATCGAACTGACCTCCGCCGAATTGCCCGGCTCAGCGCAGCCGGAGGAGGCGAGTGTCGCCGACGAAGAGAGCGTCGCCGGGCCGATCTGTCCCGAGGGTGTACTGCCATCGGCCGCGGGCGAACCGGCCTGCGAACCACCGGCGGAGCCGGGCCAGACGCGTTTGGACCTCGAGCGGTTGAACGGTTCGTTCCCGCCATCGAGCGCGGAAGGCGAGCAGCGTCCGCCGAGCGACGAGCCGAAGGCGACGGAAGGAGGCGCGTCATGACGAAGTCGTCTTCCGTGGCAGCGGAAAGCGTCTCCGGCAAGCGGCTCGCGAGGAAGCCGGCGTCGGCCGGCGCGGCGGCGCGGGTGAAGCAGCCGGTCGGCGCGTTGGCGCAGCGGCGTGCGGCGGCGATCCTGGAGGTGCTGGCCGGCGTCTGTACGCCTCCGGAAGCGGCGGCGGTGCTGGGCATCTCGGTCAACGGCTATTACCTGCTGGAACGCAAAGCGCTGGCAGGGCTGACGTCGGCCTGCGAGCCGAAGCCCAAGGGGCGCGTCGGCCCCGGTCCGGAGCAGAAACTGGCCGCCCAGCAGCGGGAAGTCGAGCGGTTGCGTCGCGAGTGCCTTCGGCAGGCGGCGTTGGTGCGGGCTACGCAGCGCGCGGTGGGCTTGCCGGCCGCAGCGCCGCCAACAGAGGCAACGACATCGCCGGCAAGTGGAGCAGCAGGCGCGACAGGGCGCCGTGCGGTGCGCCCGCGAGTCTGCGACGCGCGGGATCCCGCGGGAGGAAGCGGCGCGGTGTTTGGGCATCTCACCGCGGACCCTGCGGCAACCAAGATCCGCTGCTACGATCCGGACGGCCCGCCGCTGGATCTTCCTGCCCGCGTGAAAGACGGCACGCTGCGATGCACACTGCCGGAACTGCGGATCTACCGCGTCCTTTCGGTAAGCCCGCAAGAATAGATTGTGAGGCGAAGGTCAGGGAGGTCCAAACAGCGCATCGGTTTTTCCCAAGCGGTAGCCGAACTTTGCCACGTGCATGCGGCCTTCCCGGTGTCCGGCGTTGGGACCGAAACCGATGTTGTGTCCGGCATCCGGCCGAATGGCCAGACTTGCGTAGGGGACGCGAGTGACATCCAGGCCGTCGACGGAAAGCACAACGTCTCCTTCCTCGCCACCCTCGTGGACCAGGCGATACCAGTGGAAGCGGTCCGTCGTATCGAGTTCGGCCGAGGCCAGTACGCGATGCTCCACGCCTTGCGACGTCAGGATGCCGGCGGCATCTTCGCGGAGATAGATCGCCGCGGCGCGTCCCCGGTCTCTGCGGAAGAAGGTGGCCAGGCCGTAGACCGGTTCGGTTCCTTGGTCAACAACACGGAACCAACCCTCCACGCACCAGTCGGTGGCGTCGTCCCATTGGGCGTCCTGGTAGAAGGCGGCGTTGGTCTTGTCGTCGGCAACGCTGTGCAGGTCGAGATAAACCGTGCCGGAGCTTTCGACAATCCGATACCCGGACGGCTTGCCTGCCATGCGGAACCGTTGCCGCGAGGGAATCTCCAGATCGCTGGGCAGCAGGCCGCCGTTGGCTTCCGGCACGTAAGTCACCGTCACCGGGCCGGTCGTCTGGTCGGGCAGGTAGGAGTACAACTCGGCATTCTTAAGGTAGAAGCGGATCTTCTTGTCTTCGTCGCGGACGGCCGCCGGCAACTCGGCGTTCCGCCACGCGAGGAGATGCGCCGTTGCGTCGCCGCTGAAGGCAACGCAGTCGTCGCGAGTGAATCCGGGGATAGGCTGGTTCTGCCGATCGAGGATTTCCGCCACGACGTAGCCGTTCTCATTGGTCTTGGCGTTGATCGTGACCCTGGGAACGTAAAACGGTTCGCGGCGACTGATGAGCCATCCCTCCTCGCCGCCGGCGTGCATCGAGCAGAATCCATCCAGGCGGAGCATGGCCAATCCGATGTTGGCGTTGGAATCGGTCGCATTGTGCGGGCCGTCCCAGCCGCCATAGTAGAAGAACAGCCAGCCGCCGACCTCCACGGGAGCCCGCGCCGTGTAGATCATGCCGCAGTCGAACTCCCTCTCGCCGCCGCGCGGGATAAACGGCTCGCGGGCAGGCGGCCGCGTCCAGTTCACCAGATCCCAACTCCAAGCGAGTTGGGCGTCCATTGTACAGGGGCTGTCGCGCTCGACCTCGTACATCCGCTGGTCGGTGTAGCTGCCGTGTTTGAACCAGCGGGCGTTGTAGATCCAGGGCAGTCCGAGGTACAGCCCCTGGTACGCGAAGACCGGCATGCCGTAGATCTGCGTGGCATCGGGATCGAGGTCGTCGGCGACGAACACGGGGCCCTCCACCGGCTTGGTCCAGGTGAGGCCGTCAGGCGAGACAGCCACGCCCGCCGCTCGTCCCCGGCGGCTGCCGGTCTTCCAAGTGGCCACGTAGCGGCTTCGGTAGGAATCGTGGAAGAAGTTCACGACGTCGCCGGAGGAGAACAGGCCTCGTTCGGCCGTTTCGGGAACAAAGGTCCAGCGCAGCCCGTCGGGAGAAAACGCCGCCCGTGTCTTCCTGCGATCGGCCCCGTAGCAGAACAGCGCATAGCGCTTGGCCGGATCCGGCTCCCACGGGCATTTGATCACGCTGGGATTATGGCACTGCCCACTGCCGGCCTGGGGTGGCGGATTGGGGCCGCGATCGATGGTGAGAAAGAGGTTATTGTCTTTCGAGCCTTCAAACTCAATCAGTCCGAGATTCGGCTTCGTCCAGGTGATGCCATCGGCCGATTCCGCATAGAGGTTTTGATACGTGCTGCCGTAGTGGCAGTGATACCACATGCGAAGCTTGCCTTCGTCCCAGAGGACCGTGCCGTAGAGATAAGGGCCGGCGTAGCTGCCGCCTTCCTCCCAGGGCCGGTCCTGTTTCAGGACCGGATTGGCCGGGTGCTTTTCCGCGCAGTGGAATATGCGACTGAGACCCTGCTGCTGCTCAACGACCGTTGCGTCAAGAAACAACCGCCGCCACGGCCCGTCCGAACCGCCGGCAATCCGATCTTCCGTAGGCGGCGAGATCGCTTGGGCTGTGGCGATTTCGTCCTGCAAGACGAGCGAAATGAGCAAGGCTATTGGTAGAGACAGGTAACCGGACAAGGACGTGACGGGCATCTGCATTTCTCCCTATTTCCGTGCAGCAATACCGAGGGTAACCGTTCCCGGGGCGGCCGGGGACTGGTCTCTCTTCCGCCCCGTGAACGGTCACGACAGAGGCGCTACGTCGTCGCCAATGTACTACCTATCCGAGCGGTTGTGAAGCAGACACCTCGGCAGAACGACAGTCCAGGTTGACGATGACCTGCTCCGCGATCTGAAAGAAGAGACCCAGCGAGAAGAAACTTCTCCAACCAGGCTCATGGACCGTGCCTCGCCTTGATACAACAGCGAACCGAGAACGATGAGCACCACGGCTACGGAAATGACAGCGGCGGCCTTCCCCACGCGCGATTTCCAGGCGATGATTCCGAGAATCAGCGCAATGGTTTCGCCGAAGAGGATCCAGCCAATGCCCTGCACCACGGTCATGGGAAAATGATTATCCAAGTAGCCCACGATCCCAACCGTGGCAAAGCACAGTAGAAACGCTATGGTTGCCAGGGTTTTCTCTAGCGGAGTGGTTGTGGTGCAGCCGTGTAGAGGTTCCTCAAGTAACCAGCCTGGACGGGTGCCGTGAGCACGTTGTTTGTCCGTTTCTGAGGGGTCGGCGGCCTGGTTGCCAGCGTCGCCCGGCGGGCGCTTTGCGGCATGCCAAGCCCAACGGATGATTGGGATGTCGATGAGCAGCGATAAAACAACGGCGGCAATCGGTAGGACAACGTGCAGGAAGTGGCCGGGGCCGATAGAAGAAGGAACAAACCAGGTTGCATTCCAGATGATTGAGGCATTCAACACCAACAAGGGGAAGAACAGCACGTCGAACAGAGCCAGGCCCTGACCGCGAAGTTTCCCGCCGGAGTGGCGAATGTTCGCCAGCGCTTTGACACCAAGGAATGTTACTCCAAAAGGCGATGCAAGACTGAGTATCCATAGCAGGTGCTGGAGACTGTCGATGTTACGGGGAGGATGGCCACGCACGACGTTCGATAGCACAAAGGAAACGGCAAAAGCCGCCCATGCGGCACCCCATACGGCATGCGGGGAGAGCGGCCGGGCGGTGGTGCTGCCCGAGTGGACCGAGGTGGTTGCCGGCCCCGCAGTGCATGGTCTGCCGGACGACCTGCCCGTGGCCCTCGACGGCCTCGCGCTAAAGAGGCGAGCGACAACGAGCAACGCGACTCCGGCGACGAACAACCACAAGATCGCTATTCCTACCGAGCCTGGGAATAAATCGACCGTCGCCCCGTTTGTCCATACGAGCCAGATAGAAAGCACAACTGCCGGTATCAACGTGATTAACCACAAGGCGTATACGGCGACCGAACTAGGCGGCACGCCGAGTTGTTGGGCAGGCGTGCTATTCGGCTCGCGGCCTGTGGCAGAAGCGATAGCGCCCCGAATGGCTCGGAACCATTCGCCGACAAACTCATTGAAGTGCGAAGGTGGTTGGAAAACCCTTTCGTAGGGCGAGAAAAAGAGCCGCTTTGTCTCGCCGCCTTCATCGTAGGTCACACTAATGAAATCGATACCCGCGGGATTCATCACGCGCGGGTAACGACCGATGCTCAGATCCCGTACTGCGTTCAGCGGAATGACGGTCGCAATTCCGGCGCGCGCGAAAGAGAGTTCGCGATCGCTCAAGAACATTTGGTAAGTACGGCGCCGGAGGAAAAACTGGCCATCGAAAGTGGTGAGGTGCTCCGGCGTGGTGACATAGCTGCTGCAGATGCCAAACCTGCGCGACGGATCTCTTTCCGACTGAGCCTGATCATGTCGGCTCCGACTGGGAATGGAGGAGATCGTCTCCACCTGCGTCTTCACCTCGCTGGCTTGCTGATAGCGGCGATCCGGCTCTCTTTCGAGAGCGCGGAGGACGACTTCATCGAGGCGGACGTCGATGTGGACCTTCTTGGAAGGCGGTGTAAAGTGGCCAACGGGCAGTTCGCCGGTGAGCATCTGGTAGAAGACCACGCCGAGCGAATAGATGTCGGCCCGGTGGTCGACTTGCTCGGGATGCTCGATCTGCTCGGGGGACATGTACTGCGGTGTGCCGATCACCTGACCGACCGCGGTGAGCGACGCGTCGATCGCCGGGACCGAAACGCCCGCGTCGTCGGCCGACTGCTCCTCGCCGGTGCGAGTCGCCGGGGCGGCAGCTTGTTTTCCCACGAGCTTGGCGATGCCGAAGTCGGCGATTTTCACGCAGCCTTCCTTGTCCAACAGGACATTTTCCGGCTTGATGTCGCGATGCACCACTCCGCGGTCGTGGGCGTATTGCAGGGCGTCGCAGATCTGCGGGACGATGGCCAGAGCTTCTTCCGGCGCCAACTTGCCGGTGCCGAGAAGGCGGCGGAGGTTCAGCCCGTCGACGTACTCCATGATGAAGTAGTACAACGGTGCGGCGCCCGTCTCACTCGCCTCTGCATGCTCCGATGGCCCTGCTTGTCTCATCGCCGTTTGACCAAAATCGTGGACGGCCACGATGTGAGGATGGCTGAGCATGGCCATCGACCGTGCCTCGCGGGCAAAGCGCTCGGCAAATGCAGGGTCGGGGCCGATTTCAGGGGAGAGGATCTTCAGCGCTACCAGTCGGTCGAGCCGTTTTTGCCGCGCCTTGTAAACCACGCCCATCCCGCCACAGCCAAGCAGTTCGAGGATCTCCAGTTCGGGGAAATGAGGCATTAGTTCGGCCGGCGCGGGCGGCACGAAACCGCGGCCTCGCGACACATCGCCGCTGGGCGTCGCCGCGGTTTCAGTGGCCAGGCCGCGGCGCAGCAGGCAGCCCGGGCACAGCCCCTCGGGTGCGTTGGGGGCGAGTTCCGCTCCGCATCCGGGACAACGGTTTTCCGTGTTCATGATTCTTGGGCCTTTGCCTTCGTCTTCGTGAGGAGCGTCTCTACTATTTCCATAGGCAAACGAGCCGAAAGGTTACATAAATCACGCAAAAACGACAGCCCCGGCGATGACCCGGCCGCCGTTAACTACAAGCAGGATAAGAGGTAACGGATTTCGTCGCGAATTCCGTCCGGGCTGGCGACGGTATGGGCGATTTCCTCCTCCAAGATCGCCCGGTAACGGCGGCGCAGGCGATGGACGGCCACCTTCACGGCCCCCTCCGACATGCCGAGGCGGACGCCGATGGCCGCGTAAGGAACCGATGCGACGCCGGTGAGGGTGTCCTTCAGCGCGTCGAACAACGCCGACTTTCCCTGATCGGCCAACTCCGCCCGCAGCCGCGTCAAGACATGCTCCAGAAGCGAGAGGGCCCACTGCTTTTCGAAGAGTTTTTCGGGCGTCAACTCGTTGGCCGGCTCGAGGCGGTAGCGGGCCTCGGCATCGAAGCTGTCGAAGGAAAGGATGGTCCGCACACCACCGCGCCGCTGGGCGTGGGCCCGATCCCACTGGTCGGCCAGAAAATTCTTGAGCACCGCCAAAAGGAAGGAACGGAACTTTCCCTTCTCGCGATCCACCCTGGTGAGAGACCTTTGCGCGAGCAGGCGTGCAAGGAATTCTTGTGTCAGATCCTCAGCGTCTTCAGCCGAGTAGCCGGCCCGACGGACGAAAGCGTAGAGCGGGAACCAATAGTCCTCGCACAAACTGGCCAGTGCCGGGCCGGCTGCGGGCGAGCGGTTGCTGGCTGCGCTGAGCACCACGCTCCAATGTGTCGTCGCAAAGCGATCCCGCCTGGACGGCAATCTTTCTAGCTTGCTGTCGTGCGATTCCATGCCTCTATTCTAGAGTTGCACGCATACGCTCGCAATTGACCGGAGACGTTTACGAGGCGGCAAGGGCACTACTCGGGCTCCGCCGTCGGCGGTTGGCTGGCCTTACACCGGACAACGGTGCCCTGGACCTTCCAGAACACACTGCTCTTCCGATGTAGGTCTGGAATGTGGATGGGGAATTGGCACGCGAATCGAAAGATCCTTGTCTGGGAATCGTGAGGGCGGTAAGCTGATGGAGCGCGGGAGTGACACGCTGGGCGAATTGCCGGTTGGCGAGATTTCCGCGGTTGGCGTTTGGCACCAGACGAGGCAAATAGGAGGGCGTTCATACGCTCGCTACGCACCGATCGGTTCTGCGTGGGTTTGTGTTGTCGGCCGCAATCGCCTGGTCGGGTATCGCTGCGTCGGATGCAGGCGCCGAGCCGCTTGAACTTTTCGCCGTGAGCGACGCGGTTCGCGTGTTTGAAGACGGCTATGGGTTGCCGGAGAAACAGCCTGGCGAAATCCAGGTGTTCGGCGTCCGCAACGAGGTCGTCTCGGCGCAGTGCGTGGTGCGGGCGAACGAGGATCTCAAGGATCTCACGGTCGTAACCGGCCCGCTTCCGCAAGCCGACGCTTCCGCCACTCTGCCCGCGGAAGCCATCGAGTGGAATTTCGTGGAAAGCATCCTCATCGAGGAGAACACGCGGAAGGTCGACAAGAATGATCTTACGCGGCCGGCGCCGGCCCGTGTTCCGGACTTGCTGAGCGACGAGCGGCAGTGTGCCCTGGCCAAGGGATCGCTGAAGGCCGTGTATATGACGGTTCGCATTCCGCAGGATGCCAAGCCCGGAGAGTACCGCGGCGAGGTATCGGTCCGTTCGGGCGATGCCGGCGCAACGCTGCCGCTGGTGGTCACCGTGTATCCGCTGGTGATGCCCGAGGATCGCCATGTGATGGTGACCGAATGGTTCACCACTCGCCACTTCCAGCGGCACCACGGGATCGACCCGGAGGATCCGGACGCGTTTTTCAAGATGCTGAAGATCTCCGCGGAGAATATGGCCGACCATCGCCAGAACGCGTTCCGAGTGGCCTTGGAACTGATCGGCAATTCACGGGTGGAAGACGGCCGTCTCCATTTCGGCTTTTCCAGGAGGATATCGGGGTCAGACCGGAACTATACACTTTAGGCAGATCAAGGCATGCCATGGGGAAAGCACAAATTGTACATCGGCGCATACCGGTAGCGCCGACCGCCCGAGGCGGTCTTTTGAGGGATTCCGATCCCGACGGAGGTGTCCGGCATGAGCGATCTCTGTCGGTGTGTGATGGGCTGTTCTCGCCAACCTGGTAAATACGAGGCTCAAGAGCCCCACGCTGCCTTATCCGACGTTCAGCCCC
>JAAYEH010000480.1 GCA_012728855.1 Rhodopirellula sp. | reverse complement strand
GTTATCGCTGCTGAAACAGCATCCCGGCAAGGACAGCGTCGCCATGCGACGCCGCTCATGCGGCTGGAATGAAGACTTCTTGCTCGAAGTCCTTACCGGGACAAAGGGATAGTGTGCGCTGGCCCTGAGGAGGCATCCCGTGCCTGCAACTGCTGGTTTTCGATTCGCGGCGTTCGCCGTGGTCTGCGGCCTGGCCTGGACCGAACCATTGGCGTTCGCATCGCCGCCGAACCATCCGGCGACAGCCGCCACCCCCCCTTCCATCGAGCAACCCCGCGTCGCCGACGTTCAACTCGGCGACGACGGGTCGCTGCCGGGAATCGTCGTCGATACCGAAGCCATCCCTCTCTCCCATGCGGCGGTTACGGTCTACCAATCGAACCGCGAAGTAGCGAAAGCCGCCTGCGACGGAACCGGCCGTTTCTCCGTCGGGCAGCTTGGTGGCGGCGTCTATCAGTTGGTCGCCGGCAGCGGCACGGCGTTGGTCCGCGTCTGGGCCCCCGGCACGGCCCCGCCCGACGCGAGGTCGATGGTCTTGATCGTCTCGGGCGACCCGGTGGTTCGCGGCCAGTTCATGCGTCTGCACCTCGGACGACGTCTGGTCACCGGCGCGGTGATTGCCGGAGCGATCGCCGCCCCCATCGTCTACAGCGAGAGCAACAGCCGCGACGGCGTTCCCGTGAGTCCGTAAGAGCCCCTTCTACCCGCTTCTGCTCGTGCAGCAGTCGGAGCCGAGCTTTGCCGGCGTTCACATCGGAAGCTGGCAGCGGACCGACGCGCGGGCACTTGCCGACGACTTGGCGAGGCAACCGGCGTACACCGCGGCGCCCGCTCCGGCATACAAACCCCTGAATGGGTATACGCCACTGCGGAATTCAAGCAAGAAGGCATTCTCCACCGGCTGCACGGCAAACCGGCACGTACGGCGTTGCGGCCACCGATAAGCCGCTGAACCGGATGATCGGCCGATCCTCGTTCTCGACAATCCTTGAAACGGCCCGAGAACCACGTAGAGCCTGTCCCAAAACCTCGCGAGGAGAAGAGGACAGGCACATTTTGCTCCGAAGACTCCGCAAAATGAGCCAGTCCCCGACGGTTTTGGGACAGGCTCTAAGTTGTTCTCGGACAGGCGACAGGGGATTCCCCTGCTGCGATTCCGGATTCCCCCTTATGCACGGACAAGCCCAACAGGTTGGGCTTTCTCCCTGCTCCCCGTTCCTTACTCCCTGCCCCATTCACTCGGGCTTTTTGACCGGATCGACCGGTTCAGGGAGGCTATCCGCGGGCAGATCGCCGTCCTCTTCATTGGCCTGCGGTTCGCTGGCTGCCGCGGGACTGGCCGGCAGAACCACCTGTCCGTTGACCGTCACTTCCAGCGCGCTGGTGTCCGCCAGATCGGTCTCGAGACGAATCGTTCCCGCCACTTTTCCCGACGACGTGTCGGCGGTGAAGGTCACCGGAACGAGTTGGACAACCTGTGCGTCTTCCGGCAACTGGAACTTAAACCGGTCGTCCGGTCCTGTGGCGCCGAGCACGTGGAAAGCTTTCTTGGCCTGGACGACGAGGGTTCGGGTCACCGTCTGCCCCGGCCTCAAGACACCGAGCGTCAGCGGACTCGGACGCACCTGAACTCCCGCAACCACCACCGCTTCGACGGGAACAGGCACCTGGGCGGTATTCGGATCGCGGTCGTTGGTTACCAGAACCACCTGATCGCGAAGATAGCCGAGGGGAGCATCCGGCTTCAACGTTATCTGAAGCTCGTAGGTAACCTGTCCTTGATTGCGGCCCCGCTCCACAGCCGCGCACTGCAGATAAGGCTGATTGGCCCGCACCCCGACGATCTGCCAGTCATTTCGTCCGGCATAAGTGATCAAGAGCGTCTGTTTCGCTTCGACGCCCTGCTCGATCGATTCGAACCTTGCCTGAGCGGGCTGGACAACCACGTCGCCGCGGATGAACGCATAGACGTGAAGTTGCACCTCGGCGGGAAACGGCTTGTCGAAGACGACGGTCAATGTGGCGTCCCTGCGACCGCTGAACCGTTTCGTGTCGAGTTTCGCCACCACCTCCGACCGCTCGTAGGTCTTTAGCGACGGCCGCGTGACCTCCACCAGCGTACAACCGCAACTGGAGCGGATGGACGCAATGTGGGCGTCTTCCAGGTAGATATTCTCCAGCGGAAAGCGGTGCTCGACGCTCGCGCCGCGTGCGACCGTGCCGAAATCATGGCTCGTCTGCCGAAACATCGCCTTGGCCCAATCCTGACCCAAGCCGTTGCCCCCCAGCGACAAGACCAGGCCGGTGGCGACGATCCATGGAAGTGAACGTTGCATGATGGCGCCAGCCCCTCCTTGTAAATCCGGCCCGGTAGGTTCCGCTTCGTGAATCCCGCTTGGTAGATCCCGCTTGCCGAGGGGGATCTGTTCGGCCGCATCCGGTTCGCAGACCGCGAGCTACCAACCAAGTTCCGCTCGGCAAGCGGAACCTACCAACCGCCGTAGTATGCCACCGCCAAGAACTTATGTCAATTCGACACGGCATGGGCACATGGTTCAAAAAAAAGCGGGGACAGGCACCTCGCCGAACCGCGTTCTTCACCGGCAGAGGCTATCTTGCTCGGAGCCAATCCACGTTTTTTGAACCCTGCCATGGGCTCGACCGTGCCGACCGTCCTCGCCCGGTTTACTTCCGGCGCGGCAGCCGCTATCCTGAGCCGTGTCGTGGTCCGTAGCCGGAATCAAGGAGCGATGGCGATGGGTACTCGGAAGCTTGGGCGGTTGGCGATCGGTTTGACGCTGTTGGGTCTCGCGGCGGGCTGCCCGCAGGAGCCTCAGACGCCGCCGGCAATCAATATCGATACCGGCACGGATGCCGGCGAACCGACCGTGCCGACCGTGAACGAAGCGCCGGCGGACGAACCGCCGACGGCTGGGGAGACTGCCGCCAAAACTGCCGAGAACCCTTTCGTCGATGAAACGCCACTTCCATCGCCGGCGGCGGAGCCCGCCTCGGTCGAGCCCTCGCCGGCCAAGATCGCCCCGGCTCCGGAGGGCGACGGCAAGCTTCAGGGGCCGGAACTGCGAATGCCAAACCAGCCGCGAAGCGGCGACTGAGACCTGCCAGGGTTGTCAGCCTTTGATGACCGAGCCGATCACCAGACACCAGCCCCGGCAGGGGCGACAGAGAGAATTGCCGAGGGCGCCAGCCCCTGGAAGACCAAGCCGATCGCCAGGTGAAAGCCTCGGTAGGGGCGAAAGGGAATTGCCAGGGGTATCAACCCCTGGGACAAGAGGCCAGCTCACTAGACACCAGCCCCGGCAGGGGCGACAGAGAGAATTGCGTCGGCCACTCCCTCTATCGCCCCATCCGGGGCTGGGCGAATTGCTGGATGGATTGAGGCTTGCTGGTCTAACCACTTCCAGGGGTTCACACCCCTGGCAATTCACTTCCGCCACTTCGCGGCTGCCTGATCGATCGGGCAAAAAAAGGTTCCTTAGTCACCCCCGTCTGAACCAGGAAAAATTCTCAAGAATTTTCCCGATTGTCTGGGAACTTTTCAGCGCTATGGCG
>JAAYEH010000479.1 GCA_012728855.1 Rhodopirellula sp. | reverse complement strand
GTGTTTCACGACTCGACTGGGGCCGGCGCCTGGCGCAACTGGATCGAGGCGCTGGCGAGCCTCGTCCGCGATCAACCCGCTGCCGACGCCTTTGCGATGGTCCAGGACGACGTCGTTCTCTGCCGCGAGCTGAAAACCTACCTTCAGGAAACGCTTTGGCCCATTGCCGGGCGGGTGGCGCTCTGCTCTCCCTTTACGCCGGGCGTCTACCGGCGCTGCCGCCCGGGCTGGAGTCTCGTCTGGCCGCCGCCCGATCGGTTTCTCGTCGCCGCCCAGTTCTGGGTCATTCCACCGGCAACGGCCCGCGCGATCGTGCGCGACCTCGGGCATATCCACGCGCACCAAGGGATCGATCGCCTGGTGGGCCGCTGGGCGAAACGCAGCGGGCGCAACGTCTGGCACCACACCCCGAGCCTCGCCCAGCACACCGCCGACGACAACTCCGCGCTGGGCAACCCCCCGGTCGCCGACCTCCGCCTGGCGACCGATTTCATCGGCGAAGACGCGGCGCCGAAAGTGCGTCAGGCTTTCCAGCCTGACACGGCGTTCCAATCCAGTTATCCAACCTGACTCAGCCTCCCGGTCCGGCTGGAAAGCCTGATGTACCGCCATGAAAATCGCCGCCGTTTGCTGTACGTTCCATCGTCCCCGGCAACTGGGACACCTCATCCAGTGTTTGCTGAAGCAGGACTACCCGAAGTCTCAATCCGAGCTGGTGATCCTCGACGACGCCGGACAGTACGGCAACCAACAGGGCGACGGATGGCGTCTGGTCTCGATCGCCCATCGTTACGCGACGCTGGGTGAGAAACGCAATGCCGCCGCGGCGCTGGTATCTCCCGATGTTGACGCCCTGGCCGTCTGGGACGACGACGATCTCTACCTGCCCTGGGCTTTGCGAGCCTCGGTGGCCGCGCTCGGCGAGGCTCCCTGGTCGCGCCCCAGCCTCGTCCTTCACCATCGCCCCGGTGGCGCGCTGGCGCAGCATAAGACGGGCGGCCTGTTCCACGGCGGCTGGGCCTACCGGCGCGAAGTATTCAATCGGCTGGGCGGCTACGCGCCGATGAACAACGGCGAAGACCAGCAGTTCGCGGGCCGGATGTCCGAGGCCAACATCCGCTGGGCCGATCCCGTGGCGTTAGGGTTCCAACCGTTCTACATCTACAGCCTGGGCCAGGCGGCAGGTTACCACCTCTCCAACCTCGGCCCGCACGGCTACGAAAAGCTGGCCGCCAGGGAGTCGCACCCCTGCCGGCTGGTCATCGCCTGGCCGCGCGACTACTCCCGCCCGAGGATCTTGCCGGGTATCCACGAAAGGGTCTTCTGATGCACGTGCGCTTGGTGCGGCCCGTGGATTCGCCGGGCAAGTCCGGGCCGTTCAACGGCCAATACGCCCTGCAGAAGGCGCTGCGGGCAAGAATCCGGGACGACATCCCCTGGCTCTCCATCGGCGGTGACCTCCACTGCGACGAGCTGCCCTGGTTCTGGTGTTGGCTCGACCGCCGCGCCGCCGCCGAGTGGATCCTCCAAGGCCGGCCCTTCGTGCAAGGCCCCAACACACTCTTTCTCGACAGTCGCCGCCCGCGATGCGATCGGCTGGAATCGCTGTTGTTGGATTCCAACCGCTGCAAGCTGCTGTGTACCGAATCGGCCTGGTATCGCGACCTGATCCGGCGGCATCGTAAGCCCGACAACCGTACGCCGATCGCGCTATGGCCCTATCCGATCGATCCTCGGCCCGGCGGACCGCTCGCGCCGTGCTATGATCTGCTGATCTACGTCAAAAACGGACCATTTCAGCCGATGGTCGATCGATTGCAGGCCCGCTTCCCCCGCAGTTGCGTGATTCGCTACGGCGATTACTGCCGCGAGCGGCTCTGGGAGACCGCTCGGCGGTCGCGGTGCTGCTGCTATCTGGCCGACGACGACCGCGGTCCGCTGGCCCTGGCCGAGATCCTCCTCTGCGGCTGCCCGACCGTGGGGCTGCCCACCGGCGCGGCCTTCGTCACCCCCGGCCGCACCGGCATCCTCCTGGAAGAACTCACGGCCGGCGGCTGCGCCCAAGCAATCGAAGACTGCCTCGGCTGGGACCGAGCGAAAGTAGCGGCCCACGCGTCCTGGCAATTCGACACAAGGCGGATCGTCGATCGTGTTGTGCGATCGCTGGACGCGGCACGAAATGGTTAAGTTTTTTGACAAAGTTCTCAGGCGGCGGTAGCGTTACGTTATCACAGAACGTCGCGGCTATCGGAGGTATGCTTGAGCCGCGAACGTCACGGTGGGAGGTCGGAGAGCAATCGCCCATGACGCCAAGAATCGAAGTTTACTGCCGCGAAGACGCCAGCGTGTTCCGCGCTACGGTGCCGTGGGCGGGCATCAGCATCGCCACCGACTTCGGTGACTGGCCCGAGGTTGACCAAGCGAATTGCGTGGGCCTTCTTCGCCTCCAGTTTGCCGACTTGGAGGAACCCCATTCCGGAGAGAAGCTGTTTGATGAAGGCGACGCCCAGAGCATCCTCGATTTCGTCGGAGAAGTCTGGTCCCAGATCGAAATCCTGATGGTCCACTGTCGGGCCGGCCTGCGGCGGTCACCCGCGGTGGCGGGCGCCCTTTCGCGCATCTATTTCGGCCACGACGCGGCCTGGTTCCAACAAGGTGTTTACGAGCCGAACATGCTGGTCTACGACACGCTGCTCAACGTCGCCCGTCAACGGGGTTTATTCTTGCAGGCACGGAACCCCAGACGCAAACGACGACGGGGTTGAGCCGTAACGCCTGATTTGCGCGACGGAATCGCGGGGTCGCTGCCAGGACTCACGGTTGAAGACGTCATGAGCTGCGCGATTGAAGAGCTGGACGCTCGCGGCATCCCTGGTACTGCTGGTGGGCTTCGAACATGCGTGGTTCCGGACGGATCAACCCGAGTGCGTTTACCTGTGGTGAATTGGCAGCCCGGGCCAGTCTTCGCATACGTTAGTGAGATTCCCGGACAAACCTGGCGGATCGCGTCGTTCGAACTCGCCGCTTGCTTTGGCAACCGAACGTGCGGCCTATGTGAAGCGAGTTCGGCAACGTGAACGACGTGACGGCCCCCGACTGCTGGCATTCCCCTTACCGGCAGGATTGCCGCCGCAGTTCACGCCCACGAGCTGCCGTGCTGGCGTTTTCAGCGGCGGTGTGACAGAATTGGGAAATCCCGGCCATCGTATTGCTCGTGGAGGACGCGCCCAATGCCCAGCACGTGGAAAACCGTTCGCGTTTTCATCTCCTCTACTTTTCGCGACATGCACGCGGAGCGGGACTGGCTGGTGAAGGTGGTCTTCCCGGCGATTCGGGAGCGGCTGGAGAAGTACCGTATCCACTTGGTCGATATCGACCTCCGCTGGGGGATCACCGAGGAGGAGGCGCAGAAGGATCGGGTGCTCGAGCTATGCCTTCAGCAGATCGACGAGTGCCGGCCGTTCTTCGTGGGCATCCTGGGCGAGCGGTACGGCTGGGTGCCCGAGTCGTTCACGGAAGAGGCAGCCAGCAAGCACGGTTGGGTCCAATATCACACCGGCAAGAGCGTCACGGAGTTGGAAATCGTCTACGGGGTGCTGCACGATCCGAAGATGCATGGGCACGGGCTCTTCTACTTTCGCGATCCGAACTTCATCGATGACGTGCCCCAGGCAAAGCAGGCGGACCTCTTGGCGGAAGACGAGGCGAGTGCCGAAAAGCTGACCGCGCTGAAGAAGGCGATCCGAGACACTCCACTGCCTCACCCGCCGTTCGAGAATTACCCTTGCCAGTACGCGGGCCTGCGGGTCAATTGGCAATTGGCAAGCCACGAGCTGAAAGACCAGGCGGAACGGGAATCGCTGCGCAAGATTGCCGAGCGCGGGATCGTTGCCCCGGACGAATACGAGCATCTGGACAGCCAACGTCGCCACATGATCAATCGCTTTGGTGTGGTGCATCTGAGTGGCTTGGAGGAGTTCGGCGACCGAGTGTCGGAACAGCTGTGGGAGGCGATCAAGGCCGAGCACCAGCTGCTCGACACACCGCCTGCGGTGACGTTGGCAGAAACCGACCCGTTGGCCGAAGAGGCGGCGCACCATGAGGACTTCATGGAGTCGCGGCTGCGGGTTTACGTTGGCCGGCAGGAAATGCAGGACCAACTCATGGCGTTCGCTGCGGGTGACGCAACGCATCCCTGTCTAGTCACCGGCCGGTCCGGTTCAGGCAAGTCGGCCGCCTTGGCCCGATTCACGCGCAGTTATGCCGAGGCGCACCCAGACGCCCTGGTGATCCCGCACTTTGTCGGTGCTAGTCACGGTTCAACAAGCCTCCGCCAGATGCTACGCCGGTTCTGCCTGGAACTCCAGCGGCGGTTCGGCCCGGCCGATGAAGTGCCGCAAGACCTGGGCCCGTTGGTAAGTCACTTTCGCCAATCGCTGGACCGCCTGTCGGCCGATGCTCGCGTGCTGTTGGTCATCGATGCTTTGAACCAGCTCGACGTTGCCGAAAACGCGCATTCAATGTACTGGCTTCCCTGGAAACTGCCATCGCAGGTGAAAGTGGTGGTCAGTTGCATCGACGACGCGCCCGATAGTAGCGAAAACGCTTCGCGTCCCGAAACGGATGGCCCACAGATCTCGTCCGCCATGACCACTGAGCCGGTACTCAAAGCATTGGTCCCGCGACCAGTCGAGCGGCTTGAGATTCAACCACTTACCGGCGAAGAGCGACTGGAGATCGTCAGTCATGTGCCATCCTTATCGGCCAAAAAGCTGGACTCGAAACAGATAGGCCTGCTGCTCTCCAATCCGGCTACGACGAACCCGCTCTTCCTGCTCGTGGCACTTGAGGAGCTACGTGGGTTTGGATCGTACGAACAGGTTGCCGACCGGATCGCGACTTTCCCATGCGAGTGCAACAACCCACTCCGTGCCCTGTTTGGCCAAGTGATCGAACGCCTTTGCCAGGAGTTCGACCAGGACGTCGTCCGCATTGTGCTGGTACTTCTCGCTTGTTCTCGCAATGGTATGTCGCAGCAGGAGCTGCTGGACATGATCGAAGGGATCGGCCCGGGGGAGTCAACCAGCGATCTGTTTCCCATACTGCGTCAACTCCGGCCGTACTTGCAGCATCGCGGCGAGTTGTTGGACTTCTTCCACCGCGGGCTGTACAAGGCGGTCCACGGCAGGTATCTGCCAGATAGTGAGAGTGCTTTGCCCTACCACGCCGATCTGGCGGACTACTTCCATCGCAAACTAAACCCTTCCGACGCGATGCCGTGGAGCGGCCGCTACGTGCGCGGCCTGACTGAGCTGCCGCATCATCAGACCGAGGGTGGGTTGTGGGAGAAACTGGAAGCGACACTCACGGCCCTGCCGTTTCTGGAAGCCAAGACCTTGGCGGGCTTTGTCTTCGAACTGGCATTCGACTTCTCGGCGGCCGTTAAGGCCCTACCTGTAAGACGCCCACAACGCCGTATTCTACAGTTACTGGAGGTAGCCCTTCGTCGCGACATTCATTTCATCGCCCGGCATGTTCGGGATTATCCCCAGGGATTGTTCCAATCCCTTTGGAACACCTGCTGGTGGTACGACAGTGAAGAAGTCACGCAGCACTATTCTTCGATTTCTCCCAGTGATAGTGCGACGCAGAATCACGCGGGGAGTGCAGAGAAGAACATAGCCGACTCTGTGGGTGCTCAGTGGTCTCAGCACGGCCCTAAATTGTGCGAAGTGCTGGAACGCTGGCGAGCTTCCAAGCAGGTTTCCGGAACGGAGTTTGTATGGCTACGTTCTCTCCGTCCTTCCCCAGTTCCCCTAGACTTGGCGCAAGTCAACGTATTGGCCGGGCATGTAATGCCCGTAACCAGTGTCCGCTATTCTCCGGATGGCACGCAAATTGCCAGCGGCTCTCTTGACCATACAGTGCGTATATGGGATCCAGCGAATGGTGCGCAAATCGCGGTCCTTCGCGGCCACGAGGATTGCGTATATGGCGTTTGCTATTCGCCGGACGGTAGGCGGATCGCTAGTGGCTCGGCAGACCGAACCGTGCGGATATGGGATGCTCTTAGCGGCACTCAGCTCGCCGTCTTGCGCGGCCACGAAGGCTGGGTTCTGAGCGTATGCTTTTTCCCGTGCGGCATGCGGATCGTCAGTGGGTCTGATGACAAGACGGTGCGGGTATGGGACGCAGGCAGTGGCGTTGACGTGGCGGTGTTCCGCGGGCACCGGCAATGGGTGACGAGTGTGCATGTCTCTCCAGACGGCAAGCGTATCGTTAGCGGTGCCTGGGACGACACGGCGCGGGTGTGGGACGCGGTCAGCGGGAAGCAGATCGTCGTGCTTCAGGCTGGTTTTGCGCTCGTTGAAAGCGTGCGTTATAGCCCGGACGGGACCAAGATCATCAGCGGATCTTCTGACCGTACGGTGCGGATATGGGACGCATGTCGTGGCGTTGAGCAGGCGGTGTTCCGTGGACACCAGAAGTCGGTTAAGGGTGTTGACTATTCTCCAAACGGCTTACAGGTCGCAAGTGCCTCGGATGACGGCACCGTACGGTTGTGGGACGCAGTCAACGGAGCCGAACTGGCAGTGTTTCGAGGGCATGATTACAACCTGACGTCGGTGTGCTACTCCCCAGACGGGAGTCGAATCGCCAGCGCCGCTTTTGATCACACGGTGCGGGTATGGGACACGACCATACGCGGGCAAATGGCGCAGTTGCGTGGACATGCGGAAGTTGTCGACTGCTTGTGCCATAATCCAAGCGGCACGCAGGTTGCCAGTGGTGGACAAGATAATACCGTGCGGGTCTGGAACGCCTCTAGCGGTTTGGAAGTATCTGTGTTACGCGGACCAGATTCGATTCCGGACGTACTGAGCGTCAGCTACTCCCCGAATGGCAAGCGGATCGCGAGTGGCCACACAGACCGAGCGGTGCGGGTATGGGACGCAGATAGCGGTATCAGAGCGGCTCTTATGCGAGGGCACGAAGACTTTGTATACGACGTGGCTTTTTCTCCGGACGGGGCGAAACTTGTCAGCGCGTCCCGAGACCAGACGGTACGTGTGTGGGATGCGGCCAGTGGCGAGCAACTCGCGGTATTTTACGGGCACAAGGCCGCGGTACACGCAGTGTGCTATTCCCCGGACGGGAATCGGATCGCCAGCGGCTCGGATGACAGAACTGTCCGAATATGGGATGCAGCCAGCGGCGCAGAATTGGCGATGTTCGGCGAGCAAGAGACGGCTGTAGTAGACGTAAGCTATTCCCCCGACGGTGAGAGGATCGCTGTGAGGTTGCTGGGAAGGATTGAATTGTTCCAACGCTCGACGATCTACGTGTTGGACGCAAGGACCGGACAGCGCATTGAAGTATTCCCAAACGGAGGGGATGTTGGAGCGATTGCAGCGGGGCCGTGCCGGTTCCCATTCCGTTTCCGTGCGAACGATCTGGAATCGGCCATTGAATACAGCGACGGGATGCCTGTAGCTTGGCTGCCACTAGAGCCACGCCGTGTTTCAACAAATCCCTCGGCGCACGCCTGGGCCGCCGCTACGGGCGCACACGTCTACATTGTAACGCTCGAAGGCGTGGAGGCACTCATGGGAGAAGTGGACGCTCCGAAACCGTAATCGGTGGACTCTCCGCACGATGCCGCAGACTTGGAGAACCGTTCGTTCGACGAACGCAGGTACACGCTGAGGATGCGCAATGGCATCACGAGCGCGGAGTGCTATAAACGAAAGGCATCCACCAACCGGCCGGGAAATCCGTGTGTTCGTCTCCTCGACGTTTCGCGACATGCAGGCAGAGCGCGACGAATTGATGGAATCCGTTTTCTATCACGCCTTCGCGGCGGCCTCCTTGCGGAAAACCACCAAGCCGGCTTGGGCGAGGATCTTGGGGAAGGCTCGCACCGCGGCACGGTCGTAGGCTTTTATGCCGTCGTCCAGATCCTTCCAGGAAACGAGGCAGTCGTGGATGCGCCTGGCGTCGTCGCGCGGTCTGCCGTAGCGCCAGCCGTTGCGGAGACGTTCCATATTCCAGCGGCCGTGTTCCAGTTCGGCCATCCGTTCCACTTCCTCGTCGGTGAATACCTCCAAGATTTTCGGCTTGCCCTTTGCCTTGTCGACCTTGAATCCAGCGGCTTCGAGAATCGCCACCGAGTACTTCGCCTGCTCTTGACTGGCCGTCTTGAAGGTCGCGTCGAGGGAGTGCCACGGCCGCATATTAGCCGGCAGACGCCTTGCACTGCCGTCAACATACACTTCGTGAAAACTCTGAGCCATGGCTTCTTCATCCGGCTCGTCGAACTGTCGCCGACTCGGAATTATAAAAGCGCGAACGGTCGCGACGTCGAAGGGGAGCGGGTAGAGGTTCGGCCGATCCGACCAGACGCCGTCCTGGAGCAACTGTTCTGCCGACCCGCCCGTATCCATCACAATTCCAACGGAGGCGCCCAGCCCGAGGGCGACGCGATATTCCACGGCGCTGAGCGGTCCGCCGCCGATCCCCAGCAGCATGACGTCGGCAGGTTTGATCCCCGCGGCAAGGATGTCGGCCCAGTTGCGCAGGATCTGCTCGGGAAGGAAGTCGTCGCCAACGCGGACCATGCCGTCGTAATGCTGGTGATCCGACACTCCGTGAGGGAGCCTGGCGGGACCGTAGCCGATGAGCCGGAATTGCTTACGGCCGGCCAGATCGCCCGCCACGTCGCCGACACAGCCGGGTATGCCGACGCCGGTTCCGCCAGCAATGACGGTGCCGTGAAAGTCGTCCAGGCAGGTGGCGAGAACGGGGCGGATTCTGGCGAGGGTCTTGTCGTCGATGCTCTTCGCGCCGCCGGCGACAATAAGCACGGGGGGGTCGATTTGCGAATGGCCGCCGCGGGGTTCGCCGACTTCTCCAGCCTGCTTGCCCAGCGTCAGCAAGTCGATCACACGCTGACACTCCGCAGGGGTCCGCACGCCGAAGTGGAGGCGGGAAAGCCAGTGCATCTCGTTGTCCAATGCGTCCGGGGCAACGCAATGGGTTCCGGCCAGACAGTGCGCGATGCCGCGGGCGTAGTAGCCCAATGCCGCATCGGTGTTTCCCAAGAGGACGTTAAGACGGCCGGCGGTGAACAGCGCCCACGGCAGTTCGATCCCCGCCAGGGCATGGTCGCGGCAGGTCTTGACCGCCTCGCGCAGCGTGGTTCTCATGCTGGCGGGCAGATCGCTTTGGCGCGAGCAGTACATCTCGAATCCGAGCATGTCCGCCAGGTAGTAAGGATTGGCCGGCTCATGTTCGTGCGCCTGGTGAAACAGTTCGCGGGCTTCATGCTCCTTGCCCGCAATCACCTCTAGCGCCCAGCCGAGGCGAGCCAATGCCCGGGCATGGAGGCTTTCGCGTTTTCTCAGGTGAGGGACAAAAGGGATCTCCCGGCACTGGCAAATCCCGAGCGACTGTTCGAGAAATTCCCGCCCGCGTGCGTACGTCGCAGACGCCGGTTCGTTGCGCGAGATGCGGCAGAGCGCATAGCCGAGATCGGAGAGCAACTCGCAGCGATGAGCGCCGGCGAAGTCGCAGTACGGCGTCAGCGCGTCGACAACGCCGGCATTGTCGCCGCAGGCCAAGAGCAACTTGGCGAGTTTCATCGCCAGGATCGGTTTGTTCTTGTCGTCCGGTTCGTTGCTCAGGACGAGTTTCTGGACATTGATTTCTCCTTCGACCTGGTCCTTTGTGGCGAACGCCGTGTAATTGGCGATCAGTCCGTCCAGTTCATCGGCCAGGTACTTGAAGGTGCGGTCGCTTTCTTCCAGCAGCGCCGAGAGCAGCGCGCCGGTCCGCAGCACCTGGTGGGAAATCGTCAGGGGGTTCTTGTAGATTCTGTCGTGGAGGGTGTCGGCCCAGGCATGTTGAACCCAGGTGCGCACCTGGATCTCCGCCTTGCGATCGCTGATGGCTTCCTGCTCGGCCGGCGTGATGCCCAACAACTCGTCGCGATCGGGTCTTCGTTGCACGATGTAATGCATATCGCGATAGCCGAACTTATCCTCGCTGAGCAACTCCGTCTTGTCGTCGGCCTCCACGATCTTGAAATTGGACTCGATGAATTGCCGCACGGCGAGAACCTGCTCCGTGGTCTGCACGATCACGCGCCCGCCGCAGAGGTCGGTCATGTCCTGGACGGCGTTCTTGTACTTGCCGAACTTGCGCGCCACTTTCTCGGCGAAACTCGAGAGGGTCTTGGCGCGCGACTGGACGAAGGCTTCGGGGAAAGAGACCCTGCAGGCGTCTTCCAACACCCTCCTGAGCACTTCGGCGTACTTCTTGTAAGCGCCGCGTACTTCGGCGTAGGCTCGGATCTGCGCCTGGTGTTTTTCCGGCGTGAGTTGAGCAGCGTCGGCCATCAGTCAGTCTCCCGGGGAAGTGTGTTGGACGTGACGTATCGTGCGGCGAACTCTCGCAGGGCGGGCGCTAGTTCCCACTGCGCCAATTCCCCGAGCGGCGCCCAGGCGAAGTCGCTGTGTTCTTCGCTGAGATGCACTTCTTCTTCGCCGATCGTTCTTGCTTCCAGACAGAGAACGGCGATTTGCCGTCCGGCGATTTCCAATGGGTACGCGCCCGCGACGCCGGTCAGTTCGATCTTCAGGCCTGTTTCTTCGGCGACCTCGCGGCGGAGGGCGACATCGGCGCTTTCTCCGGCGTCGACTTTGCCTCCCGGCCATTCCCAGGTTCCGACAAACGAGTTGCAGACATTCGAGCGGCGCAGCAGCAGGCAACGCCCCTGTCGATCGAGAACGACGGCTCGGACGGCAAGACCGAATGGTTTTTCCGGCATGGCGTGCTCCTGTTTTCTACTCTACCCACATCAAGAGAGGAGTCGGTTCGATCCCCGGTCTGTGGTATGCCAAGGGCCGAACTGCCAGCGGTGGACGAAACGACGGTTGGATCTGTCCGCGGTCCGCTAGTGTATCGCAGCCAAGGGTGGGAAGCAAGCACCACCCGGGGTTGCTTTGCCGTCCGGCAAGACGATAGAATACATCGTATCGTCGTGGGGAGAGAACAATGTCTTTGGCTCGTTTTCGCTGGACCCTGGCTGGTATCGCGGGAATCGTGTTTGTCGCAACGATTTCTCTTGCTCAGCAAGCCACCGTGACGACACCCCAGCATACTGTCGGCGACAGTTTCTTTGAGCGGACGGGCGTACACTGGGGCCTCAATTGGAACAACGGGTTCTTCCGGTTCGGCGGTCCCGGCATGGCGGCGCCGCCGTTGGGGAATTTCGATCCCGGTGCGGGGGCGAATTTCGGATTCGGCTTTGGAGGCGGAGGGACGAACGGTTTCTTCAACTTCGGCGCTGCGCAGGGCTCGCGACAAGGCCTCGTGAGCCAGTCGCCCAGCATGACCCTTACCAGCGGGTTCCCCGCATTTCTTTCCGATGCATCGCTGAGCCCGTTCGTCATCGGCCATGTGCCCGTGGTGGGAGGATTTCCTGTTCTTGGCACGGTGGCGCCGATCCCGCCGCAAGCGTTGTATCAGCCGGCGGAGGCGTCCGCCGGCCATCCGGCGGTGCAAGCTGCGCTGCGACAGGCGCAGCAGAGCCGGGAGAGTTCCGTGGTGCAAGCCCCGGTTCCGCCACCGAATGCGGCACCGGCGATCGCCAACGCACCGCAACCCGGGTCGCGCGTTGCAGCCGAGCAAGCTGTGAGGCCGGCGGCCCGGCCGAGTTCGGCCGCAACGCCTGTCGCCAGCGTCGAGGAAGCCCGGCAAGCTCGCCGTGAAGAGGTTCGCCGCGGCAATGTCGAAGCGCAAGCCTTTTGCGATCGGGCTCGCGAAGCTGAGCGGTCCGGCAGCCTCGGCGTCGCCCGTATCTACTACCAAATGGCCGCGCGCCGCGCCGAGGGCGAACTGAAGGCCGCGATCCTTGTCCGGCTCGACGCGGTCGCCGACGCGGCGCAGAAATAGTCGTTCATCAAACGGTAAACGCCGCCGACCTCGCGTCGGTGGCGGCGTCTACGATCTGAGCTATTTGAACTGAAAACGGGCTTGAAAGCATGGAGACTATGCCGATATGAACCTGTCACCCGAGAATTCCTCATCGCCGACCACCTCGGATTGCGTCTGCTCCCCCGGGCAATGTGGAACCAGGATTCCACGACGAGATCTGCTGAAGCTGGGAGGCGCCATCGCGGCCGGGGCGTTGATTCCTTCCTCGGGGTCTGTCATGGCCGGGCCGTTTACGTCGGATGAATTCGAAAACCTGGTTCCGGCGGACAAGAGATTGTCCGACTCCTGGGTCCGGTCTCTGCGGGAACGTGGCGAACCGCAGTGGTACCGCGGCGAAGAGTTGAAGTTCATCGGGATGCCCGTGGGAGGGATTTGTTGCGGCCAGGTCTATCTCGCAGGCGACGGCCGTTTGTGGCACTGGGATATCTTCAACGAACCGATCGTCACCGGGCAGCATCACTACCAGTTTCCCATGCCGGTGCAGCCCAAGATCGACCTGGGCTTTTCGGTGCGGGTGCAGTCCGGCGATCGGACCTTGTCGCGACCCCTGGATCAAACTGGGTTTCCTCAAGTCCGGTTCCGCGGCGCGTATCCGATGGGGTTCGTGGAATACTGCGACGACGATTTTCCGGTCAGGGTATCTCTGCAGGCGTTCTCGCCGTTTGTGCCGCTCGACGTGGATAACTCGTCGTTGCCTCTTACCGTGATGCGGTACACGGTGCGAAACACTTCGGCAAACGACGTATCCGTAACGCTGGCCGGCGCGATGGCCAACCCGGTGCTCTGCAACTCGGGCAATGCCGGAGAAGTCGACTACGTCAACACAATCCGGCGGCGCGGAGCCGCGACCTGTTTGCACTGCACCGTGGAGAAACAGGCAGGCCGGACACCCCCGGAACCGCGACCGGATATCGTCTTCGACGATTTCGAATCCGACACGTACGAGAATTGGACCGTCGAAGGAACGGCATTCGGCAGAGGGCCGATTGCTGCGAGGGACATGCCGGCCTACCAGGGCGAGGTGGGCGCTCACGGCAAACGCGTCGTGAATTCGCACAACACGCGGCAGGGTGAAGACGTGCGCGCCGGAGACGCCCACGTCGGAGTGCTGACCTCGAAGCCTTTTCAGATCGAGCGGCACTACATCCAGGCCCTGATTGGCGGCGGCGCGCAAGAAAGCCAGACCGCGCTGCAACTGCTGATCGGAGATGAGGTGGTTGCCAGCCTGGCCGGCCAGAACAACAACCGGATGCGACTGGACGCCTTCCGCGTGCAAGGCTACGAGGGGCAAACCGCCCGGCTGCGGATCGTGGATCGCGGGACGGGCTCGTGGGGCAACATCGGCGTGGACCGCATCGTCTTTTCCGACCGGCCCGCATCTGAGCCGGAGCCCGTCGACGGCCGCAAGGACATGGGCGATATGACGCTGGCCCTCTTGGACGGTAAGAAAGGCGTTTTTGCCGCTGCCGAAATCGCAGCAGGCGAGCCCGATGGATACTTCTCCGCGGGGCGAGAAACCGCGCGAAGCGCTACCGCGGTCCGACCCCAAGGCGCCCTTGGCAAGACGTTCTCTCTCGCGCCGGGCGAAGAAGCCTCCGTCACCTTCTCGATTGCCTGGCGATTTCCCAACGCGTCCGCGCCGGTCGACCAGGGGCATTACTATGCCCAACGATTCGGATCCAGTCTGGACGCGGTCGACTACCTGGCCGATCACTTCGAGGATCTGTATCGGCGGACGCGGAGCTGGCACGAGACCTGGTACGATTCGACTCTGCCCTACTGGCTGCTGGACCGCACTTTCGCCAACACATCCACCCTGGCCACCAGTACCTGCCTGCGGATGGAGAACGGACGCTTTTGGGGCTGGGAGGGTGTGCGTTGCTGTCCGGGCACCTGCTCCCACGTCTGGCATTACGCGCAGGCGGTGGGCCGGGTGTTTCCGGAACTGGAGCGGATCGTCCGCGAGCGAGTCGACTATGGCCTGGCATTGCAGCCGGACGGCGGCATTTTCTACCGGGCCGAGTTCGGCAAACGCGAGGCCCTCGACGGGCAGTGTGGGACGATCTTGCGAGTCTATCGGGAACATACGATGTCGCAGGACGACGCGTTTCTGCGGCGCATCTGGCCGCGGGTGAAATCCTCGATCCAATACCTCATCAAACATGACGGCGACGCCAACGGCATCTTCGAGGGCGAACAGTACAACACACTGGATGCCTCCTGGTATGGGCCGATCTCCTGGATCAGTTCCCTTTACGTCGGCGCTCTGCTGGCGGGGGCGGCCATGGCGCGGGAGATGGACGACGAGGCTTTTGCCGAGCAATGCGATGCTCTTGCCGGCCGAGGGCGGAAATGGATGACCGACCATCTCTTCAATGGCGAGTATTTCTACCAGCAGCGCGACCCCGAGCATCCCGAGTCGTTCGGATCGGGGATTGGCTGCCACATCGATCAGGTCTTCGGTCAAGGCTGGGCGCATCAGGTCGGCTTGTCTCGCGTGTTGCCGGAGGCGCCAACGATCACCGCGCTCAAATCCCTTTGGCGCTACAATTTCACGCCCGACGTCGGCCCCTACCGGGAGAGCTTTCCCACAGGCCGATGGTACGCGATGCCCGGCGAAGCGGGATTGATCATGTGTACGTTTCCCAAAGGGGGCGAGAAGGAAGCCCGCGGCGGCAAACCGACACACGGTTTTGCCGGCTACTTGAACGAGTGCATGAACGGATTCGAGTACCAGGCGGCCGGGCACATGATCGCCGAGGGACTCGTCGAGGAGGGCCTGGCCGTCACCCGAGCGATTCACGACCGCTACCATCCCTCTCGCCGGAATCCGTACAACGAAGTCGAGTGCGGCGACCACTACGCCCGCTCAATGGCCAGTTACGGCGTGTACGTCAGTGTCTGCGGCTTCCAGTACCACGGTCCGCAAGGCCGTATCGGATTCGCGCCGAGGCTCTCCCCGGAGGATTTCCGGGCGGCGTTCGTTGCCGCCGAAGGCTGGGGCACGTTTGCGCAGAAGATTCGAGGCGACCTTCAGGCAGTAAAGCTGACAATGCGCTTCGGGCGAGTCCGATTGAACACCATCTCGCTCGCCGTCGGAACCGAAAAGCCACCGCGCAGTGTCCGCGTGACCTGCGGTAATCGGCCCGTCCCGGCGACGCTGACACTCGAATCCGGCAAAGCGGTCGTGCGGCTTGGAGAAGATGCGGTAGTGAGCGCCTCGGAAGAGTTTGCCGTTGAACTTGCTATCGCCGATGCTTAGAGCCTATCCCAAAACCGCGTCGGAAGAAGGGGACAGGCACATTTTGCTCCGAAGACTCCGCAAAATGAGCCAGTCCCCAGCAGTTTTGGGATAGGCTCTTAGCGAGGCTGCTGCGGAAGAGAGCCCGCCATGGGGTTGGCGGTCTGCGGATCGTCGAACACTGTCCAGACCGGAATCTCTTCCTTCAGTCGGGCCAGGTATTCTTCGATCTTCTCGCGTCGGCGTTGCTCGCGAATCTTCTCGCGAATGCCGACTTGCGCTTCCAGGAAGGGCGTTCGTCCGGCGTCTTTCCGCTCAACCACGCGGACGATGTGTAATCCCTGCTCGTCCTCGAGGATGCGGCTGAGCCGTCCCACCGGCAACCCGAAGATCGTGTCGTCCAACACCTTGGAAACGAGACTTCCACGGGAAGTCCAGTCTCGCTGGCCGCCTTCGGACGCCGTGGGGCCCTCGGAACGGGCTTTCGCCACCTCGGCAAACGGCACGCCGCGGAACACCTGGTTGCCCATTTCGACGATCGCCGCTTCGGCCGCCTGCCGATCGGGGTAACTCGCGAACCGGACCATCAGTTGCTCCCATCGCGACTGGGCGGAGAATTCGTAGTCGGCAATGTGCTCCTGATAGTAGGCGAGCATCTGTTCGTGGCTGATCTCGTCATTCGATTTGACCTGCTCTTGAACCCATTGCTGTGCCAGGGCTTGCTCCATGAACCGGCGCTTCTCGCGATCGACCGAGGCGCCGAAGACTTGCAGTTTGGCATCGAGGTCTTGGCGGGAGGTAGCGCCGGCCCGTTTGATCAGCGCCGGCAGTTCATTTTTCTCGAAATATTCGCTGAGCTTCTCCTCGACCATCGGGTAGTTTTCTTCCGGAATGGTTCGCCGCGCGTCCTGATAGATGAGCTTGGTCTCGATCCGTTGTCGGAGTTTCTGTCGAATCAGCAAGTCCCGCTGCGCTTCCACCTGGTCCTTGGGTATGCGATCCTCGTTGGTCTTGAGGATCTCGTTGATCGATCCGAGAATCTCGCCGGCAAGGATCCAGTCGGAACCGACGGTGGCCAAAGGCTGCGCTCCCTCGCAGAGTTCCAATTCGGCCACCACTTCCGATCCGGTATCCAACTGGGCCTCGGCAGCCGCGGCGCCGACGTGCTGGCGCGGACGGGCCGGCGCCACCAGACCAGTCGCCGCAGCCGGTCCGCCCCGAAGCGGAGGCGGCGCCACCGTGAGCGGATTCGTCCAGGGGGTTGCATTAGGAGCCTCCCCAGCGGTCGTACCGCCAGGCCAATCGGCCGGACGCGCGACCCGGTCTGGTCCCTGCGGCGGCGATGGCACTGCCTGCGGCCGAAGCGTGGACGGAAAAGCGGCCGCTGCCGAGGTCTCCGGCTGCCAGGCTTGCGCCGTGGCCTTTTCCCGGCCGATTCCCGCCGCAACCACCACCAAGATGAAGATGAATGAGTTGACCGAGCGCTGCACGGAGTCCGTTCCGCCATGAGAGGTAAGAAATGGTGCTGGGGCATCCCGACCCCGACAAGCGGCCGGATTATAGGGAAGCCCTAGTGAGTCTGCAACAGCGATTTCACGCGGGCGAGAATGCGGTCCGGTTCCGCAAGGTGTTCGCCCAAAGGAAGATAGGCGCTATGATCATCCGCCACCCGCAACGCGTTCCCGCTTTGCCTCACCAGCTCGCCAATCAGGCGGCGGGACGTGTAGCCGAAAACCGCGTAGGGCGGTTCCAGCCGGATCGAGCGGATCTGCCAGGAATGCGCGAGGAACCGCACCTCGGCCAGGGCGAGAAGCCGCTCGACCACCGGTGGCGGCGGCCCGAAGCGATCGTTGAGTTCCACGCGGAAGTCGTTGACTTCCTCCGGCGTGGAAATCCTCGCCAGGCGACGATAGAGGTCGATTTTCAACCGCATTTCCGCCACGTAGCTGCGAGGCAGATACGCTTTGCCCGGCAGGTCGACGTCGACTTCGATCGACGTCCTCGGCGGCAGTTGCCGCAGACGTCGGACGGCGTGTTCCAGCAATTCGCAGTAGAGTTCATAGCCGACCAGGGCGATGTGCCCGCTCTGCTGGCTGCCCAGGATGTTGCCGGCGCCGCGGATCTCCAGGTCGCGCATGGCGATCGCGAACCCTGCCCCCAATTCGCTAAATTCCTCGATCGCCCGCAGACGCCTGGCGGCATTGGGCGCAACGTGTTTGTTCGGGTCGATCAACAGATACGCGTAGGCACGATGCTTGTAGCGGCCGACACGGCCGCGAAGTTGATGCAGATCCGCCAGGCCGTAGCGGTCGGCCTCGTCGATGAAGATCGTGTTCGTGTTGGGGATGTCCAAGCCGCTCTCGATGATCGTCGTCGAGAGAAGGATATCGAAACGGTGATCGACGAAGTCGAGCATCACTTTCTCGAGATGGTGCTCGGGCATCTGGGCGTGGCCGATCCGCAGCGTCGCTTCCGGAACGATCTGGCCCAGCCGCCGGGCAAGCGCCTCGATGTCGGCCACCCGGTTGTGGACGAAATAGATCTGCCCGTTGCGGTTCAATTCGCGGAGCACGGCGTTGCGGATGATCGTGGGGTCGAAGCGGGTGACGTGGGTTTCCACGGCCAACCGTTCCTCGGGCGGCGTCTGCAAATTGGAAATGTCGCGGAGCCCCATCAGCGACATGTGGAGAGTGCGCGGGATGGGCGTGGCGGTCATGGTCAGCACGTCGACGGTCGTCCGCAACGCTTTAAGCCGCTCCTTCACATCGACGCCGAACCGTTGCTCTTCGTCGATGATCACCAGCCCCAGGTTCTGAAAGCGAACGTCGACCTGCGCCAGCCGATGCGTGCCGATCACCACGTCGATGGAACCATTGGCCAGCCGCTCGATAATCTCGGATTGTTGTTTGCGGGTCGAAAAACGGGAGAGGGGGGCGATTTCAAAGGGAAACTCGGCCATGCGCGCGGAAAAGGTGCGGTAGTGTTGTTCTGCCAGGATGGTGGTCGGCACGAGGATTGCCACCTGGTAGCCGGCGTCGATGGCCTTGAAGGCCGCCCGCATCGCCAGTTCCGTCTTGCCGAAGCCGACGTCGCCGCAAAGGAGCCGGTCCATGGGGCGGGGCTGCGTCATGTCGCGCTTGATAGCTTCGATCGTGACCCACTGGTCGTCGGTTTCCCGATAAGGAAACGAGGCGTCGAATTCCCGCTGCCACTGGGTATCCTCGGGAAACCGGATGCCGGGGCGAGCCGAGCGGGCCGCTTGCAGGTCCAGCATGTCGGCGGCCATGTCGGTCACCGCCTGCTCAACCACTTTCCGCTGGCGCGACCAGCTCCGGCCGCCGATCTTGGCCAGGCTCGGCCGGCTCTTGGTCCCGCCCACGTACTTCTGCACCAAACCGATCTTGGAACTGGGGACGTAGAGCTTCGATCCTCCATGAAATTCCAGCAGCAAGTGTTCTTCGACATGCTCCCCCTTTTCCAGAAGCGACATGCCGCGGTATCGGCCGATGCCATGGCCGACGTGGACCACCAGATCGCCTTCCCGCAGGTCCATGAAGCTGTCGATGGCCTTGCTGAGGCGGCGCCGGACCGGGCGACGAATGTCCGTTCGGTGAAAGAGTTCGGCAGCGCCGATCAGCGCGACCGATTCCGGCACGAGTCGGAATCCACTGGTGAGGTTTCCCAAGGGGAAGTGCAGTCGCCGGCGGCGGGCGAGTTGCGTGTCGGCAAACAGTTCCGCCAGACGTTGGACCTCGGCTTCCGTCTGGCAAACGACAAACACGTCCTGCCCGGCGCCGGCCGCGTCGAGTTCGTCGCGGACTTTGGCGATATCGCCGCTGAAGTGCTCGACCGATTCGATTTTCAACCGGCTGGTCGTCTCCAGCGAGCCCGCGGCAACGGCCGAGGCGGTCACCGAGGGAAAACGAACCGCGCGATCGAGAACCTCCTCGACGGTATGCATCGCTTGGGCGCCTTCGAGGCGGCGTAGATAGCTATGGGCTTCTTCGCGGAGTTCGGCCGGCTCCACCAGCAGGAACCAGCTCTGCGGAGGCAGATACTCGGCCAGATGCCCTTGGTTGGAGGCGGATGAGTTGAACATCGTGATTTCAACTCGATCCAGAGTCTCGAGGCTTCGTTGGGTCGCCACGTCGAACCGCCGGATCGATTCGATCTGATCGCCGAACCATTCAATGCGGACCGGTTCCTCCCCATCTACCGCAAAAACGTCCATGATGCCGCCGCGGAGCGAGAACTCCCCGGGCAATTCCACCGCGGGAGAACGGTGGAATCCACCCTCGACGAGCCAGCGGGCGAGTTGCTCCAACTCGACCTCGTGCCCTTGGCGGAGCGTGCGGTTACGCCTGGCCAAAGACTGCGGATCCGGCACCGCCTGCAGCAGACTCTGGATGCCGGCCACGAGCAGTTTCGGTCGCTGCGACTCGTCGAGAAGAAGCTTCAAGAGGCGGACGCGCTGCCCGACCGCCTCGTCCAACAGCGCCTGCTCGCCCCGGAGCGTCTCCTGGGCGGGAAACCGCTGCGGGGCGATGCGGCTGAAGAGGGAAAAATCGTCGAGAAAACCATCGACGTCTTCCAGACGCGGACAGACGACGACCAGAGTGGCGGGGGCGTGCCGAGCCAGGGCCGCGGCAGCCAGTGCGCAGGACGATCCCCAGACTCCATCCAGCGTAGCCGCGTGGCCCGACGCCAAGCTGGCCAGGACTTCGGAGAAGCCTTCGTGCTGCTGCAGGCTCTCGGCCAGTTCGAGAAGCTGGTCGGAAGCTGTCAAGCGAGTGGCGGCGTAAGCCATATTTCTTCACGCCGAGCGCCGGATGCCGCATCCGCGATCAGCCGTTGCGATCGGACCTTTCACGCGGGCCGCGGTTCCGGCCTCCGCGGCCTCGCCCCGCGGATCCACGGTCCGGGTGTTTCGACCGCGACTCGAGGTTCGCCGAGATGACTACGTCGATGGCCTCCTTCCAATTGGGAATGCCTCGATGCAGCGGCTTCTCGCGCTGACGGCCTTCTCGCCGCGAGCCAATCGTCTCCTCGTCGTCCGTGCCGTCCTCGATATCGTCCGAGTCGAAATCCTCGTCCTCCGGCTCGACCGCTGTGGTTTCGTCCGGTTCGCTCCGGGTGTTTTCGTCTTCCTGCGATTCCTTCTTGCGGCCCGATCGCCGGCGCCGTCGACGTTTCGGACGTTTCTGCGCCGGCTCCTCGTCGACTTCCTCTTGCACCGCTTCCAGAGAAAACGCCTCGACTTCCCCCTCCTCATCAACGACTTCCGCCGTGACGAAATCGGTTGAGTCGTCTTCTTGCGGTTCGCGGGAGACTGCGGGCGTCTCTTCGGGACGACGAGTTTTGCGGCGCCGCTTGCGACGCCGGCGGAGCTTTCTTTCGCCCTCTTCCTCCGGGCGCTGGACCGACTGGCCCTCCACCTCGCTCTCGGCGTGGAATTCATCCAGATCGTCCAGAGCCATTTCGGCCTCGGAAATCGACTCGCTCGCGACCGAGGGCATCGCAGCCTCGGCAGTCCACGGATCGCGCTCCGCGAGAATTGCCGGGGGGGGCTCGGTCGCCGGCTCCGGTTCCGTCACATCGGCGATCGCCCGCTGCTCGTCCGGCACAGCCACCCCCAGGTCGTCCGCCAGGCGAAGCCAATCCTGCGGCGACCGTCGCGGTTCGCGGGCGGGGGGCTGAACACTGGACTTCGGTCTTGGCCGGGGGGGCGGCGGCACAGGCGCCACGGCGGCAATCTCTTCGTCTGGCACTTCTGGGGAGGGTTCTTCAGCAGGCGCATCAACCCCTAAGTTAGACAAAAGACTGGACCAGTGGTCTTGTTTTCCTTGTTCGCTCATGTTTTCTGGCATCGTGAAGTTCTGGCGGGCGGCACGGTCAGCGCGGATCAAGGGCTCACCGCGGCGGTACACCGGCCTCGCTGCAAACGCTGCTGAACAATCGGGATCGGCCCCCGTGGGGATTCCTACGAGTAGTATAGCCCTTTCTACCGGCTTGGAAAGCGCAAGAGGCCCCAACAGGAGTGTGGCTCGCAAGCAGCCGGGCTGCCAGCATCGGACCGGCTGGAGTTTTGCCAGGGACTCAACGGTACATGCCGGTTTTGCTCAACCGCCACTCCGGGGCACCGGGTACAATGGTTGTTTTTCCGGCATGGTTCAAAAAACGGGGACAGGCACCTCGCCGAACCGTGTTTTTCATCGGCAGAAGCTATTTGGCTCGGAGCCAGTCCCCGTTTTTTGAACCATGCCGTTTTTCCCGAGGGTGTTATGGTCCACGAGCCGCAGTTCTTGTTCGTGACGTGCCAAGACGGCGCCGAGTCGGCGGTGAAGCATGAGTTGGCCCGCAAGTGGCCCGGTTTTCGTTTGGCCTATTCTCGGCCCGGCTTCCTCACGTTCAAGATCCCTGCCGATAGGCAGCTTAGCGCCGGTTTCGACCCGGGCCTCGTTTTTGCACGATCGCACGGCGTTTCGCTGGGAAAAGTCACCGGCACGGATTCGCTGGCGATGGCGGAAGCGGTATGGAAACTTTACGGCGAGGGCTCGTGTCAGCAGATCCACATCTGGGCTCGAAAGACCGACTCTCCCGACAACGGAATTGAACAAACGGGCGCAGACCAGATGCTGCAAGCGGCGCAGGAATCCGTCCTGGCGACGTGTCCCTTTCCCGATCGGCCGGGCCTCGACGGCCCTGCGCAACCGGGGGACATGGTGCTGGACTGCATCCTGGTCGATCCGGATCTGTGGTGGGTCGGGCATCATTGTGCGCGGCGCGGCCCCTCGCAGTGGCCGGGAGGGATGATTCGGCTGGAAATGCCGCCGGGCACCGTATCGCGAGCGTGGCTGAAGATGGAGGAGGCGCTGCGGTGGGCCAATCTCCCCATACCGCCCACGGCGCGCTTCGCGGAACTGGGCAGTGCGCCAGGCGGCGCTAGTCAGGCACTGCTGGCTCGCGGCTGGCAGGTGATCGGCGTGGACCCGGCCGAGATGGCGGCCGCCGTCGTCGAGCATCCCCGCTTCCGGCATATTCGCCGCCGCGCCGTCCAGGTGCGCCGCTGCGAGTTCCGGAAGATCCGCTGGCTTACCGCCGATATGAACGTGGCGCCGAGCTACACGCTCTCGGTGGTCGAGGACATTGTCCAGCACCCCGAGGTGAACGTGCGGGGGATGCTGCTGACCCTGAAGCTCCCTCAATGGGAATTGGCCGATCACGTTTCCGAGTACCTCGATCGCGTCCGCGGTTGGGGCTTCAATCGCACCGCAGCGCGTCAACTTCAGCACAACCGCCAGGAGATCTGCGTCGCGGCGCTGAAGCAGCCATTTTACAAGAAAGGGCCGCGGCGCCGCTGAAGTCGCGGCGTGAGCGTAGTCCGGCTCGTTTTTGGCTGCGGCAAAGCCGGCGTTGGAACTCAGTTGGTTTCCGCGAATGTGCCGCCCAGATCGCTCGCGGGGCCGTCGGTCAACGGCACGATCACCTGATATTCGAGGAAACTCGCCAACGTCCGCGAAGTGCCCGGTTGCTGGAGTTTTTGTAGGGCCTTGGTTTCGATCTGCCGGACACGTTCGCGCGTTACCGAAAAGATCTTGCCGATCTGAGAGAGCGTGTAGCAATGGCCGTCGGCCAGCCCGTAGCGGTGGCGGATGATCTCTCTCTCGCGGTAGTCGAGCAGCTTCAACGCGTCGGCGATTCGCGAGCGGAGGAGTTCGCGGTTCATCTCATCCAATGGATCGGCTTGGCGATGGTCGTAGAGCAGATCGCCGATGCTGCACTCGTCCTGCCCGCCCACCGGCTGATCGAGCGACAAGGGCGGATGATTCATCCGCAGTGCCCGGTTCGCTTTGGCGACGGAGACTTCGGCCGCCTTGGCCATCTCTTCGACCGAAGGCTCCGAGTTGTTCTCCTGGGTGAGCGTCTGATTGATGGAGCGGACCTTGCTCATCGTTTCGATCATGTGGATCGGCACGCGGATCGTCCGACTCTGGTCGGCAATCGCCCGCGTAATGGCCTGGCGGATCCACCAGGTGGCATACGTGGCGAACTTATAGCCTCGCCCGCAGTCGAACTTGTCGACCGCGCGCATCAGTCCGGTGTTTCCCTCTTGAATCAAATCGAGAAAACTCAACCCGCGGTTGCGGTAGCGTTTGGCGATCGAGACGACCAATCGAAGGTTTCCGGCCGCCAGATGTCGCCGGGCGTCCTTCAGTTGTTTTTCGATCTTGTCGATTCGAGCGATTCGCTTGCGGAGCGTGGTGGGGCTTTCCAGGGTCGCGGCCATCAGGTGGCGGAGTTGTCGGCGGAGTTCGCGGGTGGCGGGATGGGCGTGGCGATCGCCGTCGACCACGGCAAGTTGCCGGCTGAGGCTGTCCATCGCCGCCGAGATCCGAGTCAGTTCGTCGCGGATGGGCTGAATCTGTTCGGACCGCACGGCGAATTCCTCGAGCAAGACCGCGCCCTTGGCCCGCCGACGAGTCAGCCGCTGCCAGGATTCGCATCGTTTTCGCGGATCCGTCGAGCGGCTGATGGCCAGCGCGAAATCGCGGCGGTTCTGCCACAGCAGGTGCCGGAGTGTGCGAAGGTTCGGTTCCATGAGCGACACGATCCGCCGCTTCTCGATCACGTTGGTCATGGAGACGTCGGAGGTTCGTTCGATCCGCTCTTCGCCATCGGCAACACTTTTAAGCAGTCGGACAACCGCCAAGAGAGTGAAGTCCGTGGCGAGCACCCCTTCCCGATAACGTCGGCGAAGGCGTTCGATCCGCATCGCCGCGGAAATCTCTTCGCGGCGAGACAAAAGGGGGGTCTCGCTCATCTGTTCCAAATACATCCGAACGGTGCCGACTTCGAGGTTTTCCACGCTTGGCTCCTCACTTCCGGTTCTGCGTGCTGGAGGTCGCTACGGACTGCGAAGCTGCTACGGGTGGCGTTCAGCCCCGCTCGAAAACAGAGGCTTCCTCGGCAGCAGTGCGTCCCAAACGCCCGTGAGTGCCCCACGGGGCAAGGGGCAGCACCGGATCATTAGACAAGTTACCTCGGACTGCCGTAGCCGGTGCCCACCCCCGGCAGTGCCGCAGATGCCTCTTTCTCTAAAGTAAATACGCAGGTGTTGCTGGATTGGTTGCAGGAAAACCTCGCGTTCGTTGCTTTTTCGCAACGGACGTAGGCCGGCTTCCGCGGAGCCAGCTCGCCGGCTGCTACGTATCGACCGAGGCAAGATGGGATGTCTTTTCTGATTAAAATGAAAAAATCGATCAAGAAGACTTTAAGGGCGATTGCCACGGTCGTCGATAAAGGAGGGCGGACGGCGATCTGTCGTTCCATAGCCATGCGGGGGGGCGCCCGTTGCTATCGAGTCAAAATTCCATGGCGTCAGCAAAATCGTGTCCCAGCGCCGACCGAAAATGGTCGGTCCGATTTCATGTTGCAGCGGGGATTGTGCTGGTCTTGGGCGGCACGGTCTTCGCACCTTTGCCGGCGGTTGCCCAGCAAACGGATTCTCGCATTCCGCCCTGGCAGCGCAGGCCAACGGCGCAAACCGTTCAGACCTCGCCTTCCGCTCCGATTCGGGTTAGCACGGCCGTAGCGGCGAATTCCACGCCGCAAGAGGTCGCACTGCCTCGCGTGCAGCAGGCGGGCAGCCGCGAACGGCAGGTTTCGCACACCACCTTTGCTGATTCGCCAATGGTGACCCAAGGGGCACCCGAGGAGGTCTATTACGAGGGCGAGCCTTCGATGGCCGGCCTTCCGTCGATGGCGGGGCCGGGCCCGGGCTCTTGCCAGGACTGCGGAGTGTCTGGCGGTGGGATGTTCGGCGACGGATACTGGGGCGGCGGCGACTGCTATGGCGGTGGTGCCGTTGTCCCATGGTGGGGATTCGCGCCTGGACGCCTCTGGGTCCGCGGCGAGTCGCTGCTCTGGTGGACCGAAGGCGCCTCATTGCCGCCGCTGGTGACGACCAGCCCTCGAGGAACGGATCAAGCCGACGCCGGTGTGTTGCCCGACGCCGATATCCTCTTCGGCGGCGATTCGGTTAACGGCGGCAGTCGCTCGGGCGGGCGGATCAGCTTCGGTTTGCGGCCCAACGGGTGCAGCCCGTGGGGAATCGAGACCAGCTACATGCGGTTGGGATCCGAGACGACATGGTACTCCGGCGAGGGCGAAGAGGGCAGACCGATCCTGGCCCGCCCTTTCAACTTCATCTGGGACAACGATCCCGATAATGAACTCGGAACCGAAAACGCACCGGCCTCGCATCTGATCTCTTTCGCCGACGATACGGGCACGCTGTTTGAAGGCAGCATTGGAATTGAAGCCGCTACGACGTTCCAGGGATTTGAATTGCTGATGCGGCGGCGGGTCGCCGACTGGTGTACCGGAGGCTTCGACTTCGTGGCAGGCTGGCGTTACTGGCGGCTGGACGACGACCTGTTCATCCACGAGAACATCGACCGCCTGCAAGACCCCGCGGCGAATATTCGGACCGCCGACGTTTTCCGAGCCGAAAACCGTTTCAACGGCGGTGAACTCGGTTTTGTCGCGGAAACACAGTGGTGCCGCTGGTCGTTCGGAGCGCTGTTGAAGGTGGCGATCGGCTCGACCAATTCGGAAGTGACCATCGACGGGCAGACGGTCGTTGACGAGGAAGCGACTCAGCACTACGGATTCCTGGCCTTGCCGTCGAACATCGGCGTCTATCAGGATGACGCATTCGCGATGGTGCCGGAGTTCGGCCTCAACGTCGGGTACGACCTGACGTGTCACCTGCGGATGACGTTCGGCTACACGCTGGTCTACTGGGGCCAGGTTGCCCGAGCGGGGGACCAGGTCAGCCTGGATCTCACGATTCCGACCGACGAGGGCGAACAGCTAGGTCTGGCTCGACCGGACTTCCCCTTCGCCAAGACCGACTTCTGGGCGCAAGGCATGAACTTCGGGCTGGAATATCGCTTCTGATTCACTGGATGGGGAGGGTGGCGACGGATCGGTGCGGCAGCCCACGGGTTGCCGCACCGATCTTCTTTTCTTGCAGCCCGGCTGTTGTGAACAGCCGGGCTGCTGGCGTGGGCGGCGGTTTTCCGGCGGGCGTTCAAGAACGCCTGTTTTCCGGTTATAATGGGTGACGTCGGCCGTGGCATTGGTTCTTTCTTGGGGAGACGCACCGTGAGCACAACGGCTCGTTTGTCGCTGGGCGAGTACGACCGGATGATCGCCGGCGGCGTTTTCGAAACCGATCGCGACCGCCGTCTGGAATTGATCCGTGGGGAGATCCGCGAAATGGTTCCGCCCAATCCGCCGCACGAAGACATCATCGATCGTTTGGCTTCATGGAGCTTTCGCAGTGTGCCGCAGGAAAAGGTGCGAGTCCGCGTGCAGAACTCCATTGGGTTGCCGGAGTTGGAAAGCGCCCCGCAACCGGACCTGGCCTGGGTGGCGGCAAGGAGTTACGCCCGTTGCCGGCCCACGGCCGGCGACGTCTTGCTCGTGATCGAAGTGGCCCACAGCAGCCTGTCCTACGACACCGGCGAGAAGGCCGATCTCTATGCTGCGGCCTTGATCGCCGATTACTGGGTGGTGAACCTGCCCGAGCAGTGCATCGAGGTCCGCCGCGACCCGCACGCTGGCCGGTATCGCAGCCTGCAGACGTTTTGCGACACCGACGAGGTACGGCCGCTGGCGATGCCGTCGCTCGTTCTGCACCCGGCGACCCTGTGGCAGGAGTAACCTGGTTGCACGGGCGCCGGGATTCGCGTAGCGTAGACAGACTCGGATTTCTTCACTTCCCAAGATCCTGTTTAGGAAACCATTCGATGCAAGTGCGAACGTGGTGTGGTCTGGCGCTATTCAGCACGTGCCTGCAATTCGGTGTCGGATATCCCGCCCTGGCCCCGGCTGCCGACGTGACCGGCTTTCGTGGATCCGACCGTTCCGGGACGGCCGCGGCCAGCAACCTCCCGGCCACCTGGGACGCCGAGTCGAACATCGTCTGGAAACAGGCGTTGCCCGGCCCCGGCACCTCGAGCCCGATTGTCGTCGGCACGCGGATCTATCTCACTTGCTACTCGGGCTATGCCGAATCGATCGACGATCCGGGCGACATGGCCCGTCTGATGCGCCATGTCGTCTGCCTCGACCGCAAGAGCGGCCGCGTCCTCTGGACCAAGGATTTCAAGGCCAAGATGCCCGAGTCGGAGTATCAGCCGGGCAACAACTCGCGACACGGCTACGCCTCCAGCACACCGGTAAGCGATGGTCGGCACCTCTATTGCTTCTTCGGCATCTCGGGCGTCTCGTGCCTCGACCTGGAGGGAAACGTGGTCTGGACGGCGGACGTCGGTTCCGGCACGCACGGTTGGGGTTCCGGCACTTCGCCGCTGCTCTACGAAGATCTGGTGATTGTCAACGCCAGTGTTGAAAGCGATGCGTTGGTGGCCCTGGACAAGTCCAGCGGCAAGACCGTTTGGCGGAAAGCGGGGATCAGCCGTTGCTGGAGTTCCCCGATCCTTGTCGACGTAGCAGGGAAACAAGAGGTGGTCTTGAATGCGCCTCACAAGATCATCGGATTGGATCCACGCAGCGGCGAAGATCTCTGGCATTGCGAGGGCATTCCCGATGGCTACGTCTGCCCCACGATGATTGCCCGGGGCGATGTCGTTTACGCCATCGGCGGCCGAAAGAACACCGCCATTGCCGTCCGCGCCGGCGGCCAGGGCGACGTGAGCGAATCCCATGTCCTCTGGACGACGGGCAAGGGATCGAATGTCTCGTCGCCGGTCTATCTGGACGGGCGACTCTATTGGTTCCACGAGTCCCGCGGCATGGCCTACTGCCTCGACGCAAAATCGGGGGAAGTCCTCTATGAAGAGCGGCTGGATCCGCGTCCCGGACTGATCTACGCGTCGGTGACGGCCGCCGACGGCAAGCTCTATGCGCCGTCGCAGGAGAACGGCACCTATGTTCTCGCGGCGGCCCCCGCCTTCAAACAACTCGCCGTCAATGTTATCGGCGACGATACGAGCCGGACCAACGCGTCGATCGCCGTTTCGGAGAACCAACTGCTGTTGCGGACGGACAAGGCGATTTATTGCATCGGCCGGTGAGAGTCGAGGGTCCAGGGAAAAACGTTAGGATCGGCGACTGAATGACTGCCGTGACATCGACGTGGGAAGGGGTCGGGAGTCTTTTTTTCGTGTCGGCCGGGCGACGCTTTCATGTATGGTCGGACGCTGTTTCAACCGACACGAAAAAAAGACTCCCGACCCCCTTGGCCCCGCCACCACCGGTAAGTACGGCAGTCATTCCTTCGCCGATCCTTAGTCAAAGACCCGGTAGCGCATTTCCTTTGAGCTGGTCCAGTAGACGTTGAGGACGTTTCGTTCGGCGACCTTGCGACGGAAGTCGAGCAGCCTCTTGCCCTCGGGGCCGTTCGACGTCTTGCCGTCGCGCAATGCCTCGACAAGAAGGCAGCCGTGCTCCAGCCCAAGTTGAATGTTGTGGAATCGCTCCCGCTCGGCTTCGGTCGCCCGCGGTAATTGCGGTTCGGCTTGGTCGAGAATCACCGCCGCATTGGAGAGAACCGCCTCGCGGTAGATTTCGGGATAAGCTCGCAGCCGTTCGTCGCGTTTGAGTTCGAAGAAGGCGGGATCGTTTCCCAATTGCGTTGTGAATCGCTCCCAATAATCGAAATACTCCTTGATGATTCCCGCGACCGGGCCGAATGATCCGTAGAACTCGTCGAGTACCTGCTCCGGTTCGGCGTCGGTGTCCCAGAGCATGCGGGCCAGGACGTAGTAGCTGGGGCCGGTGGTTGCCCAATAGCCCTGGAGGTTGTCGAAATCCGTGGCGCGGAGACCGTTCTTCACCTGGAAGCGGAGGTCTTCCACGAGTTGGCCGGTGACGACGTACGGTGCTCCCTCGCCGCAGTAGAACATCGAATTTGACCGCAGAAAGACGGTTGCCCCCAAGCGAGACCATCCGAACCACTCGTCGGCCGACATCTTGCGATAGGCTTCCGGCCGCGGGTAGGCGTTGAAGCCGACGTAGCCCAGCCAGACGTTGGGCTCGATGCGCTCGATCTTCGAAGGTGGCGAGCGATAGCGACTGTAGCCGTAGCCGATTACCCGCGCCTCCGGATCGACTTGCCGCGCCCGGCGCGCGAGTTCGTTGTACCAGCGTGCATAGCGATCCGAAAGGTTTTCCGGCAGACTCGACTTGCCGCCACCCGCATCGACGTCCGAACCGTCTTCGATCGGCGAAGAGGCCGCGGTGTCGTGGTTCGGGTCGGCGTCCCACGCGCGGCAACGTGGGCAGCAGCAGAAACCGCCGCTGCCGTCGTTCTCGCAAGCGTTGACCCACAGCCCACGGGCGCCTTGTTGTGCGTATTTCCTGATCGGCGCCAGTTGCATTTCCCAAAGCTTGGGGTTCGAGACACACATTTTGACGAAGTCGGGCTTGGCGCTTTTCAGCGGCCCTCGCCGCCCGTCCGGCTGCATTGCGAAAATGTCCGGGCTGTCGTCCTTGTGTTTCTCCCACCAATCGGTGAAGGCATGGCCGTAGGAGAGCTTGAACGACCGCCCCATTCGCATCCTCCGCAGCCAGACCCGCTCGTCCTCGGAAACACGGTCGTAGGTCGCGCCGAGATCGAGGAAACGGCCCAGCCCTTCCTTCTCGTACGCGGCTCTGTGCTTCTCTTGGGCCGCCATGCGAAAGTCGCGTATCTTAATCGTGGGTGTTTCCCGAACGCTCAAGGCACCCACCGTGATGGTCGCTCGGCGCGGAACGACTCGCCCGATCTCGCCGGGCCAGATCCATCGGCAACCGAGCTGATCCTGCAGAAAATCGTACACGGCCCAGAGCGTTCCCATACGGGGGTTGCTCCCTTCGGCGTCGTCGCCGGCCAGAACCAGGGCATCCTCGGTTGTCTTGACGACGAACGACTCCGGCTCCAAACCCTTTTCATCGAAACCGCGCTCTCGGGCGAGATTGCCGGGGCCGACGAGAATCATCGCTTGCGACGGGCCGCGCTGCCACTGGTTTTCCTTTTCGATCGGCAGCAAGGCGCCGGTCATCAGACGCAGGTGTTCTTGGAGTTCGAGCGCGGCCAGCGCCTGCGCTTCCTTCGGCCGTCCGTTCGTGACGATCACGGCGGTCGCGCGGCCGTCTTGGACCAGCGTCAAATCGGGCGGATGCTGCTCTCTGGCAAGAAGCGCCTCGGCAGAGGAGAGGAGGGAGACAATGGCAAGTGCGGCACAAAGCGCTCGTTTCATGAGGGCTTGATTCCGAATCGGAAACACAGGCGTCAGCAAGGTGACAAGACCCGCAGAAGATGTTACGCTAACACCGTCGGCATGGCAATGAATTCTCGAGAGTTTTGCGATCTCCCAGTGACGCTCGTTGTCGATTCCCGCATTCAGATTCCGCTTAGTGAATTTCAATTCACCTTTTCTCGGAGTTCCGGTCCGGGCGGGCAGAACGTCAATAAAGTGAATACCAAGGCGACGCTTCGTTGGCCGGTCGCGGCGAGCCCTGCCCTGCCCGACGACGTGCGTGAGCGATTCGTCGCTCGCTATCGCAAGCGCATCACGACGGAGGGAGACCTGGTGCTCACCAGCCAGCGATTTCGCGATGCGGGACGCAACGCGGGCGACTGCGTGGAGAAACTGCGGCAGATGCTCCTCGAGACGGCCCTGCCGCCAAAAAAGCGAAAACGGACCCGACCGAGCGCCGGTTCCGTGCGGCGGCGTCTGGAAGATAAGCGACAGCAGTCGCAGAAGAAGCAATTACGACAGCGTCCCGAGCCGTAGCGTCTCTTTTCCCGCCCCTACCATCGGCCGTCTCTGCGCCGGTTTCCGCCCGACGCTATAATTGACTCTACAGCCATGGCCGACCATCAAGACATTACCGCCGTTCTCGCGGATTGGCCCTACCAACCGGGGGTAGTCAGCGCCCGTCTCGTCGCCGCGGCCGATGGCCGCGACGTGATTCAGCTCCGAGTGGAGTTGGGATTGCTGCAAATGGAGACGGAGCATCGCCCCGACGGCCAGCAACCGGGGGGGGCGCCCACCTATCTCGACCTGATGGATCAAGCGGCTTTGGCGGAAGGCGAGAAGTTCGAGTTGTCCGACGAGCAGGCCGAAGAGCTGGACCGCGAGTTCATTCAATACTATCACCGCCGGATCTGCTGGCTGGCGCTGCGGGAGTTCGACCGGGCGGTCGGCGATGCCGACCACACGCTGCGGCTGATGGATTTTGCCGCCGCGCATTCCGGCGACGAGGAGTGGGTGGTTTCCCACGAGCAGTACCGCCCCTTCGTCCTCTTTCACCGCACGCAAGCAGCGGCCTTGTTTCGGCTTACCGAAGAGGGCCCCGAGGAAGCGGTGGAGGAGATCAACGCCGGACTGGAGCGAATCCGCGAGGTCTATTCGCGGTTCGAGGCGGAGGAGGAGTTCAGCGAGGATGAGTTGGCGGAGCAACTTCGCCGCCTTCAGGAGTGGATTCGGGAGAACTACAGCGTCGGCCGCACACTGCGGGAGCAACTGGCCGACGCCGTGGCTTCCGAACAGTACGAGTTGGCCGCCCAACTCCGCGATGAGTTGTCTCGCCGACCGAAGGGTCAGTGAGGCGGATGCTTGTAACTTCTTCTTGTAAACTTGTACAGTATCCGATCCGGCTCGCGCGGGGCTTGGCGCGTAACATCTTTCGCTGAAAGCCTTTCAGTCAAATTACTTTGCGTCGTGCCGAATTCGGCACACGGTATGCAAACCCTTCCATCCAACGGAAGAGACTGAACTCTTGGCAGAAGGGAGTGTGCCATGCTGGTTTTGACACGGAAAATCGACGAACGGATTCAGATCGCGCCGAACATCACGATCACCGTCTTGCGGATCCGAGGGCGGAGCGTGCAAATCGGGATCGAAGCACCGGAGACGGTCCAGGTTCTCCGCGGTGAGATCGCCGTTGCCATCGAACAGCGCGAGGACGCGGTCGAACCGATTCCGGGCAAGAAGGCGCAAGCGCCGTCAAAGCCCACCGGCAGTTCCGATCGGAGACATCCGGGTTCGTCGCCGGAGCGGAGCCAGAACCGCCGAGTCGGCTGCGACCGAGACAGAAGCAAGACCAGGAACATCTCTCGTTCCAATGGCATCCGCATTCCGCAGTAGAGGCGACAACGCAGAAAACGCCTATTCTCTGCGCAGGATGTGCCTTTTCAGACGACTACCACCAAACGGGTTAGAGAGAATTCCGAGCAGGAAGCCGGCGCCATAAGCTCTGCTATGTCTTGTGGTTGTACCTGCGAGCGATATTCTCGGGGCGACTGCCGTGGGAGTTTGGCACAGGGCCTGCTTGGCGTGCTGACCCGCCAAAGCCGAAAGGTGGCGGATGTTGCATTTTCGAGAAACCCTCACCGATCGATTTACTTGACTGGCTCACGATGATGAATATACTAAGGGGGCTTGTTGGGGGGCGTAGGAGATGGTTTCAAGCCAACTCTCTCCTCATTAGGCCGGTACTCCTCGCTTTTTGCTTTTCTTTTCCTGAGGATGTCGCACAGGTACCTGTATCGAGCCGGAATTCGCTGGCTCTACGATAGAACCCGACGGGAGTCCAATCATGCGCGATCTGTTGACACGACTTCTCTGGTCCGGCGTGTTTTCATGTTGTTCTCTGTTGCTCGTTGGCTGCGGGCCAAACTTGGGTCAGCCGACTTCCGTCAGTGGAACAGTGACCGTGGACGACCAGCCCTTTGCAAGTGCGCCCATCGCCTTTCATGCCGTTGGAGAAGTGCCGGCCGAGTTTCGCACCTTTACCGCGATGACCGACAGTGGCGGCCAATACAAGATCGAAACCATCTACCCGGGCAAATATGAGGTGATTGTCGTCGACTCCGGAAGCTCGCCAGAGGCCGGCAGCACGGAGAACGTTGTCGCGGGCAATCCGCTTCAACCCGCCGACGGCAAGAAGCTCGAGGTCACGATCTCTACGGAGCCCGCCGAATTCGACATCGCATTGAAGCGAGTCCAATGAATGAGGATTGCGGACGCGAGACAGCGAGGTTGTCTCGCATATTCCTGTTCTTAAAGTATTGTTTTTGGGGGTACTTGCGATGAAGAGGTTACGAGGGTTCACATTGGTGGAATTGCTGGTGGTCATTGCCATCATCGGGATCTTGATTGCGCTGCTGCTGCCCGCGGTACAGGCGGCCCGCGAGGCGGCTCGACGTTCGCAATGCAACAACAATTTGAAGCAGATCACGCTGGGGTTGCACAATTACATCGACACGCACGCGGAAGCCCTTCCCCGCGGGACGGAAGTCTATCAGGGCCGAAGCTGCTGCTGCGACAGTCTCAATTTCCACCCGGGGCATACGGTGCATACGATGCTCCTGCCGTTCATCGAACAGCAACCGTTGTACGACAAATACAACATGAATGTGCCGCCGTTTCTGCAGCAGCCCGGTGTCATCGACCAGCGCATCCAGGCCTATCTCTGCCCGAGCGCGGTCGAGTGGCGAGTGCAGACATGCACGGCGTATCCATCCTCGATACCGGGCGGCACGGCTTTCACGGCGCCGTCGCCGGCACGGGAGGTCTTCCCGCACAATTACCCCGCCGCCGGATCATCGCACGGCTACGGCGGCTGCGGCCGACACGGCGCCGCCACGACCAACGGCGTATTTGCCGAGCGTTGGGGGATCCTGGAAGAGGCGGGAACCCGTGCGGATCCGCGGCTAAGGCTTGCCTCCGTCAGGGACGGCACGAGCAACACGATGGCCTTCGCGGAGACCGCGCAGGGCCGACCGACATTCGGCGACACTGGCACTGCGTACAACCAGTATTATCGAGGCCGAGGCTGGGCGGATCCGCATCACTGGAGCACGTTTTTCACTGTCAACCGACTCGGAACGCCCAACAGCAAGTTGGGGGGATACCTGTTGTCGAATTATGCGACTGCCACCAGCTTTCACCCCGGCGGCTGCAACGTGGCGTTTCTCGATGGCAGCGTGAGGTTCATCTCCGAGACCATTGAAGGCAACACCTGGTTCTACATGGGAACGATCCAAGGCAATGAGGTGGTTCAGGTTCCGTAACGAGGTGGTTCAGCATCTGAGTGGACAACTGCGGGCTTTCGGGCCGGCGTAGAGTAGCACCGTAGCGTAGCTCCCTCTTGCCGAGGGGGGATCCGCGACAAGGTTCCACCCGGCAGGCGGAACCTACGATTCTGCGATTCCGTAATGCGGACAATCCAGGAATGGCAAAAATCCACCCTGGAGAGGGAAGTATTCCGTTTTGCCAGCGTGCTTAGTAAGATAGAGAAGCGCGGGGTTTTACTCGTGCTGGACTTTAACGGAATTTCCTGCTCTGACGCCTAGGCAGACTATCCGGATTCGGCGCGGAATCGGCTCGCTTTCGGGTCGGTTTGGCCGATGCCATAGTAGTCGAACCACGGCCCCATGTCTGCTCCCTTAAGCAGCCGACCCACCTGAGCCACGATGGGAACTGATTACAAGCCGATGTCTCAATTGGTTTTTCGCGAGGAGAGTGCGCCCCGCACGCTCCTGGAACTGCTGGAATACCAGGCTCGAACGAAAGCCGATCGTTGTGCGTACCTTTTCCGGGGCGATGACGGCGTCGAGAGTTCGTTGACTTTTTCCGAACTGGAAACGCGTGCCAAGTCCATCGCGGCAACGCTACAGCGACGGGCACAAGTCGGCGACCGCGCCTTGCTGGTCTATCCCGCCGGATTGGAATTCATCGCGGCGTTTCTGGGATGCGTGGCGGCCGGAGTGCTGCCGGTTCCGGCCACGTATCCGAAACCGCGGCGGCCGCTGCCTCGGCTTTCCACCATCGCCGCCGATTCGCGGGCTTCATTCGCATTGACGGCCGCGCAGACTCTCTCCACACTCGATCTGGCACGTAGCGCCCCGGAACTGAAATCGGTCGGATGGCTCGCGACTGACACGCTTGATCCCTCTTGCGCCGCGGATTGGCGGCGCCCCGGTATCGGTCCCGACCACCTGGCCTTCCTCCAGTACACCTCCGGTTCGATCGGTGACCCCAAGGGAGTCATGGTCACCCATGCCAACCTGATGTCGAACCTGGCGATGATCTACGAAGGGTTCAACATCGCCGGAATCTGCGCCGATCCGGTGGAAGGGACGGGCGTTTCCTGGCTGCCGGCCTATCACGACATGGGACTGATCGGCGGAATCCTGGAACCGTTTTTTGTCGGTGGTCGCAGCGTGCTGATGTCGCCGGCCGCCTTTCTCCAGCGTCCCCTGCGGTGGTTGAAGACGATTTCCGATTACGGCGCCGTGATCAGCGGCGCTCCGAATTTCGCCTATGAATTGTGTGTTGAGAAGATCTCACCCGAGCAGCGGGCGGAACTCGATCTGAGCAGTTGGAGGCTCGCCTTCTGCGGGGCCGAACCGATCCGGCCGGAAACCCTCGAACGTTTTGCCGAAACCTTTGCGTCCTGCGGATTTCGCGACGATGCCTTTTACCCCTGCTACGGGCTGGCCGAATCAACGCTGCTGGCCGCGGGCGGCAAAGGTCCCGGCCGGCCGGTGATCCGCTCCTTCCGGCGGTCTGCCTTGGCCGAACTCCGCATCGAGCCGACCAACGGCCATCCGGCAGAAGAAGGGCAACGGGTGATCGGATGCGGCAGACCGCGACTGGATCAGGCGATCGAGATTGTCGACCCGGAAACACAACTCCGTTCCGAGGCCGACCGCGTCGGGGAAGTCTGGATCAAGGGTTCTGCCGTCGCCCGCGGATACTGGAATCGCGTGGAGGAAAACGCGTCGGCCTTCGGCGGATTGCTGGCGGACACGGGCGAGGGCCCGTACCTGCGAACGGGAGATCTCGGGTTTATTCGCGACGGCAACCTCTTTGTCGTGGCACGGCTCAAAGAAGTGATCATCATCCGGGGCAGGAACCACTATCCGCAAGACATTGAACTGACCGTCAACCGTGCTCATCCCGCCCTGATTGCGAACGCCGGAGCGACCTTTGCCGTAGATCACCAGGGGGGCGAGCGGCTGGTGGTGGTCAACGAGGTCGATCGCCAGTATCGCAACACCGATTTGGATGACGTGGCCCAACGAGTCCGCGCTGCGGTGGCGGAAGAGCACGAACTCGACGTTCTGGCGGTAGTCCTGATTAGGCAGGCAAGCCTTCCCCGCACCACCAGCGGCAAAGTGCAGCGGAATCTCTGCCGGCAACAGTACTTGGACAAGGAGTTGAAGGTGCTGGCGCTGTGGCAGGCGCCGACGCGAGGGCCAACGGCCGACAGGGCTACCGTCCGCCCAGAAAGCCGCGAGCGGTCGGGCAAGACCGGGATGGAGATTTTGCCCAAAATAGGCCCCTTCGATCGGGCGTTGCGGGAGGATGAAATCGAGCGGCTTGCCGAGCAAATCGAGACGCGTCTGCTGGACTGGCTGGTCGAACGCGCCGGGCTGCGGACGAGCGATTTCGACCGGAACAAGCCGTTTGCCGAGTATGGTCTGGATTCGATGACCGCCGTAGAATTGAGCCGCGAATTGGAAGAGTGGCTGGACGTCGAGATTACACCGGTCGTGGCTTGGAACTATCCCACGGCTGCATCGCTGGCAGGATATCTGGCACACGAGGTCGCTGGCAAAGTCTCGGGACATGAGGAACCGACCGGGGGGGAAGCGGAGGAGTCTCCATCGGCCGAGAGCGACTTCGAGAAGCTCTTGGCGGAGATCGAGAACCTCAGCGACGACGACGTCGCGGCCGCGCTGGAGCGCGAGCCCCAAAACCCGTAAGAGGCCCGAACAAAACGGGGACAGGCACCCTCGCACTTCACCGATGTCCGGTATTCTCGGGAATGACCGGGAGCCAGTCCCCGTTTTGTTCGGGCCTTTAAGACAAACCTAACGAGACCGCCGATGGCCGAGCTTTCCCAGCGACTGGCCAACCTCTCGCCGGAAAAGCGGAGGTTGCTGGAACAGCGTTTACAGAAGAAGCCCGAAGCCGCCGAGCCGATTGCAATCATCGGCATGGCATGCCGGTTGCCGGGCGCACCGGATCTCGACGCGTACTGGCGCCTGCTCGTCGAACGACGCAGTGCGATCCTCGAGGTTCCGACCGACCGCTGGGACATCGACGCCTTCTACGATCCCCGCCCGGATATTCCCGGCAAGATCAACAGCCGTTGGGGCGGATTCGTCGAGCGGGTGGGCGAGTTCGATCCGCTCTTTTTCGGCATCACGCCGCGCGAGGCGGGTAAGATGGACCCGCAGCAGCGGCTCCTCTTGGAAGTCGCCTGGGAGGCGTTGGAGAACGGTTGCCTGGCGCCGGAGCGGATGGCCGGTTCGAACACGGGCGTGTATATCGGCATTGGCGGCACCGACTACTCGAAGCTGCCGGCCCACTACGACAACTACTTCGAGCACATCGACGCCTACGGCGGCACCGGCAACGCGCTGAGCATCGCCGCCAACCGGCTCTCCTATATCCTCGACCTCCGCGGCCCGAGTTTGGCCGTCGACACGGCGTGTTCGTCGGCGCTGGTCGCTTTGCATCTGGCGGTGGCCAGCCTGCACAGCCGCGAAACCGACGCGGCCTTGGCGGGCGGAGTGAACCTGATCCTCGGCCCCGAGACCACCATCGCCTTCTCCAACGCCCACATGCTCTCCCCCGATGGCCACTGCCGGCCGTTCGACGCCTCGGCCAACGGCTATATCCGCGGCGAAGGATGCGGGATTGTCGTGCTGAAGCGGTTGACCGACGCGGTTGAGGCCGGCGATCGCGTCCTGGCCGTCATCCGCGGCGTCGCGGTGAATCAGGACGGCCGCACTTCGGGCATCACCGCACCGAACAGCATCTCGCAGCAAGCGGCGATCCGCGCAGCCCTGCAATCGGCCGGGCTCTCGCCCGACGAAGTGGGCTACATCGAAGCCCACGGTACCGGAACCCCGCTGGGTGATCCCATCGAGGTGCAGGCTTTGACCAAGATCTTCCGCGGCGCTTCCGAGACCGCGGGGCCGTGCTACCTGGGATCAGTCAAGGGAAACATCGGCCATCTGGAGACCGCCGCCGGCATCGCCGGGTTGATCAAGGTCGTGTTGATGATGCAACACCGGCAGATCCTCCCGCAAGCGTATTTCGAATCGCTCAACCCGAATATCCAGCTCGCCGGCACACGGCTGGTGATTCCGCGGGAGCTTGCTTCCTGGCAAGCTCAAGGTCCGCGAATCGCAGGGGTCAGCTCCTACGGATTCGGCGGCACTAACACCCACGTCGTACTCGAGGAGGCATCCGCGGCGGAACCGGCCGCGGCGGCGACGGACCGGCCTCTCGACCTAATCGCCTTGTCGGCCAAGACGCCGTCGGCGTTGAAGAGCCTGGCAGGCAACTATGTCGACTGGCTCGACAGCCATCCGGAGGCCGCGATCGCCGATGTCGGTTTCTCGGCCAATGCCGGGCGTTCGCATTTCAACCATCGGCTGGCGCTGCCGGCCGCCAACCGCCCCTCGCTGCGACGGAAGCTGGCGGCCTATGCCAACGGCGAGACCTCCGAGGGCTACGGCCAGGTGAAGGTCGTGCCGCGCGCCAAGCTGGCGTTTCTCTTCACCGGTCAGGGGTCGCAGCACGTTGGCATGGGCCGCGCGCTGTACGAGACCCAGCCCGTGTTTCGCCAGGCGCTCGCGCAATGCGACGAGATCCTTCGCGGTGAGCTTGAGCTTCCGCTTCTGTCGGTGATCTACCCGCAGCCGGGTGGCGATTCGCCGCTGGACGAGACGGCGTACACGCAGCCGTCTCTGTTCGCAATCGAATACGCCTTGGCCGCACTGTGGCGGTCCTGGGGCGTCGAGCCGGACGTGGTGCTTGGGCACAGCGTCGGCGAATACGTGGCCGCCTGTGTGGCGGGCGTATTCAGCCTGGAAGACGGCCTGAAACTGATCGCCCACCGTTCGCGGTTGATGCAGCAATTGCCCCACGACGGCCTCATGGCGGTGATCTTCGCCGATGCCGACGTGGTGGCCGAAGCGATCGAGCCCTACTCGGATTGCGTATCGATCGCCGCGGCGAACGGCCCGGAAAACACGGTGATTTCCGGCGCCTCGGCGGTAGTGCGTGAACTCGTCGCCGACTTCGAAGCAGAAGGAATCGCTTCGCGGCAGTTGACGGTTTCTCATGCGTTCCATTCCCCGCTGATGGAGCCGATGCTCGATGAATTCGAGCGATTGGCCGGCGAGATCGCCTACCAGGCGCCCCGCGTACCGCTGGTGTCGAACCTTTCCGGCGATCTTCTCGCCGGGCCTCCGGACGCCGCCTATTGGCGCCGCCACGTCCGCAACGCCGTCCGCTTTGCCGATGGGTTTCGAACCGCGGCCGGTCAGCAGGTCCACGCGATGGTCGAGGTGGGACCGACGCCGAGCCTGTTGGGCATGGGCCGCCGCGTCATGCCCGAACTGAACACGCTCTGGCTCCCCTCGCTACGAAAAGGTCAGGACGACTGGCAGGTGCTCTCGGGCTCCTTGTCGAAGCTCTACCTGCTGGGCGCCAAGATCGATTGGCAGGGGTTCGACCGGCCGTGGCCTCGTCGCCGGCTAGTCTTGCCGAACTATCCCTTTGAGCGAAAACACTATTGGTTCGACGACAACCGCAAGGGGAGCCGCCGCGATTTCGCCGGCGGGCGCGGTCCTGCGGTTCACCCGCTCTTGGGAAGCCCCATCCCAACGGCCGTGGAAAAATCGCTCTTCGAGGGCCGGCTGAGCAATCGTTCGCCGAAGTATCTGGTCGACCACCAGGTGCAGGGCTCTCCCGTGACGCCCGCCGCGGCCTACGTGGAACAAGGTATGGCGGCGGCCGAGCAGATGTTCGGCCCCGGCAGGCACACGGTCGAAAACGTGGCCATCCAGCAGGCGATGTTCTTGCCGGACGGCGGCGGCCGTATCGTGCAGGTGACCGTGTCGCCGGAATTGGGCGGCGAATCGATTTTCGAGGTCTACAGCGCTCCGGCCGACTCGGCCGATACGGCTATCCGCTGGTCGATGCATGCGTGCGGGAAGATCCGCCACGCTCCGGCAATCGACGAACCGCTTCGCATCGATCGCGACGAGGTTCGCCGGCGGGCGGTCGACCGGCGGACTCGGCAGGAGTTCTACGATCAGATCGCCGCCCGCGGACTGGCTTACGGTCCGGCTTTCCAAGTGCTCGATGACCTGCGCCGCAGCGACCACGATGCCCTGGCGCGGGTGGAACTTTCCCCGGAAGTGGCGAAAGAACTGGGGCAGTACCACTTGCACCCGGCGCTATTGGACGCTTGTTTTCAGTCGATGGCCGGCATCGTGCCGCGTGAGACGGATGGGAGCGACAGTTCTTATACGTACATGCCGGTGTTCGTCCGGGCGGTGCGGATGCATGCGGATTTGGCCGAGCGGATGTGGACCTACGCGGTCCGCACGTCCAGCGACAGCCGCCCCAGCCCGGAGACGGTGGAAGGCAATGTCCTTCTGATCGACGACGGCGGTCGGGTATTGGTGGAACTGGAAGGCGTTCGCGTCCAGCGCGTGGGGCGATCGCAGGGCCAGGACAGGCAAGGCGATATTCGCTCATGGCTCTACCGCGTCGACTGGCAATCGCAAGCGATCGAGACGGCGACCGAAGCGCCGCAAGGCGATTGGCTGATCTTCTCGGATCGAGGCGGCACCGGAGAGAAGCTCGTCGAAAGCCTCACGGCGCAAGGCCGGCGGTGCATTGTGGTGCGCCCCGGGAGTAGTTCGGTCGCCCAGGGCAACGGCGCAACCGCGAAGCGCGAGACTTTGACGATCGATCCGCTGGAAGGCGACGACTATCGGCAGTTGCTCGAGGCGGCGTTTCAGGCGGGCGGACAATGCGCCGGCGTGGTGCATCTCTGGAGCCTCGACCTGGGAATGCCGGCCGACGGCGGCGACCCGCCGCTGGCCGAGTCGCGCCGCCTGGGCTGCGCGAGTGTGTTGCGGCTGGTGCAGCAACTGGCGCGGTCCAAGTTCGCCCGCCCGCCCGGCCTCTGGCTGGTGACGCAAGGCGCCCAAGCGGCCGGCGAGGAAGAAGCGATTTCCCCCGTGCAGACGCCCCTGTGGGGCATGGGCCGGGTGGCCGCGCTGGAGCATCCCGAGATGCGATGTCGCCTTCTCGACCTCGACCCGAATGCTAGTGGCGGAGAGAACGCCCGCTGCCTGCTCGCGGAACTGGCTGCGCCCGCGGAGGAGTCGCAGGTGGCCTATCGCGGCGACGATCGTCTCGTCGCTCGCCTCACGTCCGCCGCGGATGCCGTCGCGATCGCGACGGACGACCCTGCGGCGAAGCGGGCGCCGCGCGGCGCTGCGTTCCGGTTGCGGACCGGCAGTTCCGGCAGTTTCGACTCGCTCTGGTTCGAGGCCAATCCGCGGCGCAGCCCCGGAGCCGGCCAGGTGGAGATCGAGGTTCGCGCCGCCGGGCTCAACTTCAGCGACGTGCTCAAGGCGATGGGACTTTATCCGGGCATCACCGATGAAGTCATCCCGCTGGGCATCGAGTGCTCGGGAGTGGTCACTGCGGTGGGCGAAGGCGCAAACCGTTTCCAGGTGGGCGATGCGGTGATGGGCGTGGCCCCGTACAGCTTCGCCTCTCATGCGATCACAGCCGAATACGCGCTGGTTCCCAAGCCGTCCTTCCTCAGCGACGAAGAAGCCGCCACGATCCCGATCACGTTCCTGACGGCCTATTACGCCCTCGTCCGCCTGGCGGCCATGCGCCCGGGCGAGCGGGTGCTGATCCACGCCGGTGCGGGCGGCGTCGGGCTGGCCGCCATCCAGATCGCCCACCACATCGGCGGCGAGGTTTTCGCCACGGCCGGAAGCGATGCCAAGCGGGAGTTTCTCCAGTCGCTGGGCGTGCCGCACGTGATGAACTCCCGCACGCTCGATTTCGCCGCGGAGATCCTCGATGCAACCGATCGGCAGGGCGTGGACATTGTCCTCAACTCACTCCCCGGCGATGCGATCAGCAAGAGTCTTTCCGTCCTGGCGGCCTACGGCCGTTTCCTGGAAATCGGTAAGACCGACATCTACCAGAATCGCATGATTGGATTGTTGCCCTTCCAGGACAATTTGAGCTACTCCGCCATCGATCTGGACCGCATGCTCCGCCAGCGCCCCGACGACATTCGCGATCTGTTCGCGGAACTGATGACGCACTTCGAGTCGGGCGTCTACCAGCCGCTGCCGATGACGGTTTTCCCCATCGACGACGTTGTTGGGGCCTTTCGCTACATGGCACAGCGGAAGAATATCGGCAAAGTGGTCGTGTCGCTCGAACGCGCGGACGAAGTCGACGAAGTGGACGAAGTCCAGGCGACTCCCGCCCTGGTCCGCTCCGACGGCGCCTACCTGGTCACCGGCGGTTTGGGGGCGTTGGGGCTGCGGGTCGCCGGTTGGCTGGCCTCCGAAGGCGCGAAATACCTGGTGCTGATGGGCCGCCGAGATCCGTCGGAGGAAGCCGCCGCGGCGATCGACGCCCTGCACGAGCAGGGAGTGCGCGCGGTGGCTGTCCAGGGCGACGTCGGTTCGCGAGATTCGCTGGACGACGCGTTGGCGCAGGTTCCGCGAGACTTTCCACCGCTTCGCGGCGTGGTTCACGCCGCCGGCGTGCTCGCCGATGGAGTGATGTTCGACATGGACCTGGCCCGACTCGACAAGGCCATGACCCCCAAGGTCGAAGGCGCCTGGAACCTGCACGCGGCGACGCTCGATGCACCGCTGGACTTCTTTGTGCTGTTCTCCTCGATCGCCGGCGTGCTCGGTTCGCCGGGGCAGGCAAATTATGCCGCGGGCAACGCATTTCTCGATGCACTGGCTCACTATCGCCGCGCTCTGGGCTTACCCGCCGTGTCGATCCAGTGGGGGCCCTGGGCTGATTCCGGAATGGCAGTGCAAGCCGACCGTGGCGGCCAGATGACCGCGAGGGGGATGGGCCTGATCCCGGCCGGCAAAGGGCTGGACGCCCTCACGGCACTGCTCAAGTCGGAACTGGCCGCGGCCGCCGTGATCGACGCGGATTGGCCGGCCCTGATCGGGCAATTCCGCGGCCGCAGGCCGCCGATGCTCCAACGGATGGAAGGGGAAGGCGCGGAATCCAACACCGCCGGCGAGGACAAGGTCGACCATGCTTTCCGCAATGTGTTGGCGGGATTGAATTCCCAGCAGCGCGTCGAACGGCTCCGCGACTACTTCGCCGGAGAGTTGGCCCGCATCATGCAAGTCGATCCGTCGGGCGTCGATGTACACCAGCCGCTGAGCATGCTCGGCCTCGACTCGCTGATGGTGATCGAATTGAAGAACAACCTCGAGCAACGATTGGATCTGACCCTGCCGATGGCACGGTTCCTGGAAGGCCCCAGTGTGACCGGGCTGGCGGAGGCCGCCGCCGACGCATTCGCGGGTGGTGAGTCGGCCGCGCCCCAGCGCGATGAGACGGCGCGAGCCGTGGTTTCACCCCCAAGCAAAACAGCCGAATGGACAGCGATCGTTCCGCTTCAGCGCGACGGAGACGGGCCCCCCTTGTTCTGTGTCCATCCGATCGGCGGCGATGTGCGCTGCTATCTCGAGTTGGCTCGAAACATGGCCGGCAGCCGGCCTGTCTACGCATTGCGCGGCCGTGGCCTGGAAGCCGGTCAAGAACCGCACGGCAACATGTACGATTTGGCCAACGATTTTATACGCAGCATCCGGGAAGTGCAACCGGCGGGGCCCTATTACCTGGCGGGCTGGTCGACCGGTGGGATCTACGCCTACGAAATCGCCTGTCGTCTGCGAGACGAAGATGAACTGGGCGGCCTGGCGATGTTCGACACTCCCACGCCGACGATTTTCAAGAATGTCGACTTGGACGATGAAGCCCGTTTCCTCTACGACCTGGTGAGCTTTTCCAACTATTTTGCCAACAGCAACATGAGCTTGTCCTACGAGCAGTTGCGATCCCAGGCTCCCGAACAGCGGCTGACGATGGCGTTGGAGGAGGCCAAGCGGCACGGAGTGATGAAAGCCGACGTCTCGGTGGACCACATCGAACGACTTGTGGAGGCCAGCCGGGCGAATGTGCAGGCCCTGGTCAATTACGCGCCCGTGCGGCTGGACCATCCCGTCTGGCTCTTCCGGCCCACGGTGACCCGAGTCTTGGAAGATGCGTCTGGCCAGGAGTTGGAGGCGGATTTAGGCTGGAAGCAAATCCCCGGCCTGACCCTGTTGGTCGAGACCGTGCCGGGCGACCACTTCACGATGATGGCCGGGGAAAATGTCCGACAATTGGCGGAGCGCCTCATGACGCGGCTGGCAAGCAAAGACGACCCGGCATTGAAGGAAGACGGCTAGATGGGGGAAGCGAGACTCCCGATGCTGGCCCGAGTCATCCGGCAGGTCGAGCGCGCCGCGATTTGGCGGCACAAGCGGCAGGGTCTCTTGTTCCTTTCGGACACAACCCTCCGCGACGGCGAACAGATGTCCGGCGTGCGCCTAAACCCCGAAGCCAAGGTGACGATTGCGAAAGCCTTGGCCGCGGCGGGCATGCACTCGATCGACGCGGGTTCGCCGGCCGCCTCGCCCGAAGAGGTCGAAGCCATTCGTCGCATTGTCCGGGAGGTCCACGGCCCGGTGATCACCGCCCATTGCCGCACGTTGCCCCAGGACATCGATCGGGTGGCCGAGGCGCTGGAGGAAGCGAGCCGGCTAAAGCGAGGCATCACCGTTTACATCGGCGTCAGCCCGGTCCATCGCGAGCAGAAGCACCGTAAGTCCAAGGCCGAGATTATTCAAATCGCGGTCGACGCCATCCAGTACGCCAAACGGTGTTTCAGCATCGTCACCTTCGGACCCGAGGACGCCGGCCGCACGGAGCCCGACTACCTGCACGAGATCTACCGCGAGGCGATCGACGCAGGAGCCACCACGATCGGCTTCGCCGACACCGTCGGCATCCTCACCCCCGAGAAGGCCGCCGATCGGATCAAGGCGGTGCAGGACAACGTGCCCAACATCGACGCGGCGCTCGTGGCCGTCCACTTCCACAACGACCTGGGCCTGGGCACGGCCAACGCCCTAGCCTGTGTGGCCGAGGGGGTCAACATCGTCCAGGGGACGATCAACGGCATCGGCGAGCGGGCCGGCAACACGCCGCTGGAAGAAGTCGCGATGGCCGTCGAACTCCACCAGGACCAGTATCGACGCCATTGCCATGTCGACACCGGCCAGCTTTACGCGCTGAGCCGCCTGGTAGCCCGGCTCACCGGCGTGCAACCGGCAGCGAACAAGCCGGTCGTCGGCGATAATCTGTTTGTCACCGAGTCGGGCGTGCATCAGGACGGGCTGTTGAAAGATCCCCTTTCCTATCTTCCCTTCCTGCCCGAACAGACCGGCGCACCGCCGCTGCGGCTTGTCCTCGGCAAGCACAGCGGGCGCCGCGCGGTCCGCCACCGCTTCGAAGAGCACGGCATAACGCTAGACGACGATCAAGTCGCCCAAATCCTCGCGCACCTGAAAGCCCATCCCAAGCTCGCCTGCTACGAATCCGACGCCGAACTAGATCAGTTGCTCAACGAAGTCTTTCACAGGTAGTTGTCATTTGTCATTTGCCAAGACTTCGCCGGCCCGACCTACGTAGCGTGCCAACGCGTGGGCCGGTAGCAGCAACCGGGCGGCTTTAGTACAACAACAAACAACAAATGACAAATGACTAACAACCTATCCCAAAACCGCCGGGGACTGGCTCATTTTGCGGAGTCTTCGGAGCAAAATGTGCCTGTCCCCCTCTCCGCCAAGGTTTTGGGATAGGCTCTAACAACCAATGAGCGGTATCGCCGGCATTATCGATTTGCAGCAGCGGCGTTCGGTCCCCGGCGGTATTCTCGGTCGCATGGCCGCGGCGATGCGCCATCGCGGACCGGATGACGAAGTCGGCGCGGAGGAGCCGGGGTTTGGGCTCGTCGTGCGGCGGCTTCGACTGGTCGGCCCGAACATGCCTCGCCCTTTGCCGGCGGGCGAGGACGGCACCGTAGTCGCCGCGTTCGACGGCGCCTTGTCCAACGCTCCGCAGTTGCGGAACCGCCTCGAGAGCCACGGGCACCGCATTTCCGGCGCCGCGGACGAAGCCCTGCTGCCACACCTCTGGGAAGACCATGGGGAGGAAATGCTCGACGCGCTCAGCGGACAGTTCGCGCTGGCCTTGTGGGACCGGCGCCGGCGGCGGTTGCTGCTGGCTCGCGACCGGTTTGGGGTCTGCCCACTGCACTGGACGCGCCAAGGCGATTGGCTTTTGTTCGCTTCGGAAATCAAGGTTCTTCTCGCCTCCGGGATGGTCGAGCCGCGGCCGGAACTGCGCGGCATCAGCCAGATCTTCACGTTCTTCGGCCTGCCCGGCCCGCTGACGTGCTTCAAGGGGGTTTATTCGCTCTTGCCCGGTCGCTCTCTCACCATCGATCGCTCGAAGGAAGCCTCCGAGCCTCGCGAGCGAACCTGGTGGCAAATGGATTTCCCCGATCGTGGGCAGGAGGAGGACGGGGAAGCGTCGAAGCTGGTCGACCGGTACGATGCGTTATTGTTCGAGGCGATTCGCCGCCGATTGAGGACCGATGTTCCGGTGATGGCCTATTCAAGCGGCGGCCTGGATTCAAGCATGATCGTGGCCATGGCCCGCCGGATTCGGGGCGAACCGCTGCCGACCTGTACGTTCCGGATCGAACATCCCCATCTCCGCGAATCGGCGGGTGCCGATGTCGTCGCGAAGCACGTCGGCACATCATCGCCGACGGTAGTGCACTGCACCCCGTCGGACATCCTGGGCGTCTTCCCTCGCCTCGTGCGGGCAGCCGAAAGCCCCGTGATCGATACGTCGGCGGCTGCGCTGTTTCGCCTGGCGGAGGCGGTCCACACGGCCGGCGGCAAAGTCGTGCTGACCGGCGAAGGCGCCGACGAATGGCAGGCGGGCTATCCCTGGTTTCGCATCGACAAGAAGCTCGGCTACCTCGATCTGATACCGGGACTGGCGCTAAACCGCCGCGGCTTCCGGCGCTATTTGCAGGTTCGTCACTGGCGGGACTATCCCTGGGCAAAGATCGCGCAAGCGGAGGAGCTTGCTGGAGGCCATAACGCCTGGCTCTTGGTCTATCACCTGACGAGCACGACGAAACACCGATTTTTTAGCGACGCAATGCTCGACGCGACCGGCGACTATCTGGGCTATGAAGATCTGGGGCTGGACGGTGCGCGGATGCGGAAGTGGCATCCGTTGAATCGGGGCGTTTACATGGGGGCGAAAATCCACCTGGCCGGATTGCACCTCACGGCTCGCGGCGACCGCTCGGCGATGCATGCCTCCGTCCAGCCGCGGTATCCCTTCCTCGACGAAGACCTGGTCGGGTTTTTGGCGCGGCTCCATCCCCGCTGGAAGTTGCGAGGACTGGTCGACAAGTATCTCCAACGCAAGCTGGCCGGGCGATGGCTTCCGCCGGCCGTCACCGAGGGTCGCAAACAACTGCTCCACGCACCGTTGGACGCCTTCCACGAGGCGCCGATTCCACCGTGGGGCGAGCAGTTGTTAAGCGAGTCTTCGCTTCGCAAGGCGGGCTATTTCGACCCCGAGGCGGTCGGGCGGTGGCGGGATGAGTTCCGGGGCATTCGGAAGGGCTTCCGGCGGCTGTTCATCGAGATGGGCCTGGTCGGCGTGATTTCCACGCAACTGTGGCACTGCACCTACATCGATCGAAGCCTCGCGGACTTGCCTCCGCCCGACGTCGAGAAACCGGGGCCGGTGTCATGACTTTGGCGATCCTGGCAGACACCCTGCCGAGCGTCACCGGCATGGGGGTTGCCAGGACGGCGCCGTGTGTGCTGTTGGCTCCGCCACAACCCGAGCGTCTCTTGGCATTCAGTAGTGGCGAAACACTGAAAAACGAGGGTGCCAGCCCCACTCGTTGATGCGTTTCGCCAATATCCGAGTTGGGCTTTTCGACCAGCGTATGATATCCTGACCGGTACAAGGGCGATTGTTGGAGTAAGGGTACGCAGGGAGATGATCGTTCAAAGGAGCTATCTTCTGGCGCGGGGCCTCCAGGTCCGGCAGTTTCTGTCGGCGGCTGATCGGGGGCGTGAAATCCAGCGGCAGGTTCTCTTGGAGAAAATTCGCCGTCACACCCAGAGCGTTTTCGGCCGCCGCCACCATTTCGCGCGAATTCGTACGGTGGAGGATTTTCGCAGAGAGGTGCCGATCACCTCGTACGACGACTACCGGCCCTACATCGAACGGCTGAAGCGAGGCGACCTGCGCGCGTTATTCGGGCCCGGTACGCGTTTGCTGATGTTTGCCCTCACCTCCGGAACAACCGGCGACGCCAAGTACATCCCGGTCACCCGCGAATTCTTCAACGAATATCGCAAGGGGTGGAACCTGTGGGGTCTGCGGACCTATGCGGACCATACGGATCTGCTGCGCAAGAGAACGCTGCAGTTCAGCAGTAACTGGCGGCAGTTCGCCACCGAGGGGGGCACTCCCTGCGGCAACATCAGCGGGCTGGCGGCCGAGACCGCACCCTGGATCAGCCGGCCGATTTTTCTCCTACCCCGCGCATTGACGAAGATTTGCGATCCTATCGCTAAGCGTTACACGGCCTTACGTCTGTCCCTTGCCGACCGCAGCGTCGGGATGATCGTCACCGCCAACCCAAGCACCCTGGTCGAATTGGCGCGATTGGCCGACGGTCGCCGGGAATCCCTGATCCGCGACCTTTTCGACGGCGCCCTCTCCGACTGGGTAGATATGCCCGGCGAAGTCCGCGACAGCCTTCGCCGCTGGATCGCACGTCGCGACCCGGCGCGGGCGAGGGAACTGGAGCGGATCGTCGAGCGAACCGGCGCACTTTTTCCCCGCGACTTCTGGCCGGCATTGTCGGTCCTCGCCATTTGGACGGGCGGTTCGGCCGGCGCCTATCTTCCGTGCCTGCGGAAGTACTATGGCGATACGGCGATTCGCGACCACGGTCTGTCGGCCAGCGAGGGCCGTATGACGCTGCCTTTCCGGGACGGCACACCCGCCGGGATGCTCGACTATGTTCACAGCTTTTTCGAGTTCATCCCCGAAGCCGAGTACGGAAAACCGCATCCCACGGTTTTGGAAGCCCACGAACTGGAGGAGAACCAGAACTATTTTATCGTGCTGACAACTTCCAGCGGGTTCTATCGCTACGACATTCACGACCTGATCCGGTGCGTCGGTTTTGAAGGCACAGTGCCGATCCTCGAATTTCTCAACAAAGGGGCGCACTACTCTAACATTACCGGAGAGAAGTTGAGCGAGTTCCAGGTCGTCTCCGCGGTCCGCAGCGGCTTCCTCGAAGTCGGTCTGCCTATGGAGACATTCAGCGTCGCTCCGGTTTTCGGTGATCCCGCGGGCTACGAGCTACTGCTCGAAGGGGGTATAGGTGCGGTGGCGGACGAGGTTCTGCCCGGAAGCATCGATCGGCATCTGTCGCTGATGAACCGCGAGTATGCCGAACGACTCGAGTCCGGGCGTCTCCGCCCACTTCAACTCCGCAAGATACCGCACGGCGCCTGGGAACGTCTTCGCCTGCAGCGAACCTCCGGGTTGGGCGGCAACATGGAACAATACAAGCACCCCTGCCTGCTCAACGACTTGGGCGACGTCGAACGGCTCTGCGCCCCCACCTCGTCGCAACGGTCGTCGTCGCGGACCATCGCTTCAGTCGCGGGATAGCCTGTCATTCGTTCCGCCAGCGGCGTCAATCTCGTCGCAGCCTTCCACTCGCCGAACTACCCAGCGGAGGGGAACGACAACAGTTGGGCTTGTCGAAAATCCGTTCTTTGAGTAGAACGATAGCGGACGACCGGAGAATTGTATGGGCAGGAAGCCCTTTCTCCCCGTGTGGAGTCCTTTCCGACAAGGATGTCGAGCAATGGTCATGCGGTTCCGCCTGCCCTGCAGGCGGGTCCGATGAAGCGGTGTTGTCCGGCGTGAAGCAAATCCTTGGAGACGGAGCGCGCGTTGACCCAAGCCGCTCTGCGCGTAATGTTGGAAAGGAGGCCACCATGTTAGTTCTTTCCCGCCGCGAAGGCGAGAAGCTCGTTTTCCCCAATCTCGGCGTAACACTCGAGGTGTTGCGGATCAAGGGAAACACGGCCCGTTTGGGAGTGAAAGCCCCGAAAGACGTTCGCATCCTGCGCGAAGAACTCGTCGACGACGAAGCGCTGCCGGGTTCCGGCGTGATCTCGCCCACTCGCCGCCTGTCGCATGCGGTGCGCAATCGGCTGCATGCGGCCAATCTCGCCTTGCACCTGTTCCGAAAGCTGCTGGATCGCGGCATGGTCGAACAGGCGGAAGAGACGTACCAGAAGATCCTGCATGAGTTCGAAGCCCTGGAAGCCGAGGCCGCCGCGATCAAGTCCGAGCCCAGCGCCGCGACGGGGCCGCCCCGCGCTTGCCGCACGCTCGTTGTGGAAGACGACGCCAATGAGTGCGAACTACTGGCTGGCTTCCTGCGGGTGAGCGGGTTCGACGTGGCCACCTCCGGCGACGGTTCCGCCGCGATGGATTACCTCGCCACGCACGAGCGGCCGGACGTCGTCCTGTTGGACATGATGATGCCGCGGCTGGACGGCCGCGCTACCATCGCTTCGATCCGCGACAATCCGCGGCTTGCCGACCTCAAGGTGTTTGCCATCAGCGGTACATCGCCGAGCGAACTCGGGGTGGCCACCGGTCCACGGGGCATCGATCGATGGTTCCCCAAGCCGGTAAACCCGGAATCCCTGGTCCACGAGATTTCGCGCGAACTTCAGGAAACATGTACCTGCTCGGCGGACAGGTAAAGTGTTCAACATCGGTTGGGCTGATATCCGATGAGCGTCCAGACGAAAGAGGTTCTGCAACGCGGACTTGAAGCGAGCGATGCCCGGTTCCAGGCGATCGTCGAACAATGCGCGGACGGGATCCTTGTCGTCGGCGACGATTTGACGATTCGTTTCGTGAATCAGCAGGCAGCGGTCATGTTGGGGCGTACCTGCGCGCAGTTGCGGGGCAATCGACTCGAAATCTCCATCGCCAAAGACGTGGCGACGGAGATCGACTACCTCGCCCCCGATGGCGAGCGCCGTGTTGCGGAGATGCGGGCGGTCGAAATCCAATGGCAGGGGAATCGCGCGCATCTGGCCACGCTTCGCGACATCACGCAGCGAAAGCGGCGCGAAGAGGAGAACCGCAAAGCCCTGCGGCGACGCGATCAGTTTCTCGCCGTTCTCTCCCACGAACTGCGCACCCCCTTGGCGGCCATCGTCAATGCGTCCCGCATCTTGCAGCGCGCCGCGGACGACCAGAGGGTACTCAGCCGCGCCCGCGACGTCATCGACACGCAAAGCCGCCAGATGACCCGCCTCTTGGACGACCTCCTCGACGTCTCCCGGATCTGCGAAGGCAAAATCGAACTTCGCAAGGAAGCCATTGACCTCCGCGAGACAATCCATCAGGCGGTGCAGGTCGTGCTGCCGTTGATCGGTGAAAACCGACTTGGATTCGATCTCGACGTTCCACGCTGCCCGATCTACGTACAAGGGGATCCGACGCGCCTCCACCAGATCTTCGCCAATCTGTTGACCAACGCCGCAAAGTACACCGAACCGGGCGGGCACATCCGGTTGATTGCCGAACACGATCGATCGGAAGTGATCGTCCGCATCCGAGATGACGGCATCGGCATCGACCCCGATAAGCTCGACTTCATCTTCGAGCCGTTCGTCCAGGAGGGAAGTTCGCTGGCCAAGTCCAACGGCGGAATGGGGATTGGCTTGGCCCTGGTGCGAAGCCTGGTCGGCTTCCATGGCGGCACGGTCGTGGCGGAGAGCAAGGGCCTCGGCCGTGGCAGCACCTTCACGGTCCGACTGCCCCTGACGACTCCCGCGCGGCGCACGGCAAGGCATTCCGCGCCCGAGTCCAACGTTTCGGAGATGCGGATCCTCGTCGTCGAAGATAACCCCAACGCCCGGGAAATGCTCCAGACCGTACTGGAACTCGACGGCCACGAAGTCGCCGTAGCCGAATCCGGCTTGCAGGGACTGGAGATGATCGAATTCCAACGCCCCGAGGTCGCCCTGGTCGACATCGGCCTGCCGGGACTCGACGGCTACCAGGTTGCCCGCGCCGTCCGAAAAAATCCGCAGAACGACGGTGTTTTCCTGGTGGCACTGACCGGATACGGACAGCCGGACGACCGGCGCCAAGCCCTCGACGCCGGCTTCGACGCCCACCTCGTCAAACCGGTCGACCTGGAGAGGTTGAACGAGTTGTTTGCCGAGAGGCGGCGCGATTGCGAATCGTAGCGGCGCTCAGAATTTCAGCAGACTCCGCATCCAATCCTCGCACTGCTTGGGCCAATGACGCGCACCGGGAGTCTCGCCCGCCAGGCCCAACCCGTGACGCCCGACGCGGTAGATGTGCATCTCGGCCGGCACGCCCGCGCGCCGCAGCGCCAAGTAAAACATCACGCTGTTTTCCGCGGGAACACCCTTGTCTTCATCGGTATGGAAGAGAAAAGTGGGCGGCGTTTCGGGCGTGATCTGCTTTTCGTTGGAGAGACTGCGGACCAACGCCGCCTCGGGATTCTCCCCCAACAGGTTGCGCTGGGAACCGCGATGCGAAAACGGCTCGTCGAAGGCAATGACCGGATAACACAGGATCATGAAATCGGGACGGCTGCTCACTCGCGCGATCGGATCCGCTGATTCGGCGTCGCCCGCGTCGAAGTGCGTCCCCGCAGTCGAGGCCAAATGGCCCCCGGCAGAGAAACCCATGATTCCAATGTGTTTGGGATCCAGGCGAAACTCCTTGGCGCGGGCTCGCGCGGTGCGGATCGCCTGCTGCGCGTCCATCAGCGGGGCCGGGTGGCCGTAGCCCTTGCCGCGATGCCGATAGTCGCAGATGAAAGCGGCCACGCCGAACGAGTTGAACCAATCGGCAATCTGCTGTCCTTCGTGATCCATGGCCAGATGCCCATAGCCGCCGCCGGGACAAACGACGACCGCCACACCATTCGCCTTGTCGGCGGGGGGTAGATGGATAATCAGCATCGGTTTGTCTTGAGGTTGATCCCCCTTGGCGCCCGGCGCGCCATCGGGCCACAGCAGTTCTGTCTTGGGCTCCTCGGCTGCATCAAGCAGGCAGGTTCCGGTCAAGAGAAGCCCAAACGTCAACACGGAGATCGAACAGCGGCAGCGGTGCATCAACATCATGGCAGTTCCTCTTCGCAGTGGGGAGCGCAAAGACTGGATGCCAGGATAGTTCGGCGGAAAGCTCCGGGCAAGGACTACGCGGCTTGCGGACACCCCAGCCCAAAGTAGGGTTCTGGCGGCAAACTCAACCGTGGGTTATACTTGGAAGCTTAGGAAGACTACGCACCCCTGTAAAGGTTCTAAGGTGTTGCGAATTGGTCGTTTAACCGCAGTGCCCAATGGGCCGCGCGTGGGGCGGAGGCCGGCGCGGCTGCTGTGGCGGCTTTCAGGATTATTCCGGTTTTTTGGAGACTGGCAGCTATGCAGAAGTCGTTGGATCTGAAACTCGCGCGGATTCTGGCCGATTCGGCCTGCCGCGACTTCATCCTTGCCGACGCCAAAGATGCCGACATGGCGTTTGGCCTGGCGGCGCCCGGCCGGAGTCCCGAGCACTACGCCCACGAAGCTCGCTTCCGAGACTTGTCCGAGTATCGGCAGTTGATGCGCGACATCGTACGGCAGGGGCTGGTCGACATCATGCTGATGAGCGCCAGCTCCAACGAGGTGCTGACGATCCAGGAGCGGCTGTTTGACTCAAGCCACATTACTCCGGCGGTTCGGGCCAACGACACCACCGACATCTGGCTGGCCTCCGGCAGCGGGCGCTACACGTCGCAGCCTTCTCGCCCGTTCCGCACTGCCACGCTGGACCACATCATGTGCGGGAAGCTCGAGTGCGCACCGGCCGAGCGAGGCCGCGGGGCCGACCTGGGGCTCTACTCCTGCACGTTCAACAACGACACCGACCGCGACCGCGAAACACTCGAAGCCTATCGCGCCTTTCGCCTGGAAGCGGAGAGCAAAGGCTTCCGGCATTTCCTCGAAGTCTTTGCCCCCAACGCGCCCGGCGAGCATCCGCCCAAGGACGTCGCCCGCTTCGTCAACGACCAGATCGTGCGGGCGTTGGCCGGTGTGACGCGTTCGGGCCGTCCTCTATTCTTGAAGATCCCGTACTTCGGACCAGCCGCCATGGAGGCATTGGCCGGCTACGACCGTTCTCTGGTCGTGGGGGTTCTCGGCGGTTCATCCGGCACCACCTACGACGCCTTCCATATGCTCTGGGAGGCAAAGAAGTACGGGGCGCGAGTCGCCCTTTACGGGCGGAAGATCAACAGCGCCGAGGATCAGCTCACCTTCGTGAAGTACCTTCGTGCGGTAGCCGACGATCAGGTCGGTCCGGAGGAAGCCGTCCGCGCCTATCACTCCGATATCCGCAAGCTCGGCATCAAGCCCTATCGCTCGCTGGAAGACGACCTCCAGCAGACCGCGACGATGACGAGCTATGGGGGGAGCGGCGCCGCAGTCGCGCCGAAAGCGGCGCCGACGACGGCGGCGATGCCGTCAAACGGTTTTGTGGAAGAGCCCGATTTCAGCCGCATGTCCCCGGCCGAAAAGGCCCAGTGGAACATGGAGCGGTGGAAGCGGATCATCGGCTAAGAGTACGTCGGGCTTTCATGCCGCGACGCCCGCTTGCCCTACGGCAACGCGTCTTGAATCGCGCCGAGATAGAAAGAGAAGATCCGGAAAATCATCAGGATAATCACCACCGCCACCATCGCCCAAACAGCGAAGCCGGCGAGCATGGTGAGGGTTCCCATCGCCGCCGCCGCGCGATCCCGGTATTGCCCGCTCAGGTGCTCCATCGACTCGACGACTCTGCCGCTCTGTTCGCCGACGCGTAGCGTGTCGAGAAACTCGGGCGGGTATTCCTCGGTTGCGGCGAACGTCTCGAACAGTGAAGTGCCCCGGCGGACGGAATCCTCGATTTCAGGAATCTGGTCCGTGTAGCGGCTGTTGTTGGCGCTCTCGAGGCTGATCCGCAATGCCCGCCGAACGTCCATGCCGGCGTTGAAGGTCAAATGAAGCGTCCAGGCCAGTCGCGACAGGGCGATCGTTTCGACGACGTTGCCCAACACGGGAATCTTCATGACGGCCCGCTGAATCGGTCGCGTCCACACCAAGCCTCGCTGAATGCCGCGAACAATCAAGGCCACGGCCGCCGCTACCAAGAACACGAACGTCGCGTACATCACCAGACCACGAGTGCCGACCAGGCCGAAACCGAGAATGTCGAATGTCGTGCCGGTCGATTCGCCGATCACGCCCAGCACCCAAATGAGAAATCCCACCACGAAGATCGCCACGGTAAGCTGAAGCATCGGCCAGGCGATCGCGGCCAGGAACGTGCGACGAAGCCTGAGCTGGTATTCGTAGTGCTCGGCGAGTTGCCCTAGCGATTCACCGAGGTGCCCGGTCTTATCACCGACCTCCACCAGGCTGCGGAAAATGCCGGGGAAATAGTCGCCGGTCTCCTCCAAAGCATCGGGCAGGCTCTGGCCGCGATTCAGATCATTGCCGATCCGGTTCATGCGGGTCCGCGTGGCCGCCCGCCCGGCGCGCTCGGCCTCGCGCGCCCACGTCGTCCGCAGATCCACTCCGGCTTCCAAAGAAGTCGACAATCGCCGGCAGAGTCCGGCGAGTTCCTTCTTCGAAATCCGCGACGAGAAAAACATGATTGTGGCTTACAAGGAGGTCACTGGGCAAGCTCGTCGTGCGCGTCGAGCCAAACTCGCAAGTCTTGCAGAGAGCGGAAATCCAACAGCGCCTCCGCCAGAAGCTCTAGCCGCCCGATGGACAAATGCTGGATTCGCTGCTCTATGTCCACGGGCAGCGGACCACAGACTCTGGCAAGCTGCTTCCGAAGAACCGCTGAGCTGCCCTCAACCCTACCCGTAGCTCTACCCCGCGCTTCACCTCGCGCTTCGCCCCGCTCTTCGCCCCGCTCTTCCGCGATCCGTTCAACCGATGTGATGTAAGGCATGTTCAAGTTCTCCTCAAGGGCCGTCAACTCTTTCTCGAATTCTCGGCTCAAATTCTCGGGCAGACGCACCATCCAGTCCACCAAGCGAAAAACCTCTCGCAACTCATCCCCATTATATCCCAAACTGTACAGATTGCGTACTATTTGCCACTTGGCAAGGTATCGTCCCTCCGGGTTGCCCGCCGTACGGAGGGCGGCAATCTGCGCTCTCGCGACCTGCACGGCAACCGAAGGATTATCCTCTCGCCACTCGTGATCGACTCGGTCGACCAGTTTGCATACGGGGAACCGCAGGCGGCTCTCGAAATCCGCCAAACGAAAAACGTCCTCAGAGGGCCGCCAATGCTCGTCCAAGTCCGCCAAGATCACCAGGCTGACAACTCGCTCCTTGTAGATCCAGGACAAGCCTCCGTTGTAGCGGGCGATGCGCAGTTCAAAGTTCTCTTCACGCCCAGACTGTACCTCGAAATGGAGGAAGATCCATTGCTCGTTCCCGTTGAGTAACCGCACCTTGACCAGTATATCCACCAAGCCTGCGCGATGACCGGCCTGCGCCAGCACCTGACTCAGTTCCTTGTCGTGCCACTGCGGCTCGTGGTTCCAATCGACAACCTCGGCGACGCCCGGGAAATACTGTTTCAGGATTTCCCGAAAGTACTGGTGGAGGGCTTCCTTCCATGCTCCGTCATAATCGCTATCTTGTCTGCGTCGATTGCTTCGGACCATCGATGCTTCTCCTGCCACGGCCGAGTCACAAACCACATCGTTTTACCGCAATCGCTCTTATGGCGGAATTATGGCGGCCTGGAACTGCGGATGCCAGACCGGGGTGGGCGCCGGCAAGATCACCGGATCCTTTCCATCGCCGCTGAGTTTCCTATAATGCGGGGGAAACGCTCTTGTACTGAAAACCGCCGATTGTGATGCCACACCATGGAAGACTCCCCTCTCTCCCACGAGCCGCCTCGCCCGCCGGCCGAACCGGTCCTGGCAGAGCCGGTCCTTCGCCGCGATCGCCAGGCTAGCCCGCACCTGCCATTCATGCTGGTGCTCCTGGCGCTGCTGCTCGGACTGCTGATCTCCCCGTATATTGCCGAGAAGATCGTTTACGGCGTCAACCGCGGACGAGAGCGAGCCAGGACCGAGGTCGCTCGCGCCGCTCTGGCCGACATGCCGGATTCGGCAAGCCGCTACACAATAGTGGCCCAGGCGATCGCCCCTAGTGTGGTTGGCATCGACACCGTCCGAATCGTCCAATCGCGGGACGAGATGGCCTTCCTGTTCCGCCAACCGAGACTGGAGGCTCAGGGTGAGGGCTCCGGAGTCATCATCGACGAAGCCGGCTATATCATTACCAACTTCCATGTGATCGACGGCGCCAGCGAAGCATCGGTCAAGCTCAGCGACGGCCGCGTCATCCGCGACGTGCAGGTTGTCGGCGCCGATCCGCCCACCGACATCGCCGTGCTGAAGATCGAGGCTTCCGGCCTCACTGCGGCCCCTTGGGGCGACAGCGATGAACTCCAAGTCGGGGCACCGGTCCTGGCTGTCGGCAACCCCTTCGGTCTGGAGCGGACGGTTACCGCCGGCATCATCAGTGCGAAGGATCGCCGGGGAGTCGTGGGCAATGTCGGTTATCAGGACTTTCTGCAGACCGACGCCGCGGTGAACCCGGGCAACAGCGGCGGGCCGCTGGTGAACATGAGCGGCGAGGTGGTGGGCATCAATACGGCGATCTACGGCCGCGCCTACCAGGGAATCAGTTTTGCGATTCCCAGCCGCATGGCCCGCGATGTGTACGACCAACTTAAAGCCACGGGCAAAATCACACAGCGCGGCTGGCTGGGAATTGAAATGACCCCGGTCACCCCGCAACTTGCTGAGCAGCTCAACCTTAACACCATTGAGGGAGGGCTGGTCGCCGCGGTCATTGAAGGCTCCCCCGCCGAGCGGGCCGGGATCAAGCCGGGCGATCTGATCGTTCGCTGGAATGCCGACCCGATTAACGAACCGGGCGATCTCTCGCTGGCGGTAGCTCGGACCAAGCCGAACACAAAAGCGGAAGTTACGGTGCTTCGCGACGGCAAGGAAGAGAAACTGACTGTCGAAGTCGGCTCCCGGCCGCTGGAAATACAGCTTCAGAGGTAGTTTTCGGTTCGATGTCGGGTAATCTGCCTCGCGACTTGAGTAAACTTTCCGCGAGATTGATTCTTTTTGGCCCGAGGGCTATAATCGACCCGCCGTTGCCAATCCGGGCTATGGTTCAAAGATGGGGCCGGCTCCGAGCCGGGCCTGCGACAGGACGTTGAGGGGATCAACTCATCTAGGTGCCTGTGCCATTTTGAACGCTGTCCGAATTGGGAGGAGCAGCGGTTGCTGGCACCCCTGCTTGAGGGGGCAGCGCGGCAAAAGGACTTGCCGATCTGTGTCGGTCGATGTGGAACGGATTTCACACATCTGGACACAGAGGGAGCATACGGTGTCGTTGGGTTCGTTGTTAGATGCCAAAGAAGTGGTTCGGCAGGCGGTCGACATCGTCGATCTCATCGGTCGCCATATCCAGTTGCGTCGTCAAGGACGCGGCTACGTGGGGCTCTGCCCCTGGCACGACGACACCCGCCCCAGCTTGCAGGTCAATCCCGAGCGGCAATCGTTCAAGTGCTGGGTCTGCGATATCGGCGGCGATATCTTCTCCTTCGTCGAGAAGATCGAAGGGGTGACCTTCCCCGAGGCCCTGGCGATGCTCGCGGAGCAGGCGGGCGTTCAAATCCAGTCCCTCTCATCCGAATCCGCGGGGTCGCACGGTTCGGATGATAAGCGATCCCTCTACCAGGCCATGGCCTGGGCCGAATCGCAGTACCAAGAGTGCCTGATGCGTCTGCCGGAAGGCGACCTCGCACGCCGTTATCTCGCGGACCGAGGTATTCCGTCCCCAATGGCCAAGAAATTCCATCTCGGTTATTCTCCGAATTGGGATTGGATCCTTCAGCGGGCCGGTGGAACCCGGTTCACGCCCGCAATCCTTGAAAAGATTGGCATCGTGACGAGGTCGGCGGACCGCCCCGGCAAGTCCTACGATCGCTTCCGCGGCCGAGTCCTCTTCTCGATTCGCGACGCCCAGGGCCGCCCGGTAGGACTCGGAGGCCGTGTGCTGCCCGAATCCGGCAACACCAGCCCTGCCAAGTACGTGAATTCCCCGGAAACCCCGCTATTCACCAAGAACCGCCTTCTCTACGGGCTGGACATCGCTCGCGACGCGATGCGCCACACGGGCACGGCCCTGGTAATGGAAGGCTACACCGACTGCATTGCCGCCCACCAGCACGGTTTTGAAGATGCCGTTGCCGTGCTTGGAACCGCCTTGGGCGAGCAGCACGTGAAGATCCTCAGTCGCTTCGCCGACCGGATCGTGCTGGTTCTCGACGGCGACGAAGCGGGGCGGCGTCGCGCCGATCAAGTTCTCGAGTTGTTTGTCGCCGCCAAAGTTGATCTGCGGATCGTCACCCTTCCGGAAAACCTCGATCCCTGCGATTTTTTGGCCAAATACGGCGCAGAGGCATTCCGTCAGGTTCTCAACGACGGGGCGGTCGACGCGCTGGAACACGCCTTCCAAAGCCAGACACGCGGCATCGATCTGGAGGGCGATGTCCACGGGGCCTCCGAAGCGTTGGAGCGGCTGGTGACCATCGTCGCCAAGGCGCCGCGACTCCGCGCCGACAGCACCGGCGACGACCGCTTCCGCGAGGAGAAAATCCTCCAGCGACTGGCGTCGAGTTTTCGGGTGCCCGAGCAGGATGTGCGCAATCGATTGACGGCTCTGCGTCGCAGCGGGCAGCGCCGCGCCGCGGCCCCGGCCAGAATGGGCGACAAGCCCGAAGCGGCGCCGGTGGTCGATCCGGCCCCCTGGCAGCGAGTGTTGCTGGAAATCCTGCTGCTATTTCCCGAGTACGTCGTCACGGCGCAGGCGGAGATCGACCCGTCCGAACTGGCCTTCGCGCCGTGCCGGAAGATCTATCAGAAACTCTGTGAGCTGTCGGATGCGGGCGCCGCGCCCACCTTCGATCGGCTGATGTTGGAGTTCGACGAATCGGCCGTGAAAAGCCTGTTGGTCGAACTGGACGAAACCGGGCGCGCCAAGCAAATGACTGCGCCCTTGGAACTGTTGGAGGCTTTTTTTCAGACTTTCCGCCGACGCATGGTCGTCCAAACCGCTCCCGGACAGATCGAAGACGAATCGCTCTTTCGCATCGCCCGGGAACTACAGGCCCGCCACGGTATTTCCTTGCCCACGGAAGGGTAGGACCGCGACCGGGCCGGCCGCATCGGCCGTCCATTCCCGTGTGGACGCGCCGCGCTAGCGGCCAACGATCCATTTCACCTAGCGCGCAGTAAGCGCCAAAGGAGAGATAGGTGGACCATATCGACAACGAGTTGCAGGAATTGGTCGCCAAGGGCAAGGCCCAGGGATACCTCACGTACGACGAGGTCATTCGCTATCTGCCCGACGAGGCCGTCGACCCCGAAAAACTCGACAACCTTCTCATTGCCATGGACGAGCGGGGCATCGCACTGCTCAACGAACCGCCGGCGCCCGAGTTCTTCGAACCCGGCGCGGATGACGAGTCGGGCATCGAACTCGACAAGGAAGGCTTCCCCGTCGATGTCGAACTGAAGGTGCTTGCGGCACCCGACGTCCCCAAGTGGAGCAACGATCCCATCCGCTTGTATCTCAGCCAGATGGCCGAGATTCCTCTGTTGGATCGCCATGAGGAGATCTCGCTGGCCAAGCGAATCGAGATCGCGCGGAAGCGATTCCGCCGTACCGTCATCGGCTGCAATCTGGCCATGCGGAACACCATCGCCACGCTGGCCAAGGTGCATCGCGGAGGGCTCCCCTTCGACCGCACCGTGAAAGTGTCGCTCACCGAGCGGCTCACCAAAGAGCAGATCATCGCTCGCATGCCGCACAACCTCAAAACGCTCGAACAGCTCAACCGGCAGACGGAAGAAGACTTCCGCACGTTGATCCGCAAGCGGATCACGGACGACCAGCGCGCCGCCGTTCGCAAGCGGTTCATCCGCAACCGCCGGAAATGCCTCATCCTGGTCGAGGAGTTGAGCCTGCGGACTCGCCGCATCCAGGCGATGATGCGGCAAATGGAAGATATCTCGCAACGGATGGATTTCCTCCAAAGCCGTCTGCGGCAATTGCAGCATGCCCCCGCTCCCATGGACGAGCGCGCCAACCTCCGCCGCGAACTCCGCGATCTGATGATCCTCACCCAGGAAAGCCCGACGAGCATGCGCCACCGCTGCGAGCAGATGCGGGCCCAGTATCGCGAATACGAAGACGCCAAACGAGAACTGTCCGGCGGCAATCTGCGGCTGGTGGTCTCGATCGCCAAGAAGTACCGCAATCGGGGGATGAACTTCCTGGATCTGATTCAGGAGGGGAACACCGGCCTGATGCGGGCCGTAGATAAGTACGAGTATCGTCGCGGCTACAAGTTCTCCACCTACGCCACTTGGTGGATCCGCCAGGCCATCACCCGGGCTATCGCCGATCAGGCCCGCACGATTCGTATCCCGGTCCATATGATCGACGTGCTCAGCAAACTGAAAAACACCTCCAAGAGGCTCTTGCAAGAAATCGGGCGAGAGCCGACAACAGAGGAACTCGCCGCCAGCGCCGAATTGAGTATCGACGAGGTCCGGCGGGTGCTGAACATGGGCCGGCATCCGGTAAGCCTTGACCGGCCGGTCGGAGAGAGCGAGGATAGCTGTTTCGGCGAATTCATCGAAGACAGCGGAAGCCTCAAGCCCGATAGGGCCGCCACCAATGAAATGCTTCGCGACCGCATCGAAGCCCTGCTCAAGACGCTCACCTATCGCGAGCGCGAGATTATCCGCTTGCGATACGGCCTCGGAGACGGCTACACCTATACCCTCGAAGAGGTGGGCCGGATCTTCAAGGTCACTCGTGAGAGGGTTCGGCAGATCGAAGCCAAGGCGGTCAAGAAGCTCCAGCACCCGGTCCGGAGCAAACAACTGGAAGGATTCCTCGAACGTGTGGCGGGTTGACCGAAGCCGTCAAACCGCTGGCCTCGCAGAGGCCAGCGGTTTTTTTGTTGGCGTTCGGCCAAGAATTGTTTTTTGTTGACCAAATTCGCAACCGCAAAGCAAATCGTGGAAAAAAATGTCTACTGAGGCTCATCTTGTTACCAACACCCTGCGAACCCTGCACCGCATTCACCAACAGTTGGAAGACCTCCGAGAACGGTTGGAGAGGGGGCCGCGTCTGCTTCGCGCCCAGCAGGTGAATATCGAGCAGTCCAACAAGGCGCTGGCCGCCGCGGAAGCCGAGGCCAAAACGCTCCGCATAGCCAACGATAAGAAACAGCTCCAACTCGGTTCGGGCGAGGCCCAGGTCGCCAAACGTCGCCTCCAACTCCAGCAGGCAGCCGACAATCGCGAGTACCAGGCGCTGAAAGAACAGATTGCCGCCGATGAAATGACCAACAGCGTGCTCGCCGACGAAATTCTCGAGGCGATGGAAAAAGCCGACCTATTGGCCGCCAAGGTGGCCGAGGCGAAGGCGGCCGTCGAAAAGGCCGCACGGGATTCCGAAAAACTGGCGAAAAGCATCGCGGAACAGGAGCCGATTCTTCGTGGCGACATCGATCGCATCCAGCAGGAAATGCGTCAGGTGGAGAGCGAACTGCCCGGCGATTTCAAAGTGCTGTACCAGCGTCTCGTGCAAGCCCGCGGCGAAGACGCGCTGGCCGTCGTCAACGGCGATTATTGCAGCGGCTGCAATCAGCACATTCCGGTCAACATGATCAACTCGTTGATGCTGGCCACTCCGATCCAGTGCAAGTCGTGCGGCCGGATGCTCTATTTGCCGGAAGAGTACAACCGACGGTAACCGATGCAGGAACAACACCGATGAGCGACAAGGCGCCCTACCGGATTCTCGAAGCGGAAGAGGTGGTCCGCACCATCCAGCGCCTCGGCCTGCGGATCGCCGAACGCTTTCCCAGCTCGAGCCTCGCGGGCGTGTGCCGGCAATTGCTGGCGATTGCCCAGCAAGCTAAGCAGCGGTCCATCCTCATCGCCCGGCCGGTTTGGAGCTTGCGTCTGCTGACGTTGCTGGTCATCCTGGCAATCTTCGCCGTCTCCGCCGGAACCGTCAGCGCGCTGGAACTGCCGTCGCGGCAGATCAACCTGCTGGAGTTCATCCAGTTGCTGGAGGCGGCGATCAACGACCTCGTGCTGATCGGCGCCGCGATCTTTTTCCTGGTCACTCTGGAGACGAGGATCAAACGCCGCCGCGCGTTGGCCGCGATCCATGAACTGCGGTCCATCGCCCACATCATCGACATGCACCAGTTGACCAAGGATCCCGAGCGGATTCTCTATCGCGGACGCGAGACCGCTTCCTCGCCGCGCGAGGATATGACCGTCTTCGAATTGAGTCGTTACCTCGACTACTGCACCGAATTGCTCTCCCTGACCGGTAAGCTCGCGGCCGTGTACGTCCAGAGTTTCGACGATCCGGTCGCCCTGGCTTCCGCCAACGAGGTGGAATCGCTCTCGACCGGTCTGGCGCGGAAGATCTGGCAAAAGATCATGATCCTCCACTCGCTGAGCGGCGTGCAGCAGCCAAGCGGTTCGACGGCATCCTCGTCGTCCAAGAAGTCTCCGGGAGCCTGACGGCGTTTTGCGGCAGGGCTGTTCAAGAGAAGGAAGTGAAGAAAAGGGCTCTTCCGTTTTTGGGTGCGGGGTGGGAGGGGGCGTGAGACAGGCCGTAGAAAAGAAAATGACAGAAAAGAAGATGGGGAGACGAGTTCTTGCCATCTTCTTTTTCTTTTCTACCACCTGGAAGGGCGGGAAATCCTGCTGATCGAGTTCCCCGGCGTGCGGACGCCAGTGGGAACGACCGACGGCAAGTACGTCCGCCGCTCCCTGGACCGGCACGGCCGACCACAGCAAGAGACACGGCTCCTCGGGAAGCTGCACAAAACTGGATTACTTCGCGCGAGGTGCCATTTCCAGGGCGGAAATGGAAGTGAGGAATGAATCAATGGCCGTGCTTCTCTACATGCCCTGGTGCAAGATCGACCTCGCCTATCCTGCGGCCGCCGGGAAACCTCGAATCATCAACCAAATTGCCAATGAGCTGCCCGGAGCCGGGTGAGCGAAAGCGGCGGGATGCGGCTGCGGGGATGAACGTGATCGTGTGTCCACTATCGTTGTCTGAGCATGGTCGATGCGGCGCGCTATGTCAAGCAGTCTCCGATGTCGCAGGCGACGCAGAGTAGGATGAAAATCGAGGTTTTAGGCAATTCGGAGCGATGCCTCGGGTCTATTTACCTCGAACAAGTGCTCTTCGGGCAATGACTTATGGTGCAATCGCCCTGGGAACAAAGAAGGCTCCCGCCGAGCAGGGTCTTTCTTCTGTCTCAAAACGACCGACGTCTTGACGCATTCCGTTTGTCGCCGTCTTCCGTGCGCCCCCCCGGCAAGTGACGCGCCGAGTCACGCTCATTTCCGCCCACGACTGCGTCTCAAGCCCCACCGATGCCGAAGGGATTGGTGAGAGTCCGATGCGTATCTTGGCCTTCGGTACGTGAGAGTTCGGCCCTGACGTAGTTGTGGATCCCGGCCGCCTGGCGGTAGTGGAGGGTGTTGCCGACATGCACAACGCGCCCCTGCTGCCAGGGGCGATCGCTGGTCTTGTAGTCCGCGACCGGCTCGAGCGCCTCGGGTGCTGAGATCCAACGCACCTGATCGCAGTCGGCCACCTCAATGCGGATCGTGCCCGCGGTCTCGTCCACCTCGACCGCCGCCAGCTTGGGAAAGACCGACACGGCCGCAGGCTGGTTGCCGTAATCGACCCTCTTCGTGGACGTGCAGACGCAGAATCGGCCGGATTCCATGGCCTTACGCACGCTCGATTCGGTGAGCTGGTCGAGAAAGAAGACCGTAAACGCCTGGCGGGCGCCTTTCATTTCGTGCATGTCGTCGTTGCCGAATCCCCAGATCGGACGGCGCGGCATGAACCGGGCCAACAGTTGATCCCACAGCCCTTCGTCGTACGGATACTGGCTCGGCTCGTTGTTCGCCATCTCTAGGCCGATCAAGTACTTGGCCGGGTGCTTTTGATAGCGATCCACATACCAGCTCAAGGGCTTTCGCTCCCACCAAGCATGCACGTTGGGAATGCCCGGATGGTTGATGACCGCCAGCCCACCCTTGTCGCGGATCGCCAGGAGCTGGTCGTCCTCCCAGACTTCCTTGCCGTTTGCATCGACGATGCCGCCGTAGGGAGCCCGTTTGCCGGTGCGCGTGTACCACACGCCATAGTCGCTGAAGTAGCTGTTGATGTGATGACGGAAGGTCAGTTCGTTCCCCTGGATGCCGACCATCCCCAGGGCACGCGGCTCGGAGCAGCCGTAGTCGGTCCAGGGCCACGTGGGATCGGCCGGAAAGTTCGGCCGGAAAGGTCCTTTCGGATATGGGCTGGCCTTCTCGGGCGGCAGCATCTTCCATTCGACCCGCGCGTTGGGATAGTTCCAGTCGTGGTCTGTAATCGACATGATCTCAAAGCCGGCCTTGCGGTAGGCGTTGACCACCTCGACCACGGGGTGTTGTCCGTCGCTTTGGAGCGTGTGCAGATGGAGGGCCGCCTTGTGTCTCCCGCACGTTCGCCAGTCGATGCCGCTGTAGGGATTGAGCACCACCAACCTGCGCTGGCTGGCAGCGGAGGAATCGGCGGCGATGGCTCCGGTCAACGACGCGGTCGCCGCGGCGGCGCTCGCGCCGCCCATCACCCTGAGCGCTTGGCGTCGACTAATCTGGTTGCCGGGAAACGTGTGATCGAACTGCATGGCGTAGTCTGTACTGAGTGATAGGAGAATTGATTTCCCGCACGTGCCGAGTCTAGTCCCGAAGCATTGGGGAGTCAAGGGTGTGCATGCTCGCAGGCGGACCAGCAGCTTCCTTTGGAGCCTTCGAAGCGATGCGAGGCTCGGCAGCGAAGGATTGGCGATCGCCCAGCCTGTCAGCCCTCCATTATGCTCACGCCGGCTACTGTGTCACGGGAGAGCGGTCACCAGAACGGCGCCGGCAGTCGCTGGAAGGTCTCGTAGGCCATGCCGTACAAACATGCCCTAACAAACGCGGCATGATGCATTCTGATCGACGACTGAACGTCACCCATCCGCCGCCTGTGAAAACGCGCCGCCGACCCCCTGGCGATTACGCTTTAGAGCACTGATCCACCGTCCGACGAGACCCAGCACGAACCCTGCGGTCACAGCCCACTAAGAGCCTATCCCAAAACCGCCGGGGACTGGCTCATTTTGCGGAGTCTTCGGAGCAAAATGTGCCTGTCCCCCTCTCCGCCAAGGTTTTGGGATAGGCTCTAAGTACATGGGGCGTCTGGCTTTCCGAAATCCTGCCGGTAACCGCGAGAAAGGCGACCATCGGGGCCGCGGTCAAAGTCAGTCGGTCGAAGAAGAAACGCATCGGCAGCAGCCTCCCTGGTAGCCTCAGTTCCGCGTCTTAAGCACCGGCGATCATAGGGACGGGCCCGCAGAACGAAGACTCCCGCCCCCCTCGGCCCCGCCACCACCGGTAAGTACGACAGTTGTCTATTCGCCAACCCTTAATCCAACGTCCAGGGCTTGCGGTACTCGTAGTGCAGCAGGTCGTTGGCCTGGGGGTTATTGGTGATCTGTTCTCGCTCGGGATCCCAATGGATCGTCGACTCCGTGGCCAGCGAGATATTGGCCAATAGCGCCATCGACGTCGACCGGTGGCCGATCTCCACGTCCGCCCGCGGCTTGTCTCGCGTTTTGATACAGTCCAGGAAATTCCGCGTATGGTCGCGGACGTGCTGGCCGTAGCCGTCCTCGAATTCCTTGCGGATCGGCTCCAGACGCGATTCGCGATCCTCCTGGTAGCGTCCGCCGCGTTCCGGGAGAACTTCATAGTCGGCGTCGCTCGCGTAGAGCGCCCCTTGGGTGCCGCGGAACTCGGCGAACGACTGGCGCGGCAGCGCGCGGTTGCCGCTCGTCTCATACTGGCCGAAGATGAGAATCCGGTCCGAGCCGAACTGGAACATCCCCTCCATGACGTCCGGCACGGTGCGGTCGTCGTCGACGACAAAACGGCCGCCGAGCGCGGAGACGCGCGTAGGGCCGAGTTCGTCGCCGGTCAGCCAACGCATCACGTCGAGGAAGTGGATGCCGTTGTCGGCAAAGCGCGTGGCGTAGAGATCCCACCAGCGAAACTTGAACGGTGTGATGGTGGCCTGAAAGGGGCGCAGAGGCCGCGGCCCGAGCCACATCTCCCAGTCGAGATCGGCGGGCGGATCGCTCGGCTCGGCTTTGCCGATGCCCAGCGGAAACATATTCGTCGTATCAAAGGCCCGGGCGACGGTGACTTTGCCGATCTTGCCCGCGGCAATCAAGCCGGCGGCGGCGGCGTAGGAGTGGCCGGAGCGGCGATGGGTGCCCACCTGGACCACGCGGCCGGTCTCGCGCGCGACCTCGACCATCTTTCGCCCCTCGTGGATCGTTTTGGAAAGCGGCTTCTCGCAGTAAACGTCCTTGCCTGCCCGGCAGGACATGACGGTTTGGATGGCGTGCCAGTGGTCGGGCGTGGCGATCAGCACGGCATCGATGTCTTTGCGATCGATGATCTTTCGGAAGTCGCCACAAGCGTCCGCCCGGCCGCCCAATAGTTTTTCATTGGCCTCATCCACCGTCGACTTGGAGACGTCGCAGACCGCGGCGATTTCACAGTCGGAATGCTTCTGGAAGAAAGCCATCACCTGGCGGCCTCGATTGCCGGTGCCGATCACTCCCATGCGAACGCGGTCGTTCGCTCCCAGCACACGGGTCGCTCCCAGCGCGGTCACGCCCAGGGCGGCGGCCATGCCGGATTTCGTGAACGTCCGTCGCGTCATCTGTGGGTTCATGGAGGTTCTCCCTTGCCTGCGGTTTCACCAGTGGGATGTCGACGATATTGCATTGCCCACCATCGTCCTCCGCGACGCAAGCGGTGTCAATGCCCGGCGGCTCACTGTACCGCCACGACATCGTCCCCTTGCGAGGCCACCTCGACGATCCTTTCGCCGTCGATGAGGGCCTGATAGGCGACGCCGGCCCGGCCCACAATGTGCGCTTTGCCGTCGCGGAGCGTGACGGGGAAAGGCGCCACGACGCGGTGCTCGCCAACGGCGGCGACCGCCAGCGAGTCCAACTCCCCGTCGAGCGCCATACGGAGGCTGACCACCGCGCAGGGATTGATGTTCCAAGGCCGCCGCTGTTGGGTCTCGAGGACGAACGAGTCGGGCAGCAGGCCGATCCACTTGCCGTCGGGGTATTGCTGCTGCTCGGCGGAAATGAGGATGCCGCGCGCCAGATGGTTCCAGTCGAGCGAATCGTCGTAGGGGGCGAGTTTGGTCAGGGCGTAGGCGTAGACGCCCCCGACCCACTGCACCGGCAGGCCGATCCAGCAGGGCGCCACCCAGTTGGTCGCGCCGAAGACCGGAGGCGTTGCGTAGAGCATCACCGGCTTGCAGCTCCAGAGATACGTGAAGGGAATGCCCGACAAGGCCCAGCGGCGGGCCTCGGCGAGGTAGTCCTCCTTACCGGTCAACTCGTAGCCGCGAACGTACGCCCAAACGAGATAGGCCGAGGCAAGCTGATCGGGCGTGTGGAGCGGCACCTCCCAGACCTGGGCGCCGCGAGGGGTGCGAAATCGCTTCATGAACTCCAGCGTGCGGACGCCGGCATCAAGCGATTCTTTGTCGCCTGTCTTATGCGCGTATTCGAGCAGCACCCAGGCGGATCGGGCACAGAAGCCGCTGGCCGTATCCTCGAAATGACCGCGGCGGTACTTGCCGTCGTAGCGGAATGAACCGTCGGGCCGTTGCTGCTGGAGGACTCCGCGGACGCGCTGTTTCTGGACCTGCAGCCACTCGGCGGCACGGCCGGTGACGAAGTAGACGGCGTCGTTGGGCACGTGGGCGCCGCCGGGGACGAGGCGCGGAAGTTCCGGCGCCTTGCCTGTGAGCCGCCAGATCGTCGACACGTGATCGGCGTGCGGCGCCCGTGTCCAGTGGTCCTCGGCGCAGTGTCCCCAGCCGGCTTCGGTGCGCAACGGTCCGTTGAGTCCTTCCAGGCAGAGTCTCCACTGGTCTTGCTCCGTGCGCGGCGGCTCGGGCAGAGGCGGCAGGCCACGGCCTTTCACGTACCAATAGACCGTCTCCTCCAGCGACTCGTTGGCAACCCGCACGGTGGCCTCGATCCGCCGCCCCCGAATGGCCATGCGGTGATCGTCGGTCGCGTCGAGGAAATTGGGGGTGGCGTAGACCGGCTGCAACTTCATGTCGGTCCAGGTCATGGCCACGCTGCCGCGTTCGGTGACGAAAGCCATCAGCGGAAAGGTGACGTTCATCGGATCGGGAGCGAAACGAATGTGCTCCTTGGTCTCCACGTCGAGCTTCGACGAACTCCGCTCACCCTTGCCGAGATATTCGAGGCCGGCGAAGAGGCCCTGTTCCAGCGGCCCTAGGGCGCGGACGACCGGTCCCTCACACTCCCGTTGGCTTCGGATCGAGACGGCGACCGTGTCGTCGGCCGTGCCGATCGACAGGGACACCCCCGCTGCCTCGAAGCGGATCGCCGGCTCTTCTGCGACAATCTTCAGGTCGGGGATCTCATCGCCGCAACGCACCAGCGGGGCGATGGCGGCGACCAATTGCCCCTGGCGGTGAATGCGGGCGACGGTACCGTCGCGAGCGATCTGGAGCTTCCCGCCTTCGAGCGGCCGTTCGATCCAGTCGGTCTGGGCCGCTTCGTGGTGCAGGAAAACCGCACGGCGAACCGGCGGCAGATCCGGCGCCGCCACCTCGATCCCGGCTACCTCCAACGGATGCGATGCTTCGATGGGGCGCTCGATAGTGATCTCGCCCCCACCGGGAATCGTGTAGGGCTTGCCGGCGGCGGTCACCGCCAGCGGCGTTGGGCCGTGGTTCTTCAGTAGAAACCGCACGGCGCCGGGACCGGTTTCGACGCGCTCGACGGAGATCGGGTGCAGTTCCTCGCGGGTAAGCCGTACAGAATCGATTTGGGTTTCTCCCACGTCGTTGCCCGGGTCGAGCCGCAGATTCGTCAGCCGGCCCAAAGCGTTGAAGCGGACGGAACACTCGTGCCACTGGCCATCCGCCTCGACGGGAAAACTGGTGACCTTGTCTTCGCCGCGCTCGGGCGACTGGTCCGTGGTCCAGTACAGCGCGATTCGATCGGCCGTGCGAGTTTTGACGCGCAGCGAGAGAACGATTTGACCGCCCGGCAGGTCGACTGGCCGGTGGAAGTAGGGATCGTACCCGGTGGCCTCCACCACCAGCGTGCCTTCGCGAGCGGACAAGTCGCAACGGTGTTGGGTTAACCATCCCTCGGTATCGCGGTCGAAGTTCCACTCGGCAACCGTCACCGTTCGGATCACAGGACGGTCGACCGGCACGAGGTCCGCCGCATCGGGCGGTGAGGCGATGGCGAGCAAGATACTGAAGCCATAGGCGAAAATCATCGAGGCATTCCTTGGCAGAAAAAGGTACGTCAGGCTTTCCAGCCGGACTTTGCTTCCCGGTCAGGCTGAAAAGCCTGACGTACAGCAAACCGCCGATACACTACACCGATTGTGAGCGATCACCGGCAGTGCGTCAACGTCGCCGTTGCATTGCAACCGGTATTTGCCCGTTACTGGGCTGACTTCGACGCCCCTACTGTCCGAAGCTTCGAACGGCCTAATCGGCCTCGTCGGCGAGTCGGAGCACCGCCGCGCGCGTGTGCTCTGCCAGGCGGAAACCCAATCGCTCCAACTGATCCAACAACGGCCGCATGGCATGAATCCTGGCGTCTTGTTTCGCGCGTAACAAAATGCCGAGCGTGCCGGTGACCTTCAGGCCGAGCGCTTTCGCGTGTGCGCGGGCCGCGGTGTCATCCAAGATAACCAGCGATTCCGGTGCCTCTGCGGCCAGAGCCAAGACTTCCGCTTCGCCACGATGGATCTCCCGAGGCAAGGGCCAAAGTGGGGCGGGGAGGTCGCGAACTTCGATCCATGAGAGTGCCGCCAGATCCGGCACGTTGACGCCTTGTTCTCTGCCCTTGGCCAGTTCGGCAGCCACGGCTCGAGGCGTCAGAACTCTTCCGTAGAAGTCTCGCAGCAGGTGCAGCTAGCCAAGTTGGTGCAAATATTGCAGCGGGCCGGTGTCGACAACGACCTCACGCATTGGCCAGTTCTTCCGCCAGTTCGTCAGTGTTCTGCTTGAAGGTCGTCACACCGAAGTCGCCAAGTTTCTGCAGGAACACGGGCTTGGGCAGGCCGGCTAATTCCGCAGCGCTTCCACTGGACAATCGCCCGGCTTCAAACAGCTTGACCGCTGCCGCCAACAGCAGTTCGCCACCCAGTCGATCCTGGGAGATTCTCAGCGCTATCGGCATCGAGTCGGGAACATTAAGGATGATTTCAGGCATCACATGTCCTTTTCGCCGCTGTAAGGCGATGCTGGAACAGGGGCGGTTTCCAGAGGTGGCGTCGGGACGCTGGCGCACCTTCGTGGTGTTGCAGCGCCACCGGACAATTCAATTTAAGTAATTTAAGTATATCCTGAGAGCCGGAGCCTCTGCCATGCCCCACTCGCCCTATCTCAGAAAATGAGCTTGCCAATGTACAACCGCCTGAGGCGAAAACCGCTGCGGATGTTGACAAAAGGCAACGCCGCCGCCGAGTTGGCCGCTGCGGCGACCCGGCTTGCGCTCGCTGGAAGCCGCGGCACGAAGATTGCACCATGAGTCCGGGGGTTGTTCTGGCAACGGATCCTTGTGGGAGGCCGGCTGAGTGCTCAATCGTCTCAATCGCCCGCGCGTCTACTGGTCGTGTCTGGTGCTTCTGCTGGCGGCGATTGCCGCGGTGCATGTCGCTACGCTGCGGCCCGGCCACGGCTGGGGCGGCGATTTCGCCCTCTACGTCGGCCATGCCAAGAACATCGCCGAGAGCAATCCCTACGCCGCGACCGGCTACCTCTACAATCCCGAGTACCCGATTGTCAGCCCGCCTACCTATCCGCCCGGCGTCGCGGTGCTGTTGGCGCCGATCTACGCGGTGCTGGGTGTCGATATCGAGGCAATGAAGATCGCCATGATCGCCAGTCTGATCGCCTTTCTCCTGGCTGTCGCCCTCTGCTTCCGCGACGAGTTAACGCCGGGCGCCCTGCTGGCGGCCGTCGCGCTATTGGGGCTGAACCACTACCTTATCGTCGACAAGAACTGGATCGGCTCCGACATGCCCTTCCTGGCCTGGACGTACCTGGCATTATGGATCGGCATGAAGGCGAGTCGCGCACCGCGCCGCCGCCGAATGCGGCTCTGGCTGGGCTTCGGCGCGTTAGCCTATGCCGCCTTCGCCACGCGGACGCTTGGCGTTCTCATCGTGCCCGCCATGCTCGCCGCCGAGTGGAATGGTCCTCTCGCGCTGCGTCGCCGCCGACGCGGCTATCCCTGGCTTGCCGCCGGGCCGATGGCCGCTGGCGGACTCTTCGCCGTGCTCGCCGCGACCCAGTCGCTGCTGCTGCACAGCGATGCGAGCTACTTCGATCAATTCAACGTCGGGCCGGCAGTGTTCCTCCACAACGCCATCGGCTACTTGGGCTGCGCGGCGAAGTTCTGGCACAACGGCTACGCAGTGCTGCCCGCGGCGCTGCTTTTCGCGGCAGTCGCCCTGGCGGCCGTTGGCGGCTACCTTTCCGCGATTCGCCGCGAGGTGACCGTGCTGGAGGTCTTCGGGCCGCTCTACCTCGTCGCGATTTTGGCTTGGCCGAGTTACCAGGGGGAACGCTACTTGTATCCTCTGTTTCCGCTCATGCTGCTCTATGCATTGAAAGGACTGGGGTTTGTGTCACAGCGGGCGACTGGTCGCCCGGTTCGCGAGAGCCAGCGAGAATCGTCCTGCAATCGAACGACCGGAAGCTTTCTGCAATTGGCATGGGACTATCGAACTCCGGTCTTTGCCGCCCTGCTGGCGGCGGCCACGGTCGGATCGTACTTGTCGGGGTACACGACGCTCGACTACGGCCCGTTTCGCGAAGGAATCGCCAAGGCCGAGTCGCGAGCCCTCTTCGAATTCGTTGCCACCCGTACCCGGCCCGAGGACGTGCTGGTCTTTGTCAAGCCGCGGGTGATGGCGCTGTTCGGCGGTCGGACCTGTTCGATCTATCGACCCGGCGCCAAGGATGCGGACCTCTGGAACTACCTGACGCGGATCGGCGCCACCCACGTTGCCGTTGTCGAGCGCGACGCAGCCATGGACGAGGCCGAAGACCCGGCCGTCGTCCGCTACTTGCGCGAGTTTGTCGCCCGGCATCGCCACCGCTTCGAACTCGTCTTCGCGAACAGCGATTTCACCGTCTACGGAGTTCGGAAACACCCGCAACCGGACATCGCCGCGGAAAAGCTTGCCATCCATGCCGGGCTGTGAGAGTGGAGAGTGGAGAGCCAGGCATCATTCGAGGTAGTTCTATCATGAGTAGTGTCAGCGTTTCGCGTCCCGTTGTCCTGACGGCCGGCAGCCGCTTTGACGTAATCCTGCCTTATGTATCGATCGCCCGGCTGGATCACTGGTTCAAGAATGTGTTCATGCTCTTGGGCGTCGTTCTGGCGGTCTTCTGTTACCCGCAGACGCTCACCTGGGCATCGCTGGGCGTGGTGGCAGTGGGCCTGGTCGCCGCTTGTCTGGTCGCGTCGAGCAACTACGTGCTCAACGAAATCCTCGACGCCGCCACCGACCGCCATCATCCGGTCAAGTGCCATCGTCCCATTCCCGCCGGTCGCGTGCTGGTGATGGCGGCTTACGTCGAATGGGCGGCCTTGGGGGCGGCGGGACTATCGATCGCCGGCAGCGTGAATCGGCCGTTTTTCTTCGCCGCGGCGCTATTGTGGGTGATGGGCCTGCTCTACAACATCCCGCCGGTCCGGACCAAGGATCTCCCCTACCTGGACGTGCTGAGCGAATCGGTCAACAATCCGATCCGCTTGCTGATGGGCTGGGCGGTGATCAACCCGGTCGAGATACCGCCGGTCTCCCTGCTGGTGGCCTACTGGATGCTGGGAGCGTTCTTCATGGCGAGCAAACGGTTCGCCGAGTATCGATCGATCGCCGACGCCGCCCGCGCCGGCGACTACCGCCGCAGTTTCCGCCACTACAGCGAGAGCACGCTGCTGGTCTGCATGCTTTTCTACGCAGTGTTCTGCGGGCTGTTTCTCGGCGTCTTCATCATCCGCTATCATTTCGAGCTGATCCTCAGCACGCCGCTGATCGCCGGGTTCTTCTGCCACTACCTGCACGTGGCGCTGCGGCCGGACAGTCCGGTCCAGCATCCCGAGCGTCTCTATCGGGATCGCCCCTTGATGGGCTACCTGGCGCTATGCATGGCGGTGTTTGTCGGGCTGATGTTCGTCGATATCCCTTGCTTGGGCGAATGGCTCAACGTGGCGCCGTCGCCGCTTCCGTCGCTGTGGCGATTCTAACTGACCTTGCACGATTCCGGGAGAACCGATTGCCGTGTGCCACTGCTTGTGATTGGACGGATACTCCACTTGCGTAAGGCTTACCACAATCACAAGCAGTGCGATGCGACGTTTGACTCCCAACGTCGCACTGCTTGGAGTTGTGGAAACATCGGTCCCGATGGACAGCCCGTTCAACTCCAAGCAGTTTGGCATCTCTGACGGACCTTGCACGGTTCTGGAAGAACGGGTTGCCGTGTGCCACTGCTTGTGATTGGACGGATACTCCACTTGCGTAAGGCTTACCACAATCACAAGCAGTGCGATGCGACGCTTGACTCCCAACGCCGCACTGCTTGGAGTTGTGGGAGCATCGGTCCCGATGGAGGGCCCGTTCAACTCCAAGCGGTATGGCATCTCTGACGGACCTTGCACGGTTCTGGAAGAACGGGTTGCCGTGTGCCACTGCTATGATTGGACGGATTCTCAACTTGCGTAAGGCTTACCACAATCACAAGCAGTGCGATGCGACGTTTGACTCCCAACGTCGCACTGCTTGGAGTTGTGGAAACATCGGTCCCGATGGACAGCCCGTTCAACTCCAAGCAGTGGCACACCGCGCGGCCTCCCGTACTATGTGAAGTCACTTGTGCGACGCGCAAGCGAGGATTCTACGGCGTTTTCCCTCGCTCGCGTGTCGGGCTAGTGAATTGCGATTCCTAATGCAAGACTGCCTCAAGGGCGTTTGGCGCTAAGGCTTCGCCCAGACCCAGGAACACCTTGCCCCCCGCGCCTCGCTCGCTACGGTACGAACGGGGCTGGACCTCTCGCTCCGCTCGGGTGTGCTCCGCACACCACGGCTCCAGCCCCGTTCGACCTCCGCTCGCTCTGCTTCTCTGCCTCCCTATTTCGCCAGAACTCGGGAGACGCGGAAGCCCAGGTTGCTGTTCCGGTATCCCGGCGGGTTCCCGTCGCGGTACGCCGACCGGCAGTCCCTGGCGCCGTGGCGCCAGCTACCGCCGCGGCCCACGCGGTTCGTGCCCGCTGAAGGCCCCGCCGGGTCATTCACCGGTGAGTTCGCATAATACCCGGGTTCCTGCCAATCCGCACACCACTCGCGCGCGTTGCCGTGCATGTCGTAAAGGCCAAACGCGTTCGACGCCAACTGCCCGACCGGATACGCCTTAAAGCGCGAATTCGCGCTGAACCATGCATATTCCTGCAACCTGGCCTCGTCGTCCCCACTGTGCCAGAAAGTCGTCGTGCCCGCCCGGCAGGCATATTCCCATTGCGCTTCCGTTGGCAGTGTACACTCGGCGCCTTGCTTCTCCGACAGCCACTCGCAGAAGGCTATCGTATCGTTCCACGATACGTTCACCACTGGGTGCTCGTCCGTCTGCTCGAAGCCCGGGCCAAGATTCCAAACGAACCGCGGGTCTTGAAACCACTTACCGTCGACGCTGCCATAACCACCCTTGCCGTCCCGCTCGGCGTCCGTCTTGTACCCCGTCTGGTCGACGAACTGGCGAAACTGGCCCACGGTCACTTCATGCCGGCCCAACCGGAAGGGCCTGGTGATTCGCACGCGATGCTGCGGCCCTTCCGTGGGAATCTGCCCGATGGTCCACTGGTTGCCTGTCGCCTTCGCCTCTTTGAGGAAACGAGTTCGTTCTTCTGCGGAGGAGCCCATCACGAACTCGCCCGGCGGGATCAGCACCATCGTCAGCTTCACACCGCCGCCCAACTCCACCTCCTGCTCGACCGGCTTGCCCAGGTAATCGGCCCAGGCCTGCTGGTGCTTCTTCGCCGTGGCCGCGTCAAAGGGAGCGATGGCAGGAGCAGGGGCGTCGGCCGCCAGGATCGCCTTCCACGCCGCCGGATCGCTCGGGGGCACTGGCGCGACCGGCCCGATTTCGGCCTCAGCAATCGAGGGTGCTGGTTTCGACTCTCCGCTGTCTGCTTCGGCCGTCGCCCACGGCATCAGCTTGACATCGAACACCTCTCGGCCGCCCGACTTGATCTGGAACGTCTGCGTATACGTCTGGAATCCGCCCTTGGTCACCTTCAGCGTGTGCTCGCCCTCGGCCAATTCCATCTCCACCGGCTCCTCGTCGCCGGGCGCCATGAGCGTGAACTTCCCGCCGTCGACACTGATCTCCGCGTCCTGGTCGCTGACGCTGACCACCAGCGTCCCTTCGCTTGTCCGGAACGTGAACACAACGCCGAAAACAAGCACCAGCAACACCGCTGCCGACGCCACGGCCGCAGCGATCTTCTTTTCCTTCGGGCTCACCCTCCGATGCACTCGAAGGAACTCATCGACCGGCGAGATGACCGGAAGATCCAGCGCCAGTGACTCCTCGTGACTTGCGGCTCTTTCGGCGCGGGACTGGGACGCCGACTCAAAGGCCGTCGTCTCGGCATGCTGGTCGGGCCGCGAGGTGGCAATTGCTTCCAATTCGGCGATCACTTCGGTCATCGTCCCGTACCGGTCTTCCGGCCGCTTGGCCACCATCTTCCGGAAAACGCCATCGAGGGCTTCCGGCACGTCGGCCCGATGGTCGATGAGCGAGGGGATCGGGGCCTCGCGGTGGGCCAGCAGCCTGGCCACCTGCGTGTCCTCCGGGTAGACTATGCGCCCGGTCAAGAGCGTGTACAACGTGCAGCCGAGGCTGTAGATGTCCGCCCGCTGGTCGACGGAGCGGGTGTTCTCCGCTTGCTCGGGCGGCATGTAGTCGATCGTGCCCATCGCCTGCCCCGTGCCGGTGAGCGTCTCCTCGCCGGTCTCATCGGCGGCGCCGATCATGGCGTTGAGTCGGGCCAAGCCCATGTCCAGGATCTTGACCGTCCCTTGGCGATCCAGGACGAGGTTCGAGGGCTTGATGTCGCGATGAATGACCTGTTGATGGTGGGCGTACTCCAGCCCTCGGGCCGCCTGGAGGATGTAGTCGAGCGCCGTCTGCAACGGTAGCCGGCCACGCTGTTTCACCAGCCGGGCGAGGTCCGTCCCCTCGACACACTCCATCACCAGGAAGTGGACGCCGTGGTCCTCGCGGGCATCGTAGGCCGTGACGATATTGGGATGCGAGAGCCGCGCGGCCACCTCGATCTCGCGGTGGAAGCGCTTCACGGCCTGGTCCGAGTCGGTGGCCGCCGGCGGCAGGGTCTTTAGCGCCACCACACGGTTCATCACCTTGTGCCGCGCCTTGTAGACCTGGCCCATGCCGCCGGCACCGATGCGGTCCAGCACGACGTAGTCGCCCATCATCAGGCCGCGCGTCTTGCCCTGGTAGATGCACTGCGCCTGAAACCTTGTCAGCTTGCCGTGCCGGACCAGCAGTCTGGCCAACGCCTCGCCGTTTTCAGGCCGCGCGTCGGCATCGAGCGCATCGAGAAACGCCTCGATCTCGCCGCGGGCCATCAGGCCGCTTTGAGAGAGCGTTTCGACGAACTGGTCGAGCAGCACGGTCATGGCAGTGATCGTCGCATTGGTAACCCGGACGTCGCCATTCTAACCAGCCGCTGGGAGGATAACAAGCGGCAGTGCGGCAATCCGGGAAAGTAGGCCGGATCAAACGCAGCGCAGTTCCGGCGTCTCCAGTACCGATCTAGCCTGATCGTCAAGCTACCGTGTGATCCGGCCCAGAAATGTGCCGTGATTGATTGCCGGGTCGTGACGGTTGCCATAGGCGTGCTCGAACTTGCCGTAAACGACCACCAGGCCGTCGCCGTCGAACGTCATGTCCGGCGAAGAGTTGTATTTCACGTCGTCGATCCAGTAGGTCGTCGCGATCTGCCCGGCGTCGCGACCGATCCGCGTCAGGGCCAGATCGTGGTACATGTATTCAGAGTTCGGATGCTGCGCGTTGCACTTGTAGACGCAGTAGAAGCCGTCATCAAGCTGGGCTCCCTTGGCATAGCGCGATCGGCCTTTCTCGTGGATCGGCACACTGGACGAAAACGACTCGCCGTCGAAGAACGTGCAGTACAGCGGCTCGTGATCCGCTTTCTTTTCCAGGGCGGCCAGGTCCGACCAGAGGAGGATCATGCGGTCATCAAAAACGTTCACGGAGGGGCCGTAAGGATAAACCGACGGGCACTGGTCGAAAACGACCGTGCCGGTGAACTGGCCGTTCTCATAGGGGCGCAAGACGATCCGCGTCCTGCGGCGGTTCTCGCCATCGAGTTTCACTTCCAGCCACATCATCCAGAGCTTGCCGCGGTAGACGGTCAGGCCGCCTTCCCAGGTTCCGCAGCCGGGCTGGGTGGCCTCGATGGTCATCGGTTCGGAGAGCCGCTGCGTGGCGAATTCGTAGGTGAGCACGTGCTGGCGCGAGTCCATAATCGCGTAGTTCGGATCGCCGGTCGCCTGCCGGTTCCACATCACCCAGAGCCGGTCTTGGAAGACGCAGGTATCAGGGATCCCCTGGTACGACGAAACCTCTTTCACACGCGGCACGATTTCCCTCGTCCACTCAACGCCGAAATCCGACCGGCGGAGCTTCGAGAGATAGATCGCATAGCCGCGGGCTTCGACCAGGTAGAACGCGCCCTCGTAGAACTCGATGCACGGGTAGGCCTGACCGTCGGGAAACGTCGGCACGTGCTTCGTCGGCCAGAGCTTCAGGCTCTGCCAAACCTTGGGCTCCACGGCGGTCGTCGCGGCGTGAATCACCTGCGAGGTCACCGGTTCCGCCGCAGTCACCAGATGGCCGTTCTCATCGATTCTCCGCGGCGGCAACGCTCGCACCCGAAACTGATACGCCGTCTGCGGTTCGAGCTGGATCACGTTGTGGAAGTCGGACCACACGTTGGCAATCGTCGTCCATTCCGCCTCCGGGCCGCCGCGGAAGTCGATTTCATGGTGTTCCCATCCCGACTTCCACGTCAGGTAGACCGACGACGACATAGGGCGCGACGCGGCAAAATCCCGGATGATCCCATCCGCGATGGGCCGTCTCCCATCATCCGAGACCAACGCCACGCAGTCCGTCCGCACCCGCATCCGGCCGTCGACGTAGGGGACGAGGATCTGTGCGTAAGCCGCGCCGGCCGGTGCATGGGCAGTGAGACTCAGCTTTTCCCATCCCTTGGTCGGCTCCGTCCGGCTCGCCTGCCGAACCGTGATCCGCTGTCTATTCGCATCCAGGAAATCGAGATAGAGGTTTACTCGTCCTCCTTCCGAAAGCTCCACGTTCACCCAAACGCTCAGCGTGTACCGGCACTCAGGGAGAATCGGCACGAGCTGTTTCGCCGCGACATGCACGATTCCCTCAAGCGTCGGGCGGTCGACCAGAACCGCGCGCGACGCGTGTAGCGCGCCGTCTTCGACCAGCGAAAGGTATCGAGGATTCGCATAAAAGTGCCAGTCATCGGGCACGTCTTTGCGTTGTCGCGCCGCTTCGAACGACGGATTGGAGACCATGTTGCCCGGCAGCGCGATGGAGCCGGGCTCGAAGCGTTCCTCTTCGCCGGAAGCGCTGCCGGCCAGCGCTAGGCAGAAGGCGGTTGCCACTCGAAGAAACGATCCCGCGCGTGAATCGGTCGATATCATGGTCTTGTTTCTCACGGCTTTTCAAGACTACTTCGGCGGCTCCCAGTGCGTCGTAGCGATATGAGTGTTCATGCCGTCGGTGGTCAAGTAGTAGATGGTCATCAGCCGGCCGTCGTCCAGTGCGTGGGTGAGCGGATAACCGAGGTCGCCGGGGCTGCCGAACCCGTCGTTGCGGAGGATCCATTCTCGGTCGGTCTGCCAGGTCCGGCCGTGGTCGCCGCTGAAACAGGCGCGGATTCCCATCGGGCGTTTCCGGTAACCGTACGTTGCCAACAGGCGACCGTCCTTGAGCAAGAGCAGATGCGCCGGATGCCCCGAAATGCCACTGTCGGCCGGTTTGGTCCAGGTGAGTCCTCGGTCGGACGAAAAACTTTGATAGAGACTGGTCTCCGGCGCCGTTCGCATCAAGGCCAGGATGCGACCGTCGCCGGCTTCGACCAGCGCCGTTTCGTTGAAGCCGACCTTTGAATCGCCCAGCCCTTCGGGCAACATCGGCAGGCATTGCCAGGTCTGCCCGTCGTCGGCGGAACGGAGCAGGAAGACCTCGTCGCGCGAGGTACGACCGGCGAGGACGTCCGCAATGCGAGCGCCGTAGACGGCGACGAGCCGCAGACCGTCCGCGGCGGCCAGTTCGCTGGCCGCATGATGGAAGCCCATCAGTCCGGAGACATACTCCGGCACGTCGATTACGTGCGACTCCCACGACTTGCCGCCGTCGCGGCTGACTCGCCAACTCGCCCCACCCAGATAAGCAATCACACCGTCGCGAACCGGCAGGACCGTCTTGCCCTGCGACTCCAACTCTTCCCGCTGTTTCGCGTCGGTTTGGATCCAGCCGCGGGCGGCGGCGGTCGCCAGCAGTCCGTCGCGGGTTTGCCATCGCCGGTCAACGACCGGATGCTCGCCGGCAGTCCAGGTCAGACCGCGGTCGCCGGAGTCGAGCGTGAGCGAACCGCCGCTGTTGTCGATGTGACTCCGTCGTGTGCGGGTGCCGAAGGAAGTCGTCAGGCGACCGTCCGGGCGGATGGTGAGACTGGGGAAACAGGCATAGACGCCCGGCTTCTCGTAGACCACGCGGTGCTTGGCGCCGGGCACATTGCCAACCGCTTCCGCCGGTTCGCCGTCGCCACCGATCCGGAAGGCCACGGGCCGGCTGTCCTGGACGTAAGGGCCTCCGGCCGGACGGTTATGCGCAGCTACCATGAGCAGGTACTTGCCCGGTGGCCAAGTTGTCGTCGAGATCGTTATTGCGAAGCCGCCGCTGCGAGGGTCTTCGTCCAGGGGACCATTATCGGCCAGATTGGGCAGCGGCAGTCCGCCCGCTGCGTCTTGGAGGTATTCGTAACCGTTGGACTGGCGGACGAATCCCGGCGGCGGCGCCGGCGCGGTATAATCGGCAAGTCGAATGCAGAAGCTCCCCAGTTCGATCCCCTTGCTCTGGGTGTTTAGGGTGATCTTCATCTCGCCATCGGGGGGATTGCCCTCGACTTGAAACTCGGTGATGCGAATCTCCTGGCCCGCGAGGGGCGCTACCGCGAAACCCAGGAATATCAGCAGTCCTACGCCGGCAATAGCACGCACCAGGAAACCTCCGTTGGATCGAGAGCACCAGGAATGTCGCAATATGTCTGGAGTATACCACATCGGGTTCCGGCGGTGCTGCGGAGGGCAAGGCCTAATCCTCTTGAGTTACTTGACACTCACACGGTTTTGGTACACACTTACTGGATTGTCAATATATTGCGCTGCCTCTTCTTCCGGAGGCAAGCTACCCCTTGATTGGACCAGAGAAGAGGAGAGGTCGTGATGCAGAGTCGTTCCGTGCGCGTGCGCGCTTTTACCTTGGTGGAACTGTTGGTCGTAATCGCCATTATCGGCATCTTGATTGCGTTATTGTTGCCCGCCGTGCAAGCTGCCCGCGAAGCGGCGCGGCGGTCGAATTGCGCCAACAACTTCAAGCAAGTGGGCCTGGCCGCCCACAATTACCACGATACGCACCGTTGCCTGCCGTCGGGATCCTTTGCCTGGAACGGCGCCACCGATTGTGCGCCGGCGCAATCGCAGACCAGCTTCAGCGGGTTCGGCTGGGCAACGCTCATTCTTCCTTTCATGGAGCAAGGGTCGCTGCATGACCAACTCAATTTCCGGCAGTCCGCAACATGGCCGGCCAACTACGCCGTGCAGGGCAATGTGATCCAGGGTTACCTTTGCCCCAGCGATCCGCAGGGCGGTGAGTTGATCTCCTGGACCAGCGCGCTTCGGCCGGACGGGACGAACAACGGTCCGACCGCCAGCGACGACTATGCGATGGTCAGCATGGCCGGCGTGGCCGATAGCGACAATTGGGTCTGCACCCTCAACTACGCCAAGCACTTCACGATTGCCAACGGCGTGATGGCCGATCGGCGCGGCTGCCGTCTGGCCGACGTTCTCGACGGCACGAGCAACACGCTGATGATCGCCGAAGTGACGGGGGGAGGGCCGGGGAGCTACAGAGGCTTTGTCTGGAGCAATTTCACCTTGATCGATATGGCCAACGGCATCAACGGCCCCACGACCCGGCAGGGCGGCATATCGGCCGCTTCCTACAACTTCCGCCTCGCCGGCGCCGCGAGCTATCATCCCGGCGGCTGCCACTTCGCCATGGCCGACGGCAGCGTGCAATTCATCTCCGAGACGATCGAACTGAGAATCGTCAAGGCACTCACCACGCGCGCGGCAGGAGAAGTGACCGGCGAGTTCTGAGCCTTGACGAATCATGGGCATCCGTGATCCGAACGACGAATCGTCTTTCTACATACGTCCGATGCAGCGGACCGAGGTCGACTTGGCGGTGGATTGGGCCGCCGCCGAGGGTTGGAACCCCGGCGTCTGCGATGCGGCGCCCTTCCTCGCGACGGACCCGGGCGGATTCTTCGTTGCCGTGTCGGACGCCAGGCCGATCGCTTGTATCTCTGCCGTTGCCTACGACGAAACCTATGGGTTCATCGGCTTCTATATCGTCCATCCCGAGCATCGTGGCAGGGGATATGGCATTCGCATTTGGCGCGCTGCAATGGACCATATGGGCGCGCGGACCATCGGACTGGACGGCGTGCTCGCGCAGCAGCGGAATTACGAGAAATCCGGCTTTCGACTGGCCTATCGCAATGTTCGTTATGCCGGGAAAGTACACGGGTCGCGGCAAGAGGGCGCGATCCCCATCGCCGAGGCGGACTTCGCCGCGATTCTCGACTATGACTCGCACTGCCATGCGGTGCCGCGCGAGTCCTTTCTCCGCGCGTGGTTGGCCATGCCCAATGCGTATGGCGCCGCGCTGATCGAGGAGGGAACACTCCGCGGTTATGGCATGATTCGCTCGTGCCGCAGCGGATGGAAAATCGGCCCGCTTTTCGCGGACGACGCGGCGGGGGCGCAGCGGCTGCTGTTGACGTTGGCTGCTCGCGCCGAGGGCCAAGAGGTCTTTCTCGACACACCCGAAACGAACGCCGCCGCCGTCGCTCTTGCAGAGCGTCACGGCATGAAGCCTTGCTTCGCCACCGTCCGCATGTACACGCAAGCAGCGCCCAGGATCGCACTGGACAAAGTATTCGGAGTGACCACGTTCGAGTTGGGGTGAGCTTGGAGATATCACCGAAAGAAACCTACTCGATGACCACCATCCGATGCACCGCGAAGCCCGGCACGTCGACCGTCAGTCGCCCGTCCTCGTGGCGGCAATCCTCGACCGGTTTACCCTCCGGTTCGAGCCTCACGCCACTGGGACGCTCGGTCAATCGCACCGAAACGCGGCAGGGAGGCACGGGCGGAAGGGAGTGGATCAGCGGATAGTTTCGCCGGTCGGCTCGCAGGATTTCCCGTTCACCGGGGGCCATGTTGACCAGATGCACGATGCGCCGATTGCCCTGCCGGCGCAGCACCACCTCGACCGTTGCCGGCGCATCGGAGGCCAGCAGCCGCTCGGACAGCGGCAGCACCTTCTCGAAGATATCATCCAGCAGCGGACGCGGCGCCGCCTGCTTGCCGTGATCGCTCAGCAGCGGAAAGGGCACACAGTAGAGCCGCCCCTTGCCCAGCTTCGCGGACGAGAGCAGTGGATGCCGCGAACCATTCGCCGCTTCGATTTCCAGCAAGGTTTCCGCGCCGACGGCTTCGAACTTGAAGAACCAATGGTCGAACTCATACGCCGTGCCGTTGACGTTGGCGGTGAGCCTTTCCGGTCCGCGGGGAGACGAAAGGAGCTTGAGGCCGAAAAGCTCGCCGAACCGCTGGTCCTGACTGATTCCCATGCCCGTCAGCAGCACTTCCCGGGGTTTCGACTACTTCTGCGCCGCGATAGCCTTGAGCGATTCGGCGGCAACTTCCCGCACGTCGTCGTTGGGATCTTCCTTGGCCAATTGCTCCAGTTTGCCAATCGCGGCTCGGGCCGGGGCACCGAGTTGCCCCAGGGCCTCCGCGGCATGCAGGCGGGTCATGGCGTCGGGCGTATCCAGCGCCTTGATGAGGACGGGCGCTACCTTGGCGGCGGTTTCCGGCGACTGGGAATCGATCTTCGCCAGCGCCCAAGCGCTGGCCATGCAGAGGAATTCATCGCCGTCACCGAGGCAACATGCCAGTTGCGGCGCCGATTTCGCCGCGGCCAGCCCGATCTGCCCGAGGGCGTAACAGGCGGCGTAGCGGACCTTCATCGTCCCATCCGTGAGCAATTCGGCGATCGCCGGGGCCGCCGGGGCCGCCTCCGGCCCGATCGCGCCCAAGGCCAGCAGCACCTCGCTGCGGGTTTCGGGATTCTTATCGCCCAGGGCGGCAATTAGCGCGGGCACGGCCTCCTTGGCCGCCGGTCCCATCCGCTCGAGGATGGCCGCCGCACGGGCACGTGTCTGCTCGATTCCCAATGCTTTGATCAGCCGCGGTATCGCCTTCCCACCCAGGCCGGCCAGGGCGTCCATCATGGCGTCGAGCGAATCGGGGCCGGCTGTGTCCATGGCCTTCGCAAAGATCGGCCGGGCGATTTCCGGATCGGGATCGAGTTCGACCAACGCCTGGGCCGCCGCCTCGCGAATCCGCGCTTCATCGGACTTGAGGTCTTGCACAAGTTTCTCAACGGCTTTCCGCATCAAGTCTTTGTCGTCCGGACGGAACTGGGCCAGAGTCAAGAGGCTCACGTCCGCCAGCAGCGCGTCGTCGCTTTCGGCGTTCTTCTCAATCGCGATTTGGGCGCTGGGCGGGGCCTGGCCGATCGCGCCCAGGGCGTAGGTCGCGGGAATGCGATCAACCGGATGATCCAGCGCCTCGACCAGTTGGGAAACCGCCGGCGCGGCGGCCTTGCCGATCGCCGCCAGGGCGAGGATGGCTTCCCGCCGGACCTCGGGCCTGCGATCCTTCAAACGCTCGGTAAGCGCCGGCACGGCCTCTTCCGCCTCGGCGCCGATCTCGCTGATCACCAGACAGGCCCAATAAGCCGCCGCATCGTCCTTCACCGCTTCGACCAGAAACGGCATGGCCTCGTTTCCCGACTCCGCCACGGCATCCATGGCGTGAATCCGGACCGAATCGTCCGCCCCCTTCATCAGTTTCACGAACAGCGGCACAACCCGCTCGGCGCCCGGCCGGATGTCGCGCAGCGCTCGGATGGCAGCGCGGCGGACATGAGCATCGTCGTCGCCGACGAGAACGACCAATCGCTCCGTCGCCGATTTGGCGGGCGCTCCGATGCGACCGAGGGCTCGCGCGGCATGGGCACGGACCAGCGGCGATTGGTCCTGGAGTAGATCGGCCAACCGCGGGACCGCGGCGGCGGCCTCTTCTCCGCGTTCACCCAACAGATCGATCGCCTCGATCCGCGCCGAAAGATCGGAGCTATCCAGTTGCTTGGTCAACTCCGTGGCGCAGGGCGGCGCGGCGGACAACGGCGAGGCCGACGCGTAAAGTGCAGCGACAGTCGCCAGGATCAAAAGCCAGTGCCGATAGGGTGTCATATTGCTTGCTCCCGCAGGATGAATGGTGTTCCCGATTGGTGTGGACGGCGCGATTCAGAGGTTGGATTAAGTGGGACTGTCGCTACGCGGTCGGCTGTCTGGCAGTAAAGACGAGACCTTCGACGAACCGTTTGGATTGCATGTATTGGGCGGGCGGGAGAGCGTCGATTTGGCTCTGCAACTGCCGGAGAATCGCCGCCTTGGCTGCTTCCGCCTCGGATTGTTCCTCAAAACTCAATACTCCTTGCCGAGCACGCGCGGCGAACAAGGCATCGAGCTTCTCGCGCTCTTGGCGGAACGGCTCCGTTTTCAACACGGTAGGCCAAGAAACGGCGCCGCTCACGATATCCAGCTCGCTGGGACTGAGTTGTTGCGGCTTGCCGGCCTGGGCAAAGCGGACGAGATCTTCCATCGTCGCGCGCGGCGCGCGTTCGGTGGCGCGGTACTGCTTGTTGGCCTGCCGCATCTTGAAGTACGTGTCGGTCCACTGCTCGCGATTTTCGATGTTGTTGCGCTGGGCCTCGGTCATGTTGATCGCGGCTTTGGACGTCATCAGGTTGTACTGGCCGGCGGAACGGGCCACGTCGGCCATGCCGCGGGCGGCGCCCTCGGCCGCCGTCGAAGCGCGCATGTCGATCACGGCGCCCCCGAAATAGTCGCGCTGGCCATACGCCCACATCGAGCCGAGTAAGATCAGTAGGGTGCTGAGGCCGATGGTTTTCATTGAGCCGTTCCTCCGTTAGGGTTTTGTGTCGGGTGGCGCAGTGATGGGCCAATTCGCGGTTTTGCGTTGGATTCGGCCCAGTATGGTTGAATACGCATAGACTCGCCGGCAGTTGTGGCCGCAGCTTTTCTGCGTACCCTATGATACGCAGGAGGAATACCGCTCGTCCATACATCGGAGGCAGAAACGGGCTGAGCCTCTGCGAGCGATCGACTGTCGGAAAACCGCTGCGGGAAAGTGGTCCGGTGAGTCTCTTTTCCGTGTCGGCCGGGCCAACTGCCGCTATTTTTTGCCCAAAAAGCTTCCTTTACCTGGGCTATCCGCTGAGGTAGCATTGAAGAGAGCATTCCTGCCTAACTCCCCACCCACCTGGAGTACACGCCGTGGCGATCCCTATTGCTCGCTGTCTCCGGCGATTTGGTTTTCTCTCGGTCTTCTCGGCCGGAGTGATCGTTTACGCCGCCGCAACTTTGCACGCCCAGGATGCGAACCAACCACCGGCACCGGAAGCCAAAGCTGCGGAAGCGCCGGCCGAAGCGAAGCCGGCCGAAGCGAAGCCGGCCCCAGTGGCGGAGACGAAACCCGCGGAGACACCACCAGCGGCGCCTGCGGAATCCAAGCCGGCGGAGCCCCCCCCCGCCGAGCCCAAACCGGCGGAGACACCGGCGGCCAGCCCGGCACCTGCCGCCGAGACGAAACCGGCGGAAACGCCGCCACCGGCAACGCCTGCGGAAGCCAAGCCGGCGGAAGCGCCGCCAGCCGAGCCGAAACCGGCGGAGACATCCGCAGCCAAGCCGGCCGAAACCCCGGCCGCCGCGCCAGCCGAAGCGAAGCCCGCGGAGCTGAAACCGGCCGAAACACCTCCGGCCCCGGCTGCCGAAACCAAGCCCGCGGAAGCGGCGCCGGCCAAGCCGGCCGAGGAGAAGCCCGCCGAGCCCGCGCCTACCCCCAAAGCCCCGGAGGAGCCGCCGCTTCCCGATTTCAACTACGAAGAACTGGCCAGGCCGCCGGTGGTGCGACGCTTGAAACTCACCGAGGCGCAACAGGCGCAGATTACCACCGCGCTCTCCGAAAGGGCCGATGCATTGGCAAAGGCGTCGGAGGCGGAGCGCGCCGCGGTCCGAAAGGAAAGCGACAAGAAACTCGCTGCCGTGCTCACCGCGGAGCAAACGACGGAGTTTGCCATGCAGCAGGCGGAGCCGCGCTTGCGGTTCAATTTCCGCTTTCAGCGTTGGGCCGACGTGATGGACTGGATTGCCGAGCAGGCCGATCTCTCGTTGGTGGTCGACGCCCCGCCCCCCGGCACCTTCAACTACACCGACACTCGCGAGTACACCCCCTCCGAAGCAATCGATCTGTTGAACAGTGTGTTGATCACGAAAGGCTACGCGTTGATCCGCCGCGATCGGATGTTGGTCGTCGTCGATCTCAAACAGAGTGTGCCGGAAGACATGATCCCCCGCGTCGCAGCCGCGGAACTCGACCAGCGCGGCAAATTCGAATTGGTGAACACCCTCTTCCCATTGGGCGCCAAAGACGCCGAGGCGGTCGAAAAGGAGATCGCGCCGTTGCTGGGCCCGCACGGCAAGGCGGTCTTGTTGCCGGCCACGAAGCAGATGCTTGTCACCACCACCGCCGGCGCGATGCAGGCGATCGGCAAGGTGATCGAGTCGATTCCCGAGCCGCAAAAACCTCAGCCGAAACCGGAAACACCGGCTGAGAAGCCGGTGCTGACGGTGCATCCGGTGGGCGGCGCCGATCCGCAGGCGGTCATGGAAGTGCTCAAGGCGCTGTTCCCCACCGTCAACATCGTGCTCGATCCCAAGATCGCGCAGATCAACGCCTATGCCCCGCCTTCGCAGCAAGAAGCGATCAAAAAGGTGCTGGAGCAGATGCAGGGCCAGCTTCCCGAAGAGAAACGCCCCAAGCTGGAGGTCTACACGGTGGATCAGCCCGGGGCGGACCAACTGATCACGACGATCAAGTCGATGCTCCCCGATGCGCAGCTTTCCATCGACCCGACCACCGGCAAACTCGTGGCCTGGGCCAAACCGGCCGATCAGGAGACGATTAAGAACACACTGGAAAAACTCCGCGGCCTCGGCTCCCCGGATCAGACCCGCCAACTGCAGGTCTACCGTCTGACGCGCGTCGATCCGACCAGCGCCCAGACCTTGCTGGCCACCCTGGTTCCCAACGCCAGGCTCTCCGTCGATACCCGCACCCACAGCCTGATCGCCCTGGCCACCGCCGCCGATCAACAGACGATCAAGGCCACGCTCGAACAGCTTCAGCCTGGCGAACCGGGCTCGAACGTCCCCGAATTGCGGCTCTACCCGGCCGACGAGGTGCCCTCGGCGGCCGTGCTCGCGGCCCTGACTCAGCTCGTCCCCGACGCCCAGGTCACTCCCGAGCCGGAAAAGAAACGGCTGATGGTCGTCGCCACGCCCGCCGAGCATGAAGTGATCAAGAAGACGCTCGACCAGGCCACCGATTCGCCGGCCAACACCAGGCAACTGGTCGCCTATCCGATCGACACGGCCGATCCCACCAGCGCGCTCTCGATGCTCCAGAGCCTTCTGCCGACGGTTCAGTTCGTGCTCGATCCGAAGACGAATCGCCTGCTGGCTTGGGCACGACCGAGCGAGCAGGAGGCAGTCAAGACGGCGCTGCTTCAAATCCAGGCCGACGCGGCCCCGGGCAGTCAACCCCGCTTCGAGGTCTACCCGATCCAGAAATCGCAAGCCGCGCAAATCCTCTCCACGCTGCAGACGCTCATCCCCAATGCGCGGCTGTCGCTCGACCCGAAGAGCGAGAAACTCGTCGCTTGGGGCACGCCCAGCGACCACCAGCAGATCCAGACGGCGATCGAAAAGCTCCAGGTCACGGCATCTCCGCAGACCAGTCCGCAATTGGAGGTCTACCGGCTCAGCAAGATCGACCCCAGCGCGACCGTGGCAACGCTTCAGCCGCTGGTTCCCGATGCGACGCTCTCGATCGACCCGGCCACGCGGACGCTCGTCGCCCTGGCCGTGCCGGCAGACCAGGAGACGATCCGCGCGACGCTGGAGCAATTGCAGTCGGACAAACCCATGCCCGACGCCCCCGAGCTGCGCTACTACACGCTCAAGCAGCGCGCCCCCGCCACACTGATCCCCGGCCTGCAGCAGCTCGCGCCGCTGGCGCAGATCACACTGAGCGAGGACGGTCTGCGGATCATGGTAGTTGCGCCCCCTTCGCAGCACGAGGCAATCAAGACGTCGCTGGATCAGATCGCCGCCACCTCGGCCGACGAGCGGCAATTGGTGGCCTATCCGCTTCAGTCGGCCGATCCCACCAGCACGGTCACGATGCTCGAGAGCTTGTTGCCGACGGCCCGCTTCGTCGTCGATGCCAAGACGAATCGCCTGCTGGCTTGGGCCTTGCCGAGCGAGCAGGAGGCGATTCATAAAGCCCTGGCGCAGATCGAGACCGATGCGGCGCCGGGCAGCCGGCCCCGTTTCGAAGCCTACCCGATCCCCAAATCCCAGTCGGCCCAGATCCTCGCCACGCTCCAAACGCTCGTTCCCACCGCCCGCCTCACGCTCGACCCGCAGGGCGACAAGCTGATCGCCTGGGGCAACCCCAGCGACCACGAGCAGATCAAGGCCGCCATCGAAAAACTTCAGGCGACCGTCAGCCTGGAAACCACGCCGCAACTGGAAGTTTACCGGCTCACGAAGGCGGACCCGAGTACGATCGTCACCTTGCTCCAGGGCCTCTTGCCCAACGCGCAACTGACCATCGACGCGACCGCAAGAACCCTCGTCGCTCTGGCGGTCCCCGAGGACCAGCAGACAATCCGGGCGATGCTCGATCAGTTGCAGTCCGACGAGCGGGCGCCCAACGCGCCGGAATTGCGTTATTACACGCTCAAGCAGCGTCCGCCGGCCACGCTGATCACGGGCCTGCAGACGCTCGCCCCCGCGGCGCAGATCACGCTGAGCGAGGACGGCCTTCAGATGATGGTGGTCGCCCCGCCCGCCGAGCACGACATCGTCAAGGCGACCATCGAGAAGGTGGAAACCACCGTCGGCCCCGAGGAGCAAAGCAAGCTGGCCGTCTACCAGGTGACCCCTAGCCAGAAAACCCGCTTCCAGGCGATTCTGCCCAACCTGACCGCGCAGTTGCCGGGGATGCAGGTCATCACCGACGCCACGCCGGGCGAACTCTCGGTCTGGGCCAAGCCGGCCCAGCAGCAGGTGGTCGCCGGAGTGATCGAGGAGTTGAAACGCGACGCGCCCGCGGAAGGCCAGTATGAACTGGTCGCCTACCCAATCAAGGCCGCCGATCCGGAAACGGTGATGGCGACGCTTCAGAGCGTCTTCCCCAACGTGCAGTTCGTCGTCGATAAAAAGACGCGGCGGATCATGGTCTGGACCCACTCGCGAGAGCAGGAGGCGATCCGCGCCGCCATCGAGCAGATGGACTCCGCCGTGCCGGCCGAGTCGCGCGAGACCTACAAGTCCTACCCAATTGCCAAGATCTCCCCGCAGATCGCGTTGCAGGCTCTGCAGGAACAGGTGCCCGACGCCAAGCTGATCCAAGAGCCGACCTCCAATCGCATTATCGCCTGGGCGATCCCGGCCGACCATAAACGGATCGCCGAGACGCTGGCACAAATGCAGCAGACCGAAGACGGTTTGGGCCCGAAACTCGTGGTCTATCCCACCGGCGACATGGACGCGACGGCGCTCTCCTATCTACTCCGCACCCTCGTGCCGGCGGCCAACGTTGTCGTCGATTCCAAGACCGGCGGATTGGCGGCCTTCGCCGTCCCGGAGGACCATGCGACGATTCAGGCGACCATCGACGAAATGTCGAAAGAATCCGTGGCCGGCGACAAGCCGACGATGGTCGCCTATTCGATCGAAAACATGACGGCCGCCGATGCCCAGCGGATCCTGGCGGTCGCGGTGCCCAAGGCGCAGTTGTCGCAAGGGGCCGATGCCCAGCAGTTGGTCGCCTGGGCGGAGCCGTCCGATCAGCTCATCATCAAGGAACTTGTCGAACGGATCGCCGCCGGCGGGCCGCCTGAGACAGCCCCGCGGATCGAGACCTACGACATCGGCAAGCTCGACCCGACTCGGGCGAGCTACGCGCTGCGGGCGATGGCGCCGTCGGCCATCGTATCGCCGGGCGTGAATCCGGGGCAGATGATCGCCTGGGGCCGTCCCGCCGATCACGAGAAAATCAAAGAGGCGCTGGCGAAACTGACCGAGCAGGGCCCGCCGGAAAACGCCCCCTCGATCGTTGTCTATCCGCTGGAGGAGGTAACGGCGTCGTCGGTCCTCCCCTTGCTGCAGACCGTCGCCCCGCAAGCGCAGTTGAGTGTCGGCTCCACGCCCAATCTGTTGGTGGCCTATGCCCGTCCGGCGGATCACGAGGTCATCAAGGCGTCGCTCGCCCAGGTCGACATTGAGGATCCCGATAAGCGGACTGAGGAAGTCGTCGTGTACACGGTCAAGGGTCGGCAATCGGGCAGCGCGTACTATACGATGCAGTTTCTCCGCGGCGTGGTTCCCGACGCGACCTATACCCTCGGGACCGGCGCGGATCAACTGGTCGTTTGGGCGAAACCGGAAGATCATCGGAAGATCGCCGAGTTGGTTAAGCAACTCACGGAGCTTCCGCCGGATCAGGCGCCGACCGTCGCGGTGTATACGCTCGATTCCGCCCTGACGTACTCCGGCGTCACCCAGGTGCTCAGCACCGCCGTTCCCGAGGCGAGGCTCACCACCGGCACGGATCCGCAGCAACTCATCGCCTTCGCCTCGCCCGACGACCAGAAGACCATCGAAGAAATCCTCGCCAAGCTTTCGGCGGCGGAACCGGTGGAGACGGCCCCGACGATGGTCGTCTATACGCTCAAGAACGTGCAGGCAACGGACGCCATGCGGATGCTCAGCCCGCTCGTTCCCCAGGCGAAGCTCAATCAGGGTTCGGACTCCAAACAATTGGTCGCTTATGCACGCCCCGCCGACCACGAGGTTATCAAAGCATCGCTGGAAAAGATCGATGCGGCGGACAACGCGGCGACGGTGGCGATGTACACCTTGAAGGGCCAGGCGACCTACGCCAACTCCTACTACACGCTGGCCTTTCTCCGCTCCGCCGTTCCGGAGGCGACCTTTACGGTCGGCGCCGACGCCTCGCAAATGATCGTTTGGGCGAAGCCGGAGCAGCACGAGCGAATCAAGCAACTAGTCGAGGAGTTTTCCAAGGAACTTCCACCCGAAGAAACTCCGACAACGGTCGTCTACACCGTTGCCACCGGGACTACGGCCAGCAGCATTGTCTCGATGGTCACTTCGGCCGTGCCAAGCGCGAAGCTGAGCGTCGGCACGGACCCGCAGCAACTTGTCGCCTATGCCAAACCGGCCGACCACTTGGTGATCCGGGAAATGGTCGATAAGCTCTCGGCGGCGGAACCGGCGGAGACGGCCCCCATGATGATGGTCTATTCGCTCAAGAACGTGCAAGCGCAGG
>JAAYEH010000478.1 GCA_012728855.1 Rhodopirellula sp. | reverse complement strand
TCTAAGTTCTAAGATCTAAGCTCTCTTCTACTTCTCCGGCACAACGATGGGCGTGCTCTTGTCGTTGCCCCATTCGCTCCATCCGCGATAGTAGTTCCGGACGTCTTTCGCCCCCATCAACTCCAATCCGAAGACCATCACCGAAGCCCTGCCGCCGGACTGGCAATGAGTGGCAATGGGCCGATCCAAGTCGATGCCGGTCTGGTCGATCAGTTTGCGAATTGCCATAGGGCGTTTGAATCGGTGTGTCTTCTGGTCAATCAGATCGCTCCACTCCAGAAGCTTCGCGCCGGGAATGGCGCCGCCGCGGTCGTTCTCCTTCTTGTCGATGCCGCAATACTCCTCGCGACTTCGCGCATCGACGATCTGCGGGCGAGCCGTGCGCAGCAGGTCGTGTACTTCATGCTTGGTCGCGAGCGATCTGGGCGCGGGCTTCGCGTGAAACTCGGCCGGTTTGACCTCGGGCGCCGCCTCGGAAACCGGCAGATTGCTCGCTCTCCACCCCCGCCAGCCGCCGTTGAGCAGCTTCGCGTTGACGCCCCAATAGCGGAGGATCCACCAGATCCGCCCCGCGTCTTTCATGGCAACATCGTCGTAGACCACGACCGGCGTGTCCGGGCCGATACCGAGTTTTCCAATTCGGTCGCTCCAGCCTTCTCGGTCCTCGCCGTCGCCGAAAGCTTCCTTAAAGGCGTCGTGGCTTACATGCTGCGCATTGGGAATATGTCCGGCTTGATAATCCCCGGGGCTGCGTACATCGAGGACGACGCACCGCTCGGCCAACTCGGGTCGGGCAAGCTCGGCCGGTTCCATCAAGATCTGCAAATTCGGATACGGTTCTTTCACCTTCGCGATCGTTGCTTGCACGGTGGCCATGGTCTTCCTCTGGCCCTGATGCACGATATCCATGGCCGATTTCACCTTAGCCAGCGCAGCCGTGTGGTCCTTGTGGATTTCCATCAAGGCGGCGGTGATTTCCTCGGCCGGCTGCTTATCGATATCGAAAAGCCACTCCTCCACGCCCAGATCCCGCAGCATCCAGGCTTTGCGGCCCGCCTCCTCGAACCGCGGGTGCAGCACGGGCGTTCCCGCCGCCAGACCGAGAATGATCGAGTGCATCTCCATGCTGACGATCGCCCGCGCCCGCCCGTACACGGAGAATGCTTCGTCCGGCAGCCAGAACTCCTCCTTGAAGCGGACGTTGCGCCGGATCTCCTCGGGCAGCCGATCGTAAATCAGCCGCCTGGCCGGTTCGATTTCGTGGACCACCTCGGGACAGATGAGCACGATCAGGCCCGTCTCTCGCACCCAGCGTTCGACCATGTTTCGCAATTTCTCGGCATGGGTTTCTTCCCGCTTGGTGTCGATGAAGCCCTGGATACTGGTGCGGATGGTCAGGGTGACGAATTGATGCGGCTCGAGCTGGTGCCGCTTGAGAAACGCATCGGCACGCGCTTCATCGCTGAGATCGAAGGCAAACGTGGCATCGGGACCGAAAGCGAGAATCGGCGGATCCACGGCGAGGCTCTTGAGGTAGTCGAGTGAATTCGTGTCGCGACAAAAGACGAAGTCGGCCCCGGACAGCAGCCCGCGGAAATAGGCGTCGCTCGGCCAGGCGAACCGTTCGAAGGACTGGCAGTAGACGCCGTACGGTTTGCCGGCGTCGCGAGCCAATTCCAGCGGCAGGGCGAATCGCATCGTGCGGTTCCAGTCGGAGGCCCAGCGGCCGTAGGAAAGCGTCGTGCCGGAATTGTAGAGGATCAGATCGGCCTTCTCGAACGCCGCAGTGAACTCGGGCGAAGGCTCCTTATCCCGAAACGGCGCGGCCACAACCCGGCACTTGGGAAAACGAGCTTGCAGGTATTCCCGCGTGGCGTCGGCCTTGGTGTTGGCCACCACCGTCACCTCGGCGCCGGGGATGTGCTGCTCGATCAGTCGCAGCAGGCCGGGCGTTATGCCGATGTCGCCGATGTTGCTATGGCTCCAGGAGAAAAAGACCAGGATCGAACAGGCGATCGTGCTATGCATGGTTAATCTCCTTCAGGGGGATATGTCTCAGATGAGTATAGTCTGCTGCGAGGGGCGGCGGGTAGTCACTCGCTTAGAGCCTATCCCAAAACCGCCGGGGACTGGCTCATTTTGCGGAGTCTTCGGAGCAAAATGTGCCTGTCCCCCTCTCCGCCGAGGTTTTGGGATAGGCTCTTAGTACACCGGCCGCAAAGGGCATCACGACTCAAAAGACCGAGCCGAAGCGGCTACTGTCGATTAGTTCCAGAGAGTGGGTATCGCAAAACCGGCATTGACGTGGGGGGGCCGATTCCGTTAAAGGTTCCAGCCAAACGGGGGCGTCATTGGCCGCGATGCCGTTTCGTTCCGGTTCGACGACGTGTCGGTCCCTGTCCGTGCGGAGTACGAGTCCCCATGTCGAGTCGATGTTCGCGTTCGCACCGCGATCGGTGGAAGATCCAAGTGGCCTTCGTCGCGGCCGTGGTGACCGTTTCAGGCTGCGCGTCTTCGAAAATGGCGAACTTGCGGTCGGTGCCCCACAGCCCGCTGGTCGAGCGGCTGCAGCTTACCGCGCGGGGCGGCCCCAAGCCGAGCGAGCGGACGGTGCAATTCTTACGGCTCTACGACCTGCCCAACGGCTTGGAGGGTGATTCCCGGCAGTTGTTGGAAAAGATCCAAACGATCATCGACAGGGATCCATCGGCCGACAAGATCTATGCGGCGGCGGAGTTGAGCTATCTGGCGGCCAAGAAGGTCGAAGATCGCGACAAGCGGCTGGCAATGGACTTCTACGGGGCATCGGTGCTCCATGCCTACCAATACCTCTTCGATGAGCGATTCAACAAGATCCGCAATCCCTACGATCCTCAGTTCCGCGGCGCGTGCGACCTCTACAATGGCGCGTTGGAAGACGGCCTGCGCATCGTCATCAAGGGCGATGGACTGATGCCCGGCCAAACGCACAAGATCGAAACGGCCGCCGGTCGCTGGGATATTACCTGCGTCGTCCGCGGCGGTCCGTGGCGGGAAGAGGATTTCGGGAGTTTTGAATTCGCTTCCGACTACGAGATCAGCGGGCTGAAAAACCAGTATCGGACCTACGGACTCGGTGTGCCGCTGATCGCGGTTCGCAGCGCGAAAGATGCCGGTGACCAGGCCGGCGCCGTCCGGTTCTACCCTCCCGAATTGAGTTTCCCCGTCACGGCCTTTCTGCGGCCGATTCCCGAATTGCTGCCGGATTCCGCGGATGCCCAGATCCGACGACACGGCATGATCGAACTGTGCGACCCGACGTCGATCGAAGACGTGGCGGTCGGCAACCTGCACGTGCCGCTGGAAAGCGACCTCACCACGCCGCTGGCCTATTTCCTTTCCAATCCACATTTTGCCAGTCTGGCGACGGACGGTTTGTTGCACCCGGAGCGGCTTCTGGCCGGCATCGGCGACCAGCGCGCTCCCGTCGGGCTGTACATGGTGCAGCCCTATGAAAAGGGAAAAATCCCGGTGCTTTTGGTTCACGGGCTGTGGTCCAGTCCGATGACCTGGATGCAGATGTTCAACGATCTGCGTTCCTCCACCGAGATCCGCGACCACTACCAGTTCTGGTTCTATCTTTACCCCACCGCCCAGCCGTTCTGGGCCAGCGCGGCCCAGTTGCGTCGCGATCTGGATGACACACGGCAGATCCTCGATCCCGATCGGCAGGAAGCCGCCTTGGACCACATGGTGCTCGTCGGGCACAGCATGGGCGGCCTGATCTCCCGGATGCAGACGATCGACAGCCGCGATGACTTTTGGAAGATTGTCAGCGACGAGCCGTTTGAGAGCGTCCAGGCCGATGCCGAGGTCAAGGATCGACTGGCCAAGTGCTTCTTTTTCCAGGCCAACCCCGCGATCCGTCGCGTGATCACCATCGGCACTCCCCACCGCGGCAGCAAATTCGCCAATCAGACCACGCAGTGGCTTGCCAGCCGGCTGATTCATTTGCCGGCCAAACTCGTGCAGGGACGCGAGCAGGTGATCCGAGACAATCCTGACCTTTTCCGCGACCCTTCCATGCTGGAGATCGACACCAGCATCGACTCGCTCTCACCGGAATCGCCCGTCTTTCCCGTCATGCTCGCCGCGCATCACGCACCGTGGGTGAAGTACCACAACATCATCGGACTGGTGCCGGACAAAGGCTTGACGGGCTGGCTGGCAGCGGGCACCGACGGGGTCGTGTCGCAGAAGAGCGCCCACATGGAAGAGGCCGTCTCCGAAATCGTCGTGCCGGCCGACCACGTCGCCGTCCATGCGCATCCGTTGGCGGTGCTCGAAGTCAAGCGCATTCTCCTGGAACACCTCGCCGAACTTCATGGAGAAGTGGGCGATTCGCCGGTTCGTATCGCGACCCTTCCGGCGGCGAACCTTGAGCAAAGCGGCTCACCGGACAGCCCGACTTTCGAGCCGCCCACGGTGGTCTTGCCGGTTCGCTGAATCCATCGCCGACTCAGGTCCGGCCAGGTGTCCCACAGCACACCGTCGCTCTTGCCGGCCGTGAGCTTGTCGAGGATTCGACCGGCCTCTTTCTCGGCGGGAAAGCTCCAAGCCTCGAAGGAGACTCGTTGTTGTGGTGGCCACCCTTCCCGGTCTTCGACACGAAGATCGGCAGGATCGGCTGTCTGATCTGCATGGACACCACCGTCTGCGAATCGGCCCGCCTGCTCGGTCTGCACGGCGCGGACTTCATCTGCTTTCCCATTATGGGTGATCTGCGGGCGGACCGCTGGTCGCCGGGACCGCCGATCTACAACGAAGACCGCTGGAAAGTCATTATGCGAACGAGGGCGACCAGGAGATCATCGAGGCGACCCTGCCGGCCGAAGACGGCTGCCGGATCTGGGACGGCGGTGATTTCCGCGAGGTCACCTATCTTCTGCAACGGCCGCACTTGTACGGCAACTACACGGACGAAACCAACCTCGAGCTGCGATAGCACCCAGGACCATCTCGATGCGGCGATTCGGTTTCTCGATGCGGCGGAAGCGGCCTG
>JAAYEH010000477.1 GCA_012728855.1 Rhodopirellula sp. | reverse complement strand
TTGATGGTTGCCATCCCTGGCCTCCTCCATTGCGTATCTTCTCAATGAGCCGAATCCCACGGCCCAGACTTACCCCCCTCTTGATAACACAAAGTCCGTCACCGCGCGAAGTGCAAGGTGCGCCCTGAGGCGGTCAAGTCGCCGGAGGAGCATTGACACGGCACCGCGATTCATTTACCTTCCGAAATGAACCACGCCTTCCACCGCCGGAGACTTACGCCATGACCGAGAAGATCAGCCGCCGCACGTTCACCAAGGTTACCGCCGCCGCCACCCTGGGTTTGACGGCCGCCAGCGCCAAGCGGGTGCTGGGAGCGAACGATCGCATCCGCCTGGGGTTCATCGGTGTGGCCAATCGCGGCAGCCAGTTGCTCACTGCTTTCAAGGACCATTCGCAGGCCGAGATTGCCGGGCTCTGCGACGTGAGCGAGGCGAGCCTTGGCCGGGCCCGCGAGCGCTTCGGCCAAGACATTGAGTGCTGCCGCGATTTCCGTCAAATGCTCCAACGCAAGGATCTCGACGCGGTGGTCATTGCCACTCCCGACCACTGGCACGCCATTCAGACGATCGCCGCCTGTAACGCGGGCAAGGACGTGTACGTGGAGAAGCCGGTATCGATTACGGTTCATGAGGGCCGCAAAATGATCGAAGTGGCCCGCCGCACCGGCCGCATCGTGCAGGTCGGCCTGCACCGCCGTTCGTCGGCCCTCTATGCGGAGGTCGCCAAGCGAGTCCAGGCCGACCTCTTGGGAAAGGTCACCGTCTGCCGCTGCTATCACTTGAGCAACATGTATCCGGCGGGCATCGGCAAGGCGCAGCCGGCGGAACCGCCGGCCGATCTGGATTGGGACATGTGGCTCGGTCCGCGTCCGCTCGAGCCGTTCCGCGAGACGATCGCCCCCTACAAGTTCCGCTGGTGGATGCTCTACTCGTCGCAGATCGCCAACAACGGCGTGCATCACCTCGACGTGATCCGTTGGATGACCGGCGACGGCGAGCCGGTGCGGATCGCGGCGATGGGGGGTCGATTCGCCGTCGACGACGACCGCACCATCCCCGATACCATGCAGGTCACGTTCCAGACCGCTCCAGGTCGGCTGGTGCTCTTCGGCCAGTACGAGGCCAACGGCAATCCGGCGCTGCCGCAACCGGGCTACTGCGAACTCCGCGGCACGCAGGGAACCGCCTATACCAGCGATTCGGTCGTCCGCGTCATTCCCGAAAAGGGCGGTCAGTTCCAGGACCACCAACCCCGCATGGAGCCGACGGAGTTCAAGGCGGAAGAATTTCGCACGGAGGACCACCGCGTGGCCAATCTCTCGCTCACCTCGCAGCACGCCGGCAACTTCCTCGACTGCATGCGGTCCCGCGCGACACCGAAGTGCGACGTGGAAGTGGGCCACACATCCACCACCTACGCGCTTCTGGCCAACATCGCCCTGGTCACCGGCGCGACGCTGGAGTGGGATCCGGTCAAGGAAGTCTTCACCAACAACTCCGCCGCCAACGACCTGCTGCACTACGAGTACCGCAAGCCGTGGAAACTGGACGGGTAGCTCGCGGCAGAGAAGTGCCGCTCCTTGCCGATCACGAGTTGTTTGCAGAGCAGAATTGGACGTTTCCTCTTTTTTGCTCGTTGAGGATGCGCCTACGGCGTGCAGGCGTGTTCTGCGGCTGAAACTGTCCGTAGAAGACAAGTGCGCTGCCGTTTTCGCGGGATCTATGGCCCGCAGAAGACGCTGGTGGCTCGTGTGGAGTATCGGCGCAGAGACTTGCCGTGTGACGATTTGGGAGCTATAGTGCGGTCGTATTGCAGTGCGTCGTCGTCGTCGGGTCCGCCCGCATGGGGTACTTTCGCCCGGCCGCAGAATTCGAAGTTCGGCAAGAAGAAAAGACAACCAATGGCCCACGAAGTCACGATGGATGTCTCGACAAAGTTCGTCCTTCACAAGGACGTTACGGTCGACGTGAAATAGGACGGCTTCAAACTTGGCACTCTACTCATTAGCAAAGGGAATATTGAACGGGTTCCCTCGGGGAACTATGCACATAAGAAGCGTGCGCGGCGAACCGAAGGAGCGAATCAAGACCGCGTTTGGACTTGCGTTTTCGGTTCGTGGCATCCCTCGCGGCAAAGTTGTTTCCGGACTACTCGCATCGGTCACATCGACCGAAGTAGCGAGTGATCCAGATCGGGACCGCGAGAATACCCCTGACTCAACGGGAGGAAGAGGGGTGCGATTTTCACAGCCTACAGCTCGATCGAATCGACCGCGGCGACGAACCTTCCGGCATCGCCACTCAGGTACGCTCACCAGTACGGTGAATACGGCTCGCTGAAGCCGCCGATTCTTAAGATCTCGGCGCGACACGGGGATCTGATTGGATTCGTAGGGCCGGATGTCGATGCAAACCAGCTTCGGCGAGATGATGCGCAGCGAGCTTCTGGTTCCATAGCAGCTCACGGATTCCGTGCGCGCCGGCATGATCGAGTAGGGACTGTCGGACGAGGACGTGCTGGCGGACTTCGCGATATCCCGGCGAGAGCGAGACGGGTGATTCCGGTTGTCTCCGACACTGGTCATCGACGCGAACATTGTGCTGCTGGCCCTGCCAAATCAAGTTTCACGATTCGTGGAATTCTCGTGAGGGCGGGGCTGGCGTTCTAGCCTCCAATCGTGGCTTCCACCGGGCGAGCCCGGTGGCGGCCTCTTCCACAAAATGTGAAATCTGATTTAGGTGGCGCCGGCAAGGGCGATCATCTTCTCCGGCCGATTCTCTCGGTGCTCGACGCAAGGGATGCTCTTCGAGGTCGAAAGGTAGCTTCCGCGGTTGGCTGAGTAACTCAAGCAGGCCATCCCTCGGGGTCAGACCCGAGGAGGTGAAAAAGCACTGCCGTCGCAGTACGCGGCCTGACGTTTTTGTTCCTCATGGTTACGTCGTTTGCGAGGCGGTAGCTGGGGAACCTCGGGCTTCTGCCGCACGAGGCGGCGGGGGGCCCGGCAGTGGGTGTCGGTGAGAAATGCTAGCTGCCGAACCTCGTTCACCCGCGCGCCGAGCCTGCGGGGATCCTCATGGAACGGAACCTGATACGCTGACGTTCAGGCAGGAGCGCGGACCGGACGCACTGCGATTGCGTGATTCAGCGCGACGCACGTCGATACAGCGATCGAAGCTGATTTTCGTAGAAATCAGGGCCCTGCCCGCGGGCACGCAGTTTTTGATACTCTCGCCACGATTCCTCCAGCCAGCGGAGGATCAGAAGCAATTCGTGGACGCGGACGTCGGTCAACTCAACCGGCCTGCCGCCAAGCGTCAGGTACTCCTCGACAAGGATCTCCACGCCTTGTTTCACGCCGTGGACATTCCGATTCCCCCGGCTGACAATTGCGAGGTCGTATGCCGGATCGCCAATCGAGGCCATCTCCCAGTCAACGATGCCGACCACCGGCTCCCCACGACTGAACTGCTCCCAGTCCCAAAGGAGGTTCTGCGGCAGAAGGTCGCCGTGCAGGAGACAGGTGCCACCACCGGATGGAAGACGCCCCTCGATCCACTCCCGAATCTCTCTTGCCGACGGAAATTCCACAAACAACGCTTCATCGAGTTCAGCTAATCGTGCCTTCACGTGCTGGGCACGATCACCGCTGCTCGCAAGGTGGCGGAACTCCCCGACGGCCGTTCGGTGAACGTTGGCCGCCGCGCGGGCTATCGATCGCAGGGTGGATCGGCCCTTGAAGGCGTCCAGAGAGGAACCTGGCAGGGCCGTCTCAATCATCCCGATGACCTGGGACTCGTCGTCCACGACGAAGCAGATGAAGTCGGGAGTCGGCTGAGGGAAAGCCGATCTCTTCAATGCCTGCAAGGTTTCTCCCTCGCGCAGCAAGCGTTCACGTGGCTCGGGCCCCGCCTGCCAGTCGTGACGTTGCTCGAGGAGTCGCAGAATGTACCCTTGCTCGGCGTGTGGCCCCGATGGACTCCTGCCCTGGATCCAGAACCTGTAGTTCTCGTGCCACAAACCTCCCGGGATACGTTCGATCTTGCCCGCGACGCGAGCCGCGAATCCGGGGCAGGCTTGAAGCGACCGCTCGATCACGTATCGCAAATCGCCGTAATCGTGCCGACTCCGACGTCTTGTCATGGCATGGACCGATGAGCTGCCAGGATCATGCTGCCTTCGAGTAGCCAGTCGCTATTCTCGGTCGTCGCTGCGCCTCCCGCAAGTGGATGCAACACCCGCGAACACGGCACACCAACGGTTGTAAGCGAGGCATCGCGAGAATATAATGCGGAAGGAGATCAATGTCATGCCCCAAGTCAATATACCCGACGGTCTGTACGAGGAGATTCAAAAGGCGTTATGCGGCGAGGCGTCGCCGAGTGATTTCATCGTGCAGGCAGTCCGCGACAAGCTTTCGTTCGAGGGTCAGAAGCGAGAGTTCTACCAACTCACGGGTTCCGTGCGCGCCGGCATGATCGAGCAGGGACTGTCGGAAGAGGACATGCTGGCGGACTTCGAGATGTCCCGGCGAGAGCGAGAAGGGTGATTCCGATTGCCTCAGACACTGGTCATCGACGCGAACATTGTGCTGTCGGCGCTGCTCGGTGGCGCCGCCCGCGCGATCATCTTCTCTGGCCGATTCTCGCGATACTCGACGCAACGGACGCTCTTCGAGGTCGAAAGGTACCTTCCGCGGTTGACCGAGAAACTCAAGCAGGCCGAACAGGATGTGCTGCGTGCGTTTGAACTGTTGCCGATTATCGCTTGCCAGCCAAGCGCGTATGATTCGCATATGGAAAGGGCATATCTGCTGATCGGGGGTCGCGACCCGAAGGATACGGATGTGCTCGCGCTTGGTCTCAAGCTCAACTGCCCGATCTGGACGGAAGACGAGGATTTCGAGGGTATCCAGGACGTCCCGATCGTGCGGACGAGCAGTCTGGTCGCGATGCTCCAAAGCGGTTCGAAGCAGGAGGAGACCAGCGAGTTTTCCCTGGGGGGCAGCCCCCAGGGCCGGCCCGCCGATCACCTGTCTCGTAGAGTCACGGACATAGCAGTCAAGGGTGTGAAACGTGGCAGGGCGCGGCGGGGTTTGTCTTGCCCGAACGAAGTAACCGTTTGCGCTCACAGAAGAGAGGCGGACGGGACCATGTGTTTGGTCAACGTCCTCGTCGCCAAAACGCGTCAATCGGCCAAAAGATGGCCCAGTCCGCGATCGTGGGCGTGAACGGTTACTTTCCGTGAAAGCGTGTTTCCCGGCCTGGACCGCGGCGAGATTGTACGGCGGATGAAATCGGGACGGAAGCGCGATATGCACGATATCGCTTTCGGTGATCACTCCCTGGTAACTGTCGAATCCGGTGAAGATCCGCTCATCGGGGACGTCGATCCGCCCTTTGCCGATTTCGGATGCGGCGATTGCCGCACGGGTCGTGACGGCCTTCTCCCGGAAGAGATCCCCCAGCGCCACGACGCGGACGTTCGGCATGGCGGTCAGGGAATCGAGCAGGGAGCCGCGGCCGCGATTGCCGCAGCCCACGAGCCCGAGTCGCAAGACATCGGACCCCGCGGAATGGACGTGTTGTGGTGCAGTCAGAAGCGCCGCGCCGGTTGCGGTGCCGAGTTTGAGGAAGTCGCGGCGCGATAGTTCCTTGATAGTCATGATTTCTCTCCTGCATTTGGTGGACGACAGAAAGTCAAGGAGCGGCATCCGTGCTACTCTGCTGCACAGTTCCATGAATAGCACGGATGGCAAGGCTGGGGCACGGATGAAGATGAAGATGGGGAAGAAGACCGGTCACCACATGGCGTTGATCCTCTTCACCGTCTCTTCCACGAGCATCTCTCCGCCCTCGGGACCGACCACGTTGCTTTGAATGACGACGCCGTATCCGTCGCCGTTCGCGGCCCGATCGGAAGGAAGGTAGGTTCCGCTGGAGGCGTAGTTCCAGTCGTTCGTGTCGTCTTCCGGTGCATCGGCCGGCGGTTCGGGCTCCGCGGCCCCGTTGGCCAGTTGGACGACCAAGGTCTGCACCGCTTTCGACCGGGCCTTCATCTGGACTCCAAACTCGGTGTACAGCTCGAACCGGTTGGTGAAGATCACCGTGTCGCCGATGCGGAGCACGTGTCCCAGAAGAACATCGAGTTGACGTCATGATCTTCCATCCCTTCGATGGCGCGGAATTTGGGGTCGTTGGTCGGCCCGTACATGACGGCCGTGCCATCGGCGTAGACGGCCCTGCGGTTGTAGGCGACAACGGCGTGGCCCAGGCCATAAGAGAACCTCGCCGGCCTTCGTCCCTCCCACGCCTGTCGGGCGGCAGCGCCGATTTTGGCGGCGACGATCAGCTTGCCGAGGTCGAATCCCGGCAACTGCTCCTGGACTGCCGCGCGGATCGGCAGCAGAAAGCTGGCCCGCACGACGGCGGTGTCTACGCTGATGATGATTGCCAAATCCAGCGGCTTGTCGCCGTCGCGCGATTCCAGCGCGAGGATATTGGCCGTCAAGGGGTATTCGACCCCTTGGGATACGCGGGGCGAAAACTGGCCCGCGAGAAACGACGGCATGTCCGGCGTGATGTCGCAACCGGCCGCGCCGACGTGCTGCGTCGCGGCATCGCCATGCGCCGCGGCAAGGACCGCAACGATCGCGAACAGGCAAAGGAAGAGGGAACGAAGGGCGCTCATGGCAGGCTCCTTTTCGAGATTGAAAAGCAACAGAACGACACTACTCCCAGCGTCTCGCGGAAGGGCATCACGATTCTCTCTTTCTCGGTCAGTACAGGGTGTAATTCGGTCCGGTTCCCGCGGGACGTCCGCGTTTCGGGGGAGCAGCGGTGTCGTTTCGGTAGAGATAGGCATTGTAAGTGCCTTCTTTCATGGTCGTCAGGAGCACGCCGCGCGCACCGTTGCACATACGACATTGGCCGCGAGCAACGCGATAACGAGGGCGTTCATCGGTCAAGCCTAATTGCCTCTTCGAGCCCCGATACAATAAACGCACGGTCGCCCTACGGCAGTTCGACATACTCCGAGGTGGTTGGCCAAGCGGGGCCGGTCGGCGCGGGCTGGCCGGCTTCGTCATAGACGTTGATGAAGAACGCGATCGTGTTCTCGGGCAGCGTCGCGGTCACGGTTCCGGTGCCGAGTGTAGCCGGCATGGTCTGCCAGGTCTGCTTGGCGCGCTGGACACGCTCGGTGGCGTAGCACAAGTCCGCGCGCACCAGGGGCTTGTGCGACTCAACCTTGATGCTGACCTCACGGCCGTTGAGCACCGGCTTGCTCAGCCGCGGGAAGCCGGGGCCGCCCCGCAGGATGGTGTCCGCAATGCGCGCGTTCAACGGATACGCCTGGCCGCCATCGCTGTGTCCGAGATTGACGACGAGGCAGGATGCCACCGTGCCCGGCGTCGCACTGACGGATTTCTGCCACATGTCCGGCGAGAAGTTCAAGTCGCCTGTGCCGTTGATCCAGAAACACGGCGTCTTGATCTGCGGCAGGAAGTGCGACGGATCCCACCACGGCAGTCCGTTCCTCCAAATCCGATGAAACGCAACACTGTCGTCGCCGCTGGAGAGGAACCCGCACCCGTACACAGCAATGACGAACTTGAACCGCGGATCGAGCCCCGCCGCGATGCACGCGTGAATGCCGCCCCACGAGGTGCCGACCAAGCCGGTCGCGTCTGGGTTCAGTTCCGGAAAACTGCGCAGAAGTGAATGCGCCAAGACGATCTGACTGACCGCGTGGTACGTCCACTCCTCGGTGCGGTCCTTGGCCGGCGCTGGATACGGATAGCCATCCTCGACCGCCTGGCGTTTCACGGGAGCGACCCCCGGTGCCGGGAGCTTGCCGTAGAGATCCATGGCGATGGCGGCGTAGCCGCGGCCATTCCACATCTTCACGTAGTTGGCATACGCCGTGCCGCCACCGCCATGCGCGATCACGATCGTCGGCCAGCCGCCCGCTGGCGCCTGACCCTCCGGCGCGCCGTAATATGCAAACACCTTCGTCGGCTTGCCGCGGAACGGCAGACTCTCGTAGAGCAGCGACTTGACGCCCGGAACCTGCTTTTCCGTATACTGGTCGGCGCTGAACGTCCGCGGCGGTTTGAGCAGTTCCTCGACCGGCCAGGGGCACGTCTCCACGGCCCCAAAGCAACTCCCACAGGCCAACCCGGCAACGCACACGATCGCCCATACCAACTTCTGCGTCATTGCGTGTTTCTCCATCAATTGTTGAGTGAATTACGTGTTTCCCAGTATTTCACCGCCGCGGTGCTCCGCGAAGCGAGAGCGTTGCCTCTGCGCGGGTGGAGGCGTCCGGGACGGAGGCCGTCGTGAAGCGGACGCGGTTGTCGCCGGGAGGCAATCGCAGGGCTCCCTCCGGCTTCACCTTGCCGATGACGGCCCCGTCAGGATCGAAGTGACGGCAGCGGCCCGCCCAGTCCAGTTCCAGGTACTCATCGGGTTTGAGCGCGACGGGAAAGACGCATTTCTGACCGGCAACCTCCAGGGCCGGCGACTGAAGCGCCAGCGGCTGTTCTTCGAGCGCCTCGATCCGCCCGATCCAGCAGGCCACCTTCGCACCGGCCGGCAAGCCGTTGTAATAGAGGTTCACCTCTGCGACGTGATGATACACGAACCAGCAGGTGTACATCAGGTCGGTGAACGGATAGGGCCACGAGTAGTCGTAGAAGCGGGCATCCTCGGGTGGATCGAGAACCACGTACGTCCAGCCGCGGGGCTGCAACGCGATGTAGTGGTCTCGGCGCGCGTCCTTGGCGGCCAGTTGTACGTTGAGAATTCCCCCTTCGCCCTCGGAACGGATCCACAATCCCAACCGCCGGTGCCTGGTCAGGTCCAGCGGCTTGGCAAGCTTCAGCAAGAGCTTGCACCAACCGGAGCGATCACGGCCCTTGTTCTCCGCCCGATAGCAGAACGCGCTTGCCCCGTCGGGCGTCTTCTCCGCCGACGGCTCGATGCTCTGCGACAACTCGGGCGAGGCGCTGCCGTCGAGTTCAAACGGCACGCTCCGGGCGGGATCGGCCAGAACAAGGTTCTTCGCCGCGCCGTAGGGCGCCAACGCCGCGCGGCCACGAATCCGCACCCAAGGCGTCTGCTCGCCGTAGGGATTCGAGCAGATCCACTCGCGGGTGGCCGGGTTGCCCGCATCGGTGACCCGAGGCGGACCAAACTGCAAAGGGTGCAAATCCCAGCCGCCATCGGCCGATCGCTCCAGTACGTGCTCCGCTCGCGGCCGGACCAGTTCCGCGCAGGCGTCCTGGCTGAAGTAGTCGCGGCGTTTGAGTTCGTCGCAGGTGCGAATGATCTCCAGCATCTCGGGCATCCGCTTGTTCGCCCCGAGTCTGCCCGCATTCACCTGGAAGGAGATCGGCGCTTTGCCGCCAAGGGCCTTCAGGCATAGCAGCATGACCTCGTCGGGCGTGACGGCGTCGGTCGTCAGCGAGTGGGTGTGAGGCTCGAACCAGCCCACGTCGCCGGTCAATAGGTTGTTGGCCCAGCCGGCCGGATTCTGGCCCTTGTGGCGCAAAGTGTATTCGCGGCGGCCGAAGTACATCGGGTCGTAGCTGGGACTCCCCCGTGTAATCACGTGCCAGGCGAGATGCGAATAGATGTCGTTCCCTTCCAGGATCACCGGCTTTTTCAATCGCCGCTGCACGCCCAGGGCGAAGCGCCCCTGGTTGCGCCAGTGGGGCGGCTGCCTGCGGAGTTCTTCCCCGGCATCAAAATACGACATGTCGGCGCCCGTCTCGTTGAACACCCGAGCAATGCGATCGCAGATTTCGTCGATCATCGTCGTGCCAACATCCGGGCAATAGACGGTGTGCCCCCAGATTGGAAAGCAGTTGACGAGGTAGCCTGCGCGGGTTCCGGCGGAATGTGCCGTGACGGTCGTGCCGTGCAGGCCGCGCTTGCACTGTGAAAAGCCCGACTCGGTCCGCTTCGCATATTGGATGATCTCGCCTTCGAGATACAGGTCGCCCTGGTCCGGCCAGCCGGTGGTCGCCTCTTGAACGTGGATCTCGGTGGCCTGGGCGTCCAAAGCGGAGGCCAGCGTAGCGTGGCGATTCTGGAGCAGCCGCGGGTCGGCCTTGGGTACGAGGTAGGGATCATCCTTGGAACCCCAGCCGACCATCCCCTGCATGACGTGCAGCCCCAGTTGCAGGCCGGCGGCGTGGATCTTGTCGGCCACCCGCTTCATGCCGTCCATGCCGTCGGGAAACAGCCGGGGGTCGGGCTCATAGCTGGGTGTCGACTTCCACCACGTCAACTCCACGCAACCAAAGCCACCCTTGGCAAAGGCGATCACGTCGTCGACGTTCTGGGGCGTGATCCCGTTGACCATCAGGTAGGAGTTGAACCGCTGCGGCGCCCGCTTGATCCATACCCCGTTGATGGTCAGGTGCGGCAAGCCCTGCTCCTGCTCCACGACTTCGATCACGTCGAGCAATTTGCCGGCCGGGTCGGGCGCGCCGGTGGGAACGGCGATGATCGCCGCCTTGGCCCCTTCCAGGCCGAATTCGCGGTATGCTCGGGCAGTGAGCACGCCGTGCGAGCCGCCATCGGTGCGGTCGTTGCAGGCCAGCACGCATACGGCAAACTGTTCGTCCCAGGCCGCGTTGACCACCGCCCCGATGTTCCGACTGATTCGGGTCCGTAGGTTGCAGAGCTGTACCCAGTCGGGCTTTTCACCCACCAGGCCCACGATTGCAAAGGCGAAGTAGCGCGGCCGGATTTCAGCTTTAACGCGCACCTGGGTGCCGCTGTCGCCGAAGGATACGGTCAACAGGTCGCCGGCTACCTCAACCTTAGAGGATGCCCAGCTCTTCCCCGCCCAGCCCAGGAGCATCAGCGGCTGCCCGGGCTGAGCATAGTCTTTCTGATCGGCGAGGTTAACCAGAGCCCGATTCTTGCCGTCGATGCCGATCTCGTAGCGGCAAACGTCGTTTTGCAGCGTTATCGCCTCAGACGTGATGGCGGGAACTCGCTGCGGCTCGCCAGCACCAACGATGGTGGGCGGCAGGAAGGTCCAGAGGACGAGCAAGATCAATAATTCGCGGGCGGTTGCGGTGACGGGCATGGCGTGGACTCTCCTGGGTGATCGGCGGGAAAGACTGGCGGAACGAAAGTTCGAGCACTCTTCAGTGTCAGTCGGTCTTCGCCGCCTCCCAAAGCGGCTTCTGCGAGTCGGGAACAACGCAGATGCAGCCCTCGAAGACATTATCGCGATAGACGCTCTGCTTCGTGCGCCCGAGGGGGTCGGACGCCAGCGAGAGCGCCGAGGAGTTCTTCTCGTCGAAGCCGCTGATCTGATTGCCGGCCAGCTTGAACATGCCGCACACCTCGATCGCCGCCTTGACGTCGCTGGCCTCCCCGCGCGTCACGATGTTGTCGCGGAACCAGGAGGTCGGGCCGCCATAGGAGTCGAGCACCACGGGCTTCTGGCAGCCGGTGATCGTATTGTCGTGGAAGCTCCAGTTGGCGGGTCCGGAGGGGAAGACGCAGAAGGAATCGCCCGGCTTCATCTCGTGCGGTTCCCGGAGGGTGAACCGGAACGTGACGGGGTCGAAAGCCTCGATCACGGAGAGCGTGTTGGGCCGGCTGCCGGTAAGCCAGGCCAGGTTCCAGCCGCGGTAGAGATGCGAGTCCTTCCATTCCAGTGGCAGACGGGTTTCCAAGAACGTGGTGGGATCGATGACCTCCTTGATCGACGACTGAGCCCGCCGGGTGACCAGCCCCTGCCGGCAGTTTCGGATCAGGTTGTCGTGAACCGTCACGTTCAATGCCGGTTCGGCCACCACGATGCCGGTCACCAGCGGATCGCAGGGGCCGCGGACATAAATCTGATTGTCGGCCACGATCGTGTTGGAGGTGCTGACGGTGATGCCGGTACGCGGGGCGGGCTTGTCGCCGGGGTACGTCATGTCGATGATGTTGCCCTTGATGGTCACCGTGTTGGAGGGGAAACAGCGGCGTTCGGTCTCGCTCGACGCGGTGATGGCGGGCCCGTTGTAGTTGATGAACAGGTTGTTGGCGATGATCACCTGGCTCGATCCGAAATTCACGCGCACGCCGCCGCACTTGCCGATCCCCTCGAAGACGTTGTCGGCGACGATCGCCTGGCCACAGCCGAGATTGTGGAGGTCGTCGGTGCGGTGGCTCATATCGCCGACCGTAAACGGACCGGCGTTGCGGACGTAGTTGCCGATGAGGCGAAGAAACCGGGCGGGCATCTCGGCGGCGTGCCAGCCGCCGGGCCCGGCGTCCTGGATGCGGCAATGGAGCACGCTGGTATTCTCGCCCATGTCGTTGTTATTGAAGGCGTTGGCGGCGCAGTCGGTCACCGAGCAGCGGAGGTAGGTGAGCGATTTCTGGTACTGCTTCTGCTCGCCGGTGCTCTGCCGCGCTGTCCCCGAGGCGTAGAAGCACTCGCTTCCCATGCGGCTGGCATGGACGTTTTCGATCAGCGTCCGCTCGGTGGCGGTCATGCCGACCGCGTTGCAGGGCTTCAGGGCGCAGGCCCAGAAGCTGGCCCGCCCGTGCGCCATCCGGAACGCACCGGCGCTCTCGGCCATGCCGGTGTGGCCGATCATGCGGAAGTTGCGGATCGTGATTTCCGTGCAGCCCTGGACGCGGAAGATGCTGGTCGCTCCATCGGAGATGTCCATCACCGTGTCGACGCCATTGGCGCCCTCCAGGCAGATCGCCCCGGCGCCGCTGATGAGGATTCCCTTCGGCACCCGATACCAACCGGGCGGGAAGAAGACGTTCTGCTTCTGCTGGATGGCCCGATCGACGGCCGCCTGGATGGCCAGCGAGTCGTCGTGGCGGACAACGGCGTCGGCGGCCGGGCGGTTGGCGGCGTCGCGCAGCGTCAAGGTATTCCCCTCGATCTTCTCGATGACGCTCGACAACTGGTCGCGGGCGGAGAAGCTGACCATGTGGCCGACTTCCAGATCGCGCTTGTTGAATTTCACCTCGACGCCGTTGCTGAGCTTCTGCCAGTCCCAGGTGATGGGCACCTTGACGCCCTGCCACTTGCCTTCACGGACCAGGTTGTCGCTCCAGCGGAACGAGAGCGGCTCGGCCACGTCAACCTCCAGCAGGAACACCAACCAACTGCTGGTGCTGCCGTCGTAGCCGCGGATTTCCAGCGCATCCTCCAGGGGTTTGGTGGAATAGGGGCTTTCCGGCCCGCGCAGAAGCGGCGAGACGATCTGGATGTTCGAGCGCGACACCGTGACGCCCTGGCCGACCTGGAAGTCCCCGACGTCCTTCACGACGATCTGGTTCGAGCCGGCGTTGGCCGTAGCGGTGGTCTCGAACTTCGAGCCCGAGGCGCTGAAGTCCGTGACGCTCAGCCAGCCGTCGTCGTGTGAGGCGGCCGCCGCGACGGTGCAGGCCATGCCGAAGATAATCGCCGCGGCGAGGGATCGTGGTTGCGAGCCGATCATTTCGTTTCTCCGTGAATTCTGCTTGAGGTTGGCATTTCGGCTTCAGACATTGGAATACGTGCGGTGGGTGTGCGTCAGGGCCATGGTGATCCGTGGTTCTTCACCGGGGACATAATCTGTAACTGACCGGATCGAGGAAGAGGAAGTTTTCGTCCCGAAGAAGTAATCGGGGTCTCGCAGGTACGTTATGAGCTCCGTCTCTTCTTCCACGCCGAAGCGAGGCCAGCGGGTGAAGTCGCCCAAGGGCGCGGTGAGGGTGACCACCTCGGGCCCGCCGCGCGTGGCCAGTGTTTCCCTGCTGCCCGTCGGGCCCTGGCCCTCGTCGAAATGGTACAGCAACAGTGTGTGCTCGTCCGTCTGGAACGGCTCAGGCGGCGATCGCTCGGCGCCGGGCAGGCTGGAACCAACAAATAACCACAACAACGACGCGGCCAGAGATGTCCGAAACATGAGGCGGGCTCTCAGGGGACTGCTTGGGGTGGGCGGAGTTGAGAGAATACGGACCTTCCCGGCATTGTGGCCTCGTGGGGGCGCGAGTGTCAACCAAGTCCGCGCTACAATCGGCGGCTTCCGCACCGACGACTTCTCGAGAGCTGGCCGGGCGTCGGAAAGCCTACTCCGCCGCCTTGCGGTTCGGGTGGCGAATCGCGTGACAGAGGAACTCAAAGCCATAGCGTTCGGCGAAAGAGGCCATTTCCGGCACGATCACCGCCTGCTTGCCGCTGCCGCGCAGACGCGCCAAGTTGGTGTTGTCGATGATGCACTGCCTGGCCGCGTAGCCCCAAAACATCAATGCCTCGTGCAGGAAACACTTCATGGCGAAGCGGTTGAACACGCGGTAGAACCTCAGGTACCGCCGCTTCGAGTAACGCAGGTATAAGAGACTGGCGATCAGCCGCGTCGGCTTGGCGCGTCGGCGGGCGTTGAGCCGTTTCTTCTTCGCCTTCCCGGCTGGCGTTTGATAGTACGTCGTACTCCGTTGGCAGGAGCGCTGCCGGCGATGGTGATCTCGGCAGCCGAACGGCCAACGCAAGTTCCGGCGACCTGCGTTGCGGGGATACGTGAAAAAGCGGATCCCGCAGTCCCTGCAGTAAGCGACACACCCCTGAAGCTCGGGATGGGCCTGCAACACCCGAATCCAGCGCGGTCAGATATTGCCGGGCAAGCTTTCGCCTTGGCCTTCGGCTTTGTTCAACGTTTTCGCTTCGGATGCGGCACGTCATCCGGCAACGGGCCGGCGAGGGGCGGAGTTTCGAAATAGCGGCCATCGTCGATCAGCCGCGGGTCGCCGGTCTTCTGTAGTTCCTCCATCAGTTGCCGCTCGAGTCGGTCGCGGATTTCGGCATAGGAGGAGTCCTCGGCCACGTTATGCACCTGATGGGGATCCTTCTTCAAATCGTACAGTTCGACTCGCGGACGTTTTCCGTAAGCCAAATCGAACAGCGGTTTCCACCGGGGATCGTTGCGCCGGTCCACGAGCCAGGCCTTGGTGGGACCAGCATCGTCATCGGGGAGCGTGACAAAAGTGATTTCGGTCAACTCCTCGGGCGTGGGCGGATTCGGACCATCTAGTCCGTACGGGTCGCCCAGCGGGTAACGGTCCGGCTTGAAATTGACGATCAGCAGATAGTCGGAGGTGCGAATGGCCCGCTGGGGATAAGGCAAATGTCCGGCGCGAGCCATTTCCACATGGCGTTCCCGGCCGGTCACGACAGAGGTCCGCTGCGGGTCCACCAGGCCCTCGCGCTCGGACTTCAAAACCGGCCACAGGCTGCGGCCGGTCATGACCTCGGGGATCACAACGCCGCCTGCCTCCAGCAACGTCGGGGCCAGGTCGGGCAGATTGACGAAATCGTCGACGACGCGGCCGCCTTGCACTCCGGGGCCGGCGATCGCCAGGCAAACTCCGGTGCCGAAGTCGTACAAGTTGCACTTGCCGTGCGGAAAGCCGGGAGCCCCATGATCGCCGCTGACGACGATCAGCGTGTGGTCCAACTCGCCCGCCTTGCGGACCTCGTCCACCAGCAGGCCAACGGCCGCGTCGAACGCCAGGATTTCGCCGAAGTAATCCGCCAGATCCTCGCGGACCTCAGGCACGTCCGGCAGATACGGCGGCATCTTTCCCTTCAGATCGTCGGGATCGAGTCCCCACAGCGATTTGCCGGAGCCCTTGATCCACTTGCGATGCACATTCGTCGGGCCGAACCAATAGCAGAACGGCTGATCCGGCTTGCGGGCTGCAAGGAAATCGCGGAAATTCCCGGTTGCCTCGTCGTACAACACCTGCTTGGCCTCGGCGACCGACATCCCTTCACTTACCAGCCTCGTGGCGGTCTGCGAGAACTGGTTGAATTGCCGACCGGCCTTTTCGTAGGCGTATTGCCGGCCGCCATAGGGCGCATCGACCGGCGTCCCGGGACTCCAGACCTTGTACGTCTTGCCGATATGGTAGCCGGCATCTTTCAACAGCAACGGGTACGAGGGGATCGACGAATCCCAAACGGCGCCCTGCAGAATGGCTCCGCGCCCGGTCCGCCAGAAATACTGCCCCGAAAGCAGCGAGCTGCGGCACGGCGTGCATGACGGTGCGTTCACGTGCGCGTTGCGGAACAGCACGCCCGTTTCGGCAATCCGGTCGAAGTTCGGGGTCCGGACCACGTCGTTGATTCCGCCGGGGCCGTCGACTTCAGAGTAGACGTGGGCATATTTGCCCCAATCGTCGGCGAACAGGAAGAGGATGTTCGGACGCCCGTCGGCTGCTGCAGCCGATCGTCCGCGAACAACCGGCGATGCGAACAGCAGCAAGAGCGTGGCGACAAGTGCGTTGCATCGAAAGAAGCAGCGGGTTGAAATGGCGGCGCTCATGATTCCTTTTTCTATCATCTCAAGGTAGTCGGAGGAGGTAAAGAGTGATTCAGTGCTTATCCCAAAACCGTCGGGGACTGGCTCATTTTGCGGAGTTTTCGGAGCAGAATGTGCCTCTCCCCTCTCCTCGAGGTTTTGGATAGGCTCTCACTCCGGGATCGGGTCTCCGCGTTTGACGGTCTTGCCTTTCCAGATGGCCACATCCGTGGACTTGTCGTCGGTGAGGATCTGGTGTTCGCTGCCGGGGACGGGCGGCACATCGGTTTTGGGGCAGCCACTTCTTGTGTTCTTCGACAATGGCAGCCAGTTCGGGTCGGCCGGCGAGGTTCGTCCACTCGTGCGGATCGTCCTGCATATCGTAGCATTCCTCGCTGCCGTCGGCGTAGCGGATATACCGCCAGCGCTCGCTCCGCACGCCGTGATTGCCCTTGTTGTGACTGGTCACGGCGGGACGTTCGCGGGGAGCGGCGGCGTCTTGGAGTTGGGGCACGAGGCTGATCCCCTCGATGTCGGTGCGCGGCGGCAATCCACACAGCTCCACGAGCGTTGGATAGAGGTCGAGCAGCTCGGCGGGCCGGTTGCAGCGCTGACGAGGAGTCGTTTGATCGAGTCTCCGGGAGAAAGACGGGGCATCGCTATTCTCCTTCCTTCAAGGGAGTGACGCTAGGCTCAGGGAGGCGTTGCGGATCCAACCTAGTTCCCCGTCCAACTCCCGTCAACAACTGCAGGGACTGGCCACTGCAAGAAACGGCGATCCGCGAATCGCATACCGCCGCACCCTTTGTCTCGCTCGCTCGACCTGGCAAGCGCGGATGAAGACCTGCTGGACGCCCCGGCAAAGGCGACACCGCCGATCCGCGCCTGCGCAGAGCAAGACGAGACGGTTGATCGAGAATGTGAGGTGCGGCCCCTTGGCCGGCGCGCAGGCTCCGCCGAGGAACCGGCAGGTGAGTTGCGGCCGTTCCGGGCTTGTTAGGGTTTTTGGGACTTCCGATCCCAAGCGGGCACCAGCCAACGGGCCAGACGTCGTATCGGCGAGGGCGCGCTCGCGGCAAACTCCTCATACGTTCGTCCTTTGCGACTGAGCCACACGCGGTTGGCCAGAACGAAGGTCAACTCCACGTTGTGGCGCCGAAGCGGCAGGAGGTACGCCCCGATCCCGAGCCAGGGAATCGCGGCCACCGCCAGTACGCTCAAGGAATGGATTCGCGCACGATCGCGATTTCCCCTGATCGACTCGACCAGCCGGTTGCCCGCCACCCACGAGACCCGACCGATGGTGGCCAGTGGAATGGGCAACACGTCGAACGCAAAGATTGCGCTGATGGCGAAGTGCACCCCGAGGTGCCCTAAGGCATAGCGGGAAGCCACAATCTGGCGGGGCAATCTCACGTAGAGGATCTCGGCCTCGTCTTGAGGAATCGCGCCGTCGGCGACCAGGCGGTCCAATGTCGCTCTCAAAGCTTCGAGGTCGAGCAGTTCCGCGGTATCTCGGGCGATTGCTTGCCGAACCTTCTGAAACAGGCTCATCCGGGTTTCTTGTGGGTAAAAAGTAATGAACAATAGTCTACATGCATAGATGGGCTGCCGCAAATTTGCCTGAAAACCGGGCACGTCCATAGAATCCATCGACAACACGCATAAGCCTGGCGCGGACAATCGCGGGCTCCTGGCTCTGCGCTGCAAGACGCGGAACAGAGAAGAGGCACCGGTACTGCGGACAAAAGTACGGGTGCCTCTTCTCTGTTCACGGGTTTCCCGAGCCATGCGAGGTCGCCGGACCCTCGGCAGGCGCAGGGATGCACTGGCTGACGACATCCCAACGGACGCGTTATGCACTGTTTTTACCCACAAGAAACCCGGAAGAACCAGAAAAAGGGCGGGACGCATTCACTTCCACCTCCAGCCGGCTTACGTCGAGTGGTTCTGGGGACACACGAATCAATAGCGAATTGAGTTGTGTGTCCCTGGAGTATCCTGATGTTGTTCTCCTTCGGGGTAGGGAGGTTCGGTGGGGGGCACGGACTTCGATAGCGGCGTTTCCGATTTTTCGTAACCGTTCAGACGGCGGAAAGGAGGGGGACAGGTCCACGTTTTCGGCCAACGTATTTGCCGCCGAAATGCATCCACTGGCCGAAAAATGGACCAGTCCCCGGCCGCCCCGTGAACGGTTACGATTTTTCTCTCTCCTGTTGGGCGTCAAGCCGGCGGATCCTCACGTCCGCTCCCGCGGTCTGCCGGCGCGCGACGCCTCGCTCGCTTTTCAGCGACACGTTGGGCGGATCCGTCTTGTCTCGCTGTGGATCGAACTGCGCCGTTGGATCCCTTTGCACTTCGCGCTGCGGCAGTTGCGTTGGCCGGTCTTGCTCTTCGGGATCCTCCGGCACTGGACGCTCGACCCTCGACGGTCGGCTTTCGCGTGCGGCATCGCTCGGGACGGATGGGACACAGCGGCGCGGGCCCAGAGGGTTGTCGAAGAAGGCCGACGGAGGGTGGTTCGCGGCAGGGGATTGCCGGCGGGCGGAGTTCTCGCGCGCCAACCGCAGCTTGGCGAGCAGTTCCGAGTTGCGGTGCTTTGCCGTCAGCAGTCGCAAATGCCGGGCGAGCAATTGGTCGGTGTCGGCCCGCGCGGGGACGAGCGGGTCGGAAAGATCGCGCGCTTGTTCCAATTCAATCTGCCCGCGGATTTCCAGCCAGGTGAGATAGACGAGCGTCGCGGCGGCGGAGCGCTCGATCTGATCGGGGGCGCCGTCGACAAGGGCTTTGCACATCGGCAGGATCCTCTGATGGACGGCCCGCCGGATCGGCTCAGGCAAGCGCCGCCAGGCGTCTCCCCTGGGCAGCCAGCAAGGAGCATTGTCTCCGGGCTCGGCGGCGGTCGACGCCGTGGGCGGGTGATGGGCGGATGCTCCTTGGCGCGGCGGATCGCTGGGATGGGCCGGCGCGGTGGACTTCTCGGGGCTGTCGGGCCGGACATGGGTCTGTTTTGACTGCGGCACGGCTCTCTCCTTCGTTCATGGGTGAGGCTTGGATCTGTACATTTCTGGGCATGGTTCAAATCTCGACGTTGGCAGGTAACCGAAGGTAGGTTCCGCTTGCCGAGCGCGATCTGGGCGCCAAGTCAGCTTCCCGTCGCCGCGCCGAGTGGAAACCTCACTTAGCTCTCAGGTTCCGCTCGGCAAGCGGGATCTACTGGGTGCGACCCGCTCTTGAACCAGGCCCATTTTTGAACACGCTTTGGTGGTGTTCAGATTCGCTTGGGCGGGCGGGGCGGCCGTAAGTCCCGGCAGTTTGAGCATTTGCGCCCGTGGCTCCGAGTACACGTTCGCACGGTTTGAAAGAGCGGGTGTTGAGAAATGGGCTATTGCTGGATCGAGTTCTTGGAGGATCTTGGCTTGCCAATCCGGCGGCAAGAGATCGAGGATGAGCTTTGCCATCGCCGCGACCTGCGCTTCGAATTGTTCGGCCGTGAAGGTCTGCGGGGGGCGGAGCGCGAAGTCGGCCGGATTGCGGCGTTCGAGCAACCAAGCGGCGGCGCGCCAATACTTCTCCTGGCGAGCCGCATTGCGGATGGAGCGGAGCAGTTCGATTTCCGCCGTCTGCTCGGCGCGGGCGAGTTGATCGGCGAACTGGGGATCGCGCTGGGCGGTATGGGTGATCGTGCCGGGACTGCAACCGACGTAGTGGGCGGCGATTCGGCGGCTGCTTCCGTTGGTGAGAATCGCGAGGATC
>JAAYEH010000476.1 GCA_012728855.1 Rhodopirellula sp. | reverse complement strand
GGGGACTGGTCCATTTTTCGGCCAGTTGGTGCATTTTGGCGACAAGAACGTCGGCCGAAAACATGGACCTGTCCCCCTCTCTTGCGCCCCGTGAACGGTTGCCGAGAACGTACGTCAGGCTTTCCAGCCTGACTCCCTGTCCCGGTCAGGCTGGAAAGCCTGACGACCATCCGGAGCCGTTCATCATGAGTCAGCCACGATCGACCCGTCGCACGTTTCTGAAGACCACCGCCGGTGTGGCGGCTTCCGTGCCGTATTTCTGGACCAGCGCCTTTGCCCAGCAGACTTCCGCCAACGACAAGCTGGGTGTGGCGGCCATCGGCGTCGGCGGGCGGGGCAGCGGCATTGGTCAGCAGGCGGCCCAGTTGGGCAACATGGTCGCTTGTGCCGACGTCGATCGGAAAAACGCCGAGAAGTTTGCCAAGCCGCTGGGAGAAAAGTGCAAGATCTACGGCGACTATCGCGAAGTGCTCCAGCGCAAAGACGTCGACGTGATTACCTGCGGCACGCCCGACCACTGGCATGTCAAGATCGCCATCGACGCCATGGACGCCGGCAAGGATGTCTACTGCGAGAAGCCGCTGACGCTGACGGTCGCCGAGGGCAAGAAGATCAGCGACGCGGTGAAGCGGACCGGCCGCATCTTCCAGGTCGGCACCCAGCAGCGGAGCGAATTCAACGGCGTTTTCCTCAAGGCCGTCGCTCTGGCCCGCAGCGGCCGGCTCGGCGAGAAACTGCACGCGATCAGCTCGGTGGGTAATGCGACCAGCGGCGGGCCGTTTCCCGCGGAAGAACCGCCGGAAACGCTCGATTTTGATTTCTGGCTCGGCCAAGCCCCCAAGGTTCCTTACTGCTCGAAACGGGTCGGCTGGGATTTCCGCTGGTGGTTCGACTACTCCGGCGGGCAGGTGACCGACTGGGGCGTTCACCATACCGACATCGCGCTGTGGGCACTCGGCGGAGACGAAACCGGACCGGCCGAGGTGGACGGCAAGGGCGAATTCCCGCTGGGCCGAGAGGAGATGCTCTCTTACCTGCTGGGTAAAAAGGCCGGGGAGGATTTGCCCAACGCGTTCAACGTCGCCAAGGCGTTCGACTGCAACATTCTGCTGCCCAACGGCAATACGATCCAACTGGTCAGCAAACAAAACGAGCTGATCATCGAAGGCGAAAAGGGCAAGATCCGCGTCAATCGCGGCGGGCTGACGGGAAAGCCGATCGAGGAAATGGGCGAGGAAGACAAGAAGTGGCTCGATGAGGAGGTCGTCAAGCTCTACAAGGGAAAGCAGCCCGGCAGCCATATGGGCAACTTCTTCGAGTGCGTCCAAGACCGCACGCAGCCGGTCTCCGACGTCTTCACGCACGTCAACTCGGTCAATTCCTGCCATATCGCCAATATCGCCATGCTCCTGGATCGGAAGGTGAAATGGGACCAGGAGAAGTACGCTTTCACCGACGACGATGAGGCGAACGCGCTGTGCTGTCGGAAGCAGCGAGAGCCGTGGAAGCTGTAAGCTTCAGGTTCCTGACGGCTTAGCTTTCCCGGGCAACAACGCTCGCCGAACGGCGAGGGAGTTTTTCGCCGAGCCGACTATTCTGCAACTCGACTTGGGCAGACTGCGCCAGCGCAAGCGGATGAGGAGACTCGATTTGGATCGCAGGCCGTGCCTGCAAGTCTGCACCGGCCGAAAGCTGGGTGTCGAAAAGGAAGGTGCCGAGGCCACGCAACGAACAGAAATCGCATGGCCACTTTCCGATAGGGATGCATTTCGAAGAGAACATCCGCGGTGACACGGGAGGCGTCGGGAACGCACGCCGGTCCGCGGGCGGTGCGGGCAGGCCGCTAGGCGCATTCCCCCCCATCGACTAGAATCGGCGGATCGCCGGCCGTGGGGCGGAATTCCCACCTGTCGGAGCGTCGGCGAGCAATCTATTTCTCCACGGATCGCAGGGATGACGCCGCACGAATTCATCGCCAAGTGGCAGCGCGCCAACCTCTCGGAGCGGAGCGCGTACCAGCAGCACTTCTTGGATCTCTGCGACCTGCTGGGCCAGCCGAAGCCGGCCGGCGCCGATCCGGACGGGGCGTGGTATACGTTCGAGCGCGGAGTGCGCAAAACGTCGGGGGAAAAGGGTTGGGCGGACGTCTGGATGCGGGGGCGCTTTGGATTGGAGTACAAGGGGAAGCACCGCGACCTGGCTGCGGCTTACCAGCAGCTCCTCCTGTACCGGGAAGCGTTGGAAAATCCGCCGCTGTTGGTTGTGTGCGACCTGGACCGCATCGAGGTGCATACGAACTTCACGGGGACGGCCAAACGGGTATACGCGTTCGATCTCGCGGGGCTGGCCGAGCCGGCGAACCTTGAGATCCTCCGCAACACGTTTACGAATCCCGACGCGCTGCGCCCCGGGCTGACCCGCGAGAGCATCACGCGGCAGGCGGCGGAACGGTTCGGACTATTGGCCGACGGGATGCGGGTGCGCGGTATCGAAGCGCAGAAGGCGGCGCACTTCCTGATGAAGCTGATGTTCTCGATGTTCGGCGAGGACATCGGCCTGTTGCCCCAGAAGCTCTTCAGCCGCATGCTGGTGGGCAGCAAGAACGACCCGGGGAAGCTGAGCGAGCGGTTGGCGGCGCTGTTCGGCGCCATGGCCACGGGCGGGGACTTCGGGGCGGACGAGATCCTGTGGTTCAACGGCGGGTTGTTCGCCGACTCCGAGGTGATCGAGCTGCGGCCGGCGGAGATCGAGGAGCTGATCCGGGTGAACGAGCACGACTGGGCCGACGTGGAGCCGTCGATCTTCGGCACGCTCTTTGAACGGACGCTGGACCCGGCGAAGCGGTCGCAGATCGGGGCGCACTACACGAGCCGGGAAGACATTCTCACGCTGTTGGAGCCGGTCGTGATGGCGCCGTTGCGGCGGGAGTGGCAGGAGGTCCGCGGCGAGTGCGACAAGCGGTGGGAGAAGGTCAAGAAGGCCCCGTCGGGCGCCGCCCGCCGCGGGCCGACGAAGCCCCGTCGCGATTTCGAGAGGCCGTTGCGGGATTTCTTGGAGCGGCTGGCGCATGTGCGGATTCTCGACCCGGCCTGCGGCTCGGGGAATTTCTTGTACGTGGCGATCATTCTGTTGATGGACCTGGAGAAGGAGGTGATCGCCTACGGCGCGGCGCACGGCGTGGGCCTGTTGCCGCACGTCCGGCCCACGCAGCTCGCCGGCCTGGAGATCAACCCCTACGCGCAGCAGCTTGCCCAGGTGGTGATTTGGATCGGCTACCTGCAATGGATGCACCACAACGGCTTCGCCGCGCCCCGCGACCCGGTGCTGGAGCCGATCGAAAGCATCCGGCTGATGGACGCGATTCTGGACCTTTCGGACCCGGAGAACCCGAAGGAGCCGGAATGGCCGGAGGCGGATTTTATTGTGGGGAATCCGCCGTTTTTGGGAGGAAACAGGATCCGGAGGGAACTGACTGACGATTACGTTGACCGACTGTTTGGTCACTACCAGGGGAGAGTGCCGGCTTTTTCTGACTTGTGTTGTTACTGGTTCGAAAGAGCGCGCGAGCAAATCTCGCATGGCAAAGCGAACCGTGCGGGACTACTTGCGACGCAGGGTATCCGCGGGGGTGTTAACCGCACGGTTCTCGAATCCATCAAAGCTTCGGGAGATATATTTTTCGCTGAAAGCGATCGAAACTGGATCCTCGATGGTGCCGCTGTCCACGTGTCAATGGTTGGGTTCGATGGAGGCCAAGAGGCGCGGCGGACCCTGGACGGAAGAGAATGCAAGGATATATCTGCCAATCTCGCTCCGGGGCCGGATATCACAAGAGCGCAAAGGCTTCCACAATGCAGTGATTTGTACCACGAAGGCATCAAGAAGGGGGCGAGTTTTGAACTGCCGGATGAAGGCGGCTGGCAAATGCTCTGTTCGCCGAATCCGCATGGGCTGCCGAACAGCGACGTCATTCGCACATACATAAACGGGGTAAGCCTGTACGGAGGGCAACTGCCGGCTCCAATCATCTATTATCCTCCCGGCAGTAGCCTCGACAATGCGGCACGCTATGAACAGCCCTTCAAGTACGTGAAGGAACACGTGTATCCGAAGTACGGTAAGAAGCGAAAGGAATGGTGGATTCATGAACGGCCGAGGCCCAGCTTGGTAGCACGACTCGCGCGCATTTCGCGATATATTGCCACCGTGCGTCATTCAAAACACCGGCTTTTCGTATGGCTCGAATCGGTCATCTTACCCGATAGTGCTATCGGAGCGTTCGCTCAACCGGAAGACCACTTCTTCGGCATTCTCCATTCTCGAGCCCACGAGACATGGTCGCGTGCTCAAGGAACACAGGTGCGGGAGCGCGAAAGCGGCTTCCGCTATACACCAACGAGTTGCCTGGAAACCTTTCCCTTCCCCAACCTTACCAGGAAGCACGAGGCATCGATTGCAGAGGCGGCGGCGGAGTTGGACCGGCTTCGGAGCAACTGGCTGAATCCGCCGGAGTGGGTGCGGGAGGAGATCCTGGAATTCCCCGGCTCGGTCGACGGCCCCTGGTCCCGCTATGTCCACAAGCCCAACGCCCGCGGCATCGGCACCGCGCGGTATCCGCGCCTCGTCCCCTGCGACGAAGACGCGGCAAAGGAACTCAAGAAGCGGACGCTCACCAACCTCTACAACCAGCGGCCCACCTGGCTGGAACTGGCGCACCGGCGACTGGACGAAGCGGTGTTCGCGGCGTATGGATGGGAGCCGGGGATTTCGGATGAGAAATTGCTGGGGAAGCTGTTGGAGTTGAACTTGGGGCGATCAAGTGCTCATTGATCAGCAGCATTGGTACCGGCAGAGACAGGGAGGTTGTCTGTAAGTTCTGTAATTGCGAGGAGTTGTGCGGCGACATCCTCTTTTGGGTGGAATGTAGCTTGACTATCGCTAGACGGCTGATATAATACTACAGGCGATATTAAAATAAAGCTTAAGAAGTGCATTCTCCTACTCCCAACCACCTACAATAGCGGGGAAGAGGTACCGCCAACTGTATTGACGGCTATCCTGAAGGACATTGATCGCGAGTTCGACGGGCATACCGTCGACGGTGTCTGCGATGGCGTCTACAAGATGGACGATGGGGCAATGGCGAGCGATCGGTCATTAAAAGTGTGGGTCGTCGTTGACCCAGCCCGTGTCGACGAGTTGCGGTCGCTCGCCGGCAAGTTTGCGAGGGTGCTGAGGCAGGAAAGCCTGTACTTTGAAATTACGGAGGCGGAGGTCGAATTCGTGCGACCTCCGCCGGAAATAGGGGGAGTATCATGAAGTCAGTCAACGACATTCTTGCCGAAGGAAGGCGTTTGGCTGAGAAGTCGAAGAATTGGGCCGACCTGTCGAATGCGCTGTTCGATCCAGTCGACGGCTTGGTCGTCAAACATCTGCCGGATTCAGGGGAACGAGCCGCGTTCCGCAAGACAGAGGTGTACGACAAGCTTCACCAGCTTGTCGAAGAGAAAATGAAGCAGACAGGAGTCGTTGGTGGCTCCGAACCCACGAAGAGTGGTCGCTTTGTGGTGCGACTGCCCAAGACACTGCACGCGGCGTTGGAGCGAGAGGCAGTTGCCGAAGGGACCAGTCTGAATCAACTTGTTCTCGCGAAGCTGGCCGCGCGCCTGAGCAGCCTCTCTGGCGGCGGGACAGCTTCGCTGATACAAGCATTTGCAGAGACGAGAGATGGATTCTCGGCAGACCGCGTTGTTGCCGACCCTGAGCTTGACAGAAAATTCCTGCGACGGTGCCGTGAGCTGGGTCTTTCCGGGACAGATTACGAACTGAATTGGTCGTTATTGAACGCCCGCAAGAATGGGCTCACAAGTGACCTGCCCAGGACGAAACGCTTCACGGTGCGGGATACGGACGAATTTGATTATGCTTCGGAGCTAGCGGTGCGACACCTGCAGTTGACGCAGGACGTCTCGCTGGATCGGATTATCTGCGATCCCGATCTCGCGCGCGAATTCGACGAGCAGGCAATGCGTCTTGCCCCCGGATACACATCGCTTCAATACCGCTGGGTCGCCCTGGGGATGCGTAAGGCAGGGAGGCTGAACAAGGACAGTCTGGCGGCAATAGACGTTCCTGAGTTGCGTTTGCTGTGCAGCGTGCCCCGGATCAAGGCATCCTCGCTGCCGCAGACGAACGGCATCTACTTGTTCTCAAGCGGAGATACGCCGGTCTTCCTGAGTCATACCGACAACTTGCAGCGTCGGATCGAACGTCATATGGACGTGAGTGATTCGCGGGGACTGCCAGGATGGCTTTGGGACCACGGACAACTTGACCTGTCTGTTGCCGAGATGCCGGGTGTGCTTCGTGCGTCGAGACAATCCGCGGAACTTCTGCTGATTAAGAAGCTTCATCCGCTGCTCAACTATCAACGAACGGCTGCCTGATGCGTGCGAAGAACACAGGCCCTCAACCGATGAAGACGCGGCTTCGGCCACCCGTCAAGTGGCACGGAGGCAAGCACTATCTCGCCGATCGAATCATCAGCCATTTCCCACCGCACCGGGTATACCTGGAGCCCTTTGGCGGCGCAGCTTCTGTTCTCTTGAACAAGGCTCCAGTCGATGTGGAAGCCTACAACGACCTCGATTTGCGCATCACTCGGCTGTTTCGTGTTCTTCAACAGCAAGGCGAGGAGTTCGTGTCGCGGGTGCAATTCATCCCGTATAGCCAGAAGGAGTTCGAGGACGCCGCCGTCTGTCCGCCGGATGCTACGGATCTCGATCGCGCTGTCCGCGATTTCGTGCGCTGGCGTCAGTCGTTCGGCGGCAAGGGCAAAACCTGGAGCTATACGACCTCGCGCGCGAGAGGGGGCATGGCAGGTGATGTAAACGCTTGGTGGACCGCAATTGATCAACTGCCCGAAATCATCGAACGGCTCAAGAGGGTGCAAATCCTATACCAGCCTGCTCTTGCGGCTATCGGGCGTTTTGACGGCCCCGAGACACTCATCTACTGCGACCCTCCGTATCTTCACGAGACGCGAGACGCCAACAGCCGCGATGTCTATGGCGTTGAGATGTCCGAGCGAGATCACTGTGAGCTTGCGGCGGCGTTGAATGACTGCCAAGCCGCCGTGGTACTGAGCGGGTATCCGTCGCCCCTATACGATGAGTTGTTTGGCTCATGGCGGCGCATCGACTTCGATATTGCCAATCATGCTGCCGGGGGGCGAAAGAAATCGAGAAAAACGGAAGTCCTATGGATTAAGAATTCCAACCGGACAATTGCAGCGGAGCACCACTGATCCGTTTCTAGTGCAACTGTCGTCCCGTTACCGGCGTATTGCAATGATCTATATCTGGCGCAAACTGGGAGACGGAGTTATTATTGGCGAGGACGTCCACGTGTCTGTCGTCCAAATTCGTGGCGGCAGAACTCGTCTCGGCATCGAGGCACCGTATGAGGTGCCGGTACACCGGCAAGAGGTTTACGAAGGAGTCGCGGAGACGTATGAGACGGATAGCGGGCGATGCGTCAGATTGATTCGCTTTACTCCAATCCTCTATTCGCGTCTCCTTGCCGATCCAACTGAGTTGTGCTGTTTGACGCCCGCCCAATTCGAAAAACTTGTCGCAGAAAGGCTTCACGCGATGGGGCTCGGCGTAAAGCTTGTGGGAAACACCAACAGAAAGGATGGTGGCATTGATATCCTGGCGTGGCCGAAGAGATGTGTAACCTTCCCGTTTTTAATTGCTGCACAAGTCAAGCACCATCGCGTCATGAACCGCCATACCGCCGTTGCCGATGTACGTGACTTCATCGGGGCTATTACGTGTTCAAAGACCAGATTTCAATTCGGCTTGGTCGTGACGAATACTCATTTTACAGCCGACGCGGAATGGGCGGCAAGTCAATTCGGGCAAGTCTTGCGTCTCCGTGATTTAGAAGATCTTTGCCGGTGGATGGGAAATGACTTCATCAGTGACGAAGAATGGCGAGAGATGCCGAATGAGATCGAACTCGCGCCGGGAATCAGGGTATCTCTTGATTCGATTGGCGGACGGAAGAGTCGCACGCGAAAACGACGTTTTGGGGCACCCGGCTCTCGCTACGGAGATGGAGGACGGAGCAAGGGGACGCGGCTCGTTCTCAGACCCGGCTTCGGAGCAACTGCCTGAATCCGCCGGAGTGGGTGCGGGAGGAGATCCTGGAATTCCCCGGCTCGGTCGACGGCCCCTGGTCCCGCTATGTCCACAAGCCCAACACCCGCGGCATCGGCACCGCGCGGTATCCGCGCCTCGTCCCATGCGACGAAGACGCGGCAAAGGAACTCAAGAAGCGGACGCTCACCAACCTCGACAACCAGCGGCCCACCTGGCTGGAACTGGCGCACCGGCGGTTGGACGAAGCGGTGTTCGCGGCGTATGGATGGGAGCCGGGGATTTCGGATGAGAAATTGCTGGGGAAGCTGTTGGAGCTGAACCTGGCGCGGGCCGGAGCACTGCGAGAGTAGAACCTCGAAGCGGCTTAACGGACGCGGTTGGGATTGATCGGGAGGAACAAACCGTGATGCGCAGCGAAGAGCGCGCTCCCGTGGGGGAGAAGGCCAACTTGCTCGCGGTCACCCAGGTGTTGACCGGTTTGCGGTATAATGATACTGGATTACTGGGCAGGTTGTTGAATACCTTGGGAGGCAGGCAGGTCATGATCGAGTCCCCGTTGACTCAAGAACTCGTTGCCGAGAACACTCGGACGACGGTCCAAGCGGACATTCTGGCCATTCTCGAAACTCGCTTTGGCGAGGTTCCGCAGGATCACAGAGGGAAGAACGGTAAAGGACATCGTCCGGCCGATCCCTGATCCCGCCGGCAAGGCATTGTAGAGGAACGCTTCTTTTTTGCTCGCCGCGTTGTAGAAGCCGATCTGCCAGGCACAACCGCGATACCACGGCCCCACGTTGTGGTCGTAGGTGAAGTACTTCTTGTCGGCCGTCATGGTCGTGTGCGAGGCCCGGACCGGCGCCAGTCGTTGCTGCTTGCCGCTGGCCAGGTCGTAGTAAATCACGCCGTACTCATCGCCATGGCTGCAGTAGTAGAAGCCCCGGCCGTCGACCGCCCAGTGTTCGTGAGTCGCGTAGTTATTCATCGGCGGAATCACGCGCCGGCGTCCCTCCGGTTCGACCAGCAGCAGCCGCGGATACACGCCGTCGACATTCCGAATGCGATGTTCGACGCCAGCGCTGTCTGTCCAGCGAGTCTCGTGCGCGCAAAGCGCCAGGCGGTCATTCGCCGGGTTGATCTGGCCGTGATTAACACACACGGCCTCTTCACCCCAGATTTCAAAACGGCCGCCGGCAATATCCAGCGTTCTTTGCCACTCGGTCCCGATCGCATAGCGAATCGGCTTGCAGTACAGCCACAACAGAGGTCGTGAGCGAGCCTTTGGGGAATATTGCCTAGGGCGCCTGGTGACGTGTCCGTTCGGCCTCGTTGTTGGTTCCCTGGACGAACGCTGATCTTCACGAAGTCCGGCGGATTGGTGGTGAACTTGTTGCGGTTGATTTCGATCTTGCAGCGCTGGCCAATGAAGATGCCGCCCAACAACGGACCACGCTGCGGCTTCGTCCAAGTCGCGTATTTCGACTGCACTTCAATTCCGTTGGCGTACGCCATCGTCGGACCTGATGATTGCAGCCGGGCTGCTAAGATATGGTCTTGTTTCTGCGGGGCGCGTTACATCGGCCACGGCCCGCGGAAACCGCTGTCGGCGAGCTTCATCCTGTAAAGCTGCGTGAATAGCCGGAACTGCCGGGCATAGTCGCCGCAGAAAAGCAGGTTGTGGTGGCCGCGGACCATGCAGGCGTCGTCACGGTCGGTCAGTTCGATCTCGACGTTCGTCGTACAGCCGGCGGCCGGCGGCATCGGATGCGATGCGACCACCTTGCCGGCGTAAACGTCCAACGCGGGCGGATCGCCGGGGTAGTACCGGACCATCGTGACCGGGTCGCCGGGATTCCAGAAGACCTGGATCGCGCAGCTTCCTTCGTTGGTGTGGGCGAAACGCCGCAACAGATACGGCAGGTCGGTTCCTTCGGGGCCGTACACTTTCGTCGGGCAGGTGCAGTGCGAGGCGTAGTAGTGGTTTTTCTCCGTATCGTAGCAGGGATTGTGCTGGAAGCCCGGCCGCCCGGTAAGTAGCTGACCGAGCAACTGGGTGTAGACGGCGGGCAGGTCGTTCTCGCAGGCGGCGGGAACGAGTTGCCCATTGAGAGTGGCGAAGCTGATGCACGGCTTGAGCATGCCGCGTTTCAGGCAGTTCATCGTCACGCCGTCAGCCTGCTCGTCGGCGAGGAGTTTCTTGATGGCCAAGTGGGCGCGGGCGGCGTTTTCCAACGCTTCGGGGGCGATGCCGCGGATCTCCTTGGCTCCAGCCTTCACCGATTCGATCAGCGCCTTGCCCTCTTCACCGATCGGCACGCTGTGAAACGTGTCGGCGTAGCGGGCGAAGGGAATGACGCGGATGGTCGTACCGAGAAAGGGCTCCGTCCCCTCGCGAGGTTCCGGGGCTTCGGTGATACTGAGCAGTCGGCTCTGGCCCATCCGCTTCTTGGCGTGGATCATCCTCATGCCGTACTCGATCGCCTGGAGGTTGTCGAGCGACTGGATGAAGTACACGCCCGGCCGGCGGTAATGGCTCACCGGGCCATGCTTGACGCCCAGCCCCACGAAAAACACGGCAGGGATGCCCAAATCCTCGGCGGTTTTCAAAAGCAAGTCGGCCTCACCCAGACTGCGGTTATAGAACATGATTACAAGCAGGCCGTCGGGCTTGGCGGCGCCAAGCTCGCCGGCGACGCGCTGCGCGTCGGCGGCGCTGGCAACGGCTGGGCCGTCGCAAACGATCGAGATGCCCAGCTTTTCGGCCACCCGTGCCAGTTCGGCCGCGTATTGTTCCTGACGTTTCTCCGCATCGAAATCGTTGCCGGGCCAGCTCCACCAGCCGTCGGGACCGCCGAAGGTCTGCGAGGGCGGATAGAGAAAGACCGCGCGGACGACCGCCGCGGTTTTCTGCCGGAGCGGTCCGGGTTCGCCTGCCTTCGCGGTGAGAGGGGCTAGCGCGAGCGTTCCGGCCGCCATGCCCATGGCGGAAAGGAAATCCCTGCGGTCACACCCGCAGCTACACTCACTGGGCTGTTCGGAATCGAGCCGTCGTTTCATCGTGGGATCCCTTTGTTGTCTGAACATTGACGAGCGGTTCACCGCCATCATCGTGCGCGAAACACCGCACCGACGCAAGCCCCGGTTCAAGGCACGCGAGATCTCGGAAATCCACTGGTGATGAAACGCGTGGAAAACCCCGGCCTCGACCTTGGTCCAATCATGCATCGGCAAGGCCTCTTTCTCCGAGCAGAATCACCTCTCTTGCATGATACTCGATTCCGGTCAAGGAGAAACAAGGTGGAGTTCACCGATTGTCATTTCGCGGCGGTTCGGAGATCCGTTTTCGGATCGAGTCGGGTTCGCGGGCGTTGCTCAGTGCGACGTCGTAGCTGATCTCGCCGCGGAGGTAGAGATCCAAAAGCGCATGGTCCATCGTCTGCATATGATGCTTGCGGCCGGATTGCATCTCGCTGTAGAGCTGGTGCGATTGCTGCTCGCGTATTTTGTTCCGCACGGCCAGCGTGGCCACGCAGATCTCGCAGGCCACCACGCGGCCGTCGCCGTTTGCCCGCGGCAGAAGCTTCTGGGCGAAAATGGCCTGGAGGCTGTTGGCGAGTTGCACGTTGATCATGTTCTGCTGGCTGGCCGGAAAGACGCTCTGGATCCGTTGGATCGTCTGCACGGAGTCGGGGGTGTGCAATGTGGCGATTACGAGGTGGCCGGTCTCCGCCGCGATCAAGGCGGTCTCGATGGTTTCCAGGTTCCGCATCTCGCCGATCACGATGATGTCGGGATCCTGTCGGAGGGCATTGACCAGAGCGACGCTGAAGGAGGGAACGTCGGTCTGCACCTCCTGCTGCACGATGATGCTGCGGCAGTTCTCGTGCTCGTATTCCACCGGATCCTCGATGGTGATGATCTTGGCGCGGCGCTCCTGGTTGATCGTCTCGATCATCATGTTCAGCGTCGTCGTCTTTCCGACGCCGGTCGGCCCGGTGACCAGGATCAGGCCGTTGGGCAAACGCGTCAGCTCCTCGATGACCGGCGGCAAGCCGAGATTCTCCGCCGAGCGGATGCTGGTCTCGCAGAGCCGGATAGCCATCTCCGGACAGCGGGCATGGTAATAGAGCGTCGCCCGGAACCGTCCCACGCCCTCCCAGAATCGGGAAAAACAGAGTCCCCATTCCCGCTCGAACCGTTCGCGCTGTTGCACGTCGAGCAGTTCGTCCAGCAAGCGGTTCAACGTCGCAACGTCCAGCGGCGGCCCGTCGATCGGACGGATTTCCCCGTTGATGCGAAAGACCGGCGACACACCGCGAACCAAGTGAATGTCGCTCGCTTGGAAGCGGCGGGCGCCTTTTAAAATCTTGTCGAGGGTCCAGTCCGTCGTCATCGATGTCACGCGAGGGGATTAGGTCAAGTCGATCATTGGGCCGGGCTGCGAAATCCGGCGAGCAGCCTGCGGAGGACGGCCAGCGGCGACCAGTGCTGCCCGGCAAGTTCAGCGAGATGCCGCTCGGCGTCGGCGTTTCGCGGGTTGAGGTTGAGGCAGTTGCGGTAACTCTCGCGGGCCTGCGCGTCCAAGGACAACTGCTGCTGGCAGAGCCCTTGCACGTACCAGGGATAGTGGCGGTCGGGAGCGCTGTCCACCGCCCGCCGCGCGCGGGCCATCGCCTTGGCGGGGTTGTGATAGTCGAGGTAGACCAGCGCGATCTCCAGCGGCACCAGCCAGTCGGAGTCGAGTTGCTGGGCGCTGTCGAAGCAGTGCCGGTCGATCTCCTGGCGGCCGGCCACCATCAATTCGCCGCGAACCAGCCACACATAGGCCGATTTCGGATCTTGCTGAAGGGCCCCGTCGCACAGCTCGTGCGCTCGCCGGATCTGTTTCATCCGGCAGAACGCCTGGGCTCGTCCGGCCAGCAGGCCGGCATTGCCGGGAAAGAGTTCCAGCGCGGTTCGGCTCCACAGCTCCGCCTGCCGGTATTCTTCCAAATGGATGAGCATCCGAATTTGCCCAAGCCAGCATGGCACGAGCGACTTGTCCATTTCCAGGGCACGGGAGTAGAACCGCAGGGCATTTTCATAGAGCCCGTCGCGGCGATTCTCATCGGCCTGCTGGACCCAGTAGTCGGCGTCGCGCCGACGCGAGGCGGGCTTGGGCGACGGGGAGTCTTTTTCGGGTTCGCGGCCGAATTCCAGCTTGTCAAATCGCGGCATGAAACTCCCTAACGGATGATCCAAAAACGGCTGAGAGGTTGGTAGCGCAAGTAGACCCTCGCAAGCACGCTCCCGGCCGGCACCACACCCAACTGCTGCCATTCCGCCGCCGTCGGCGAGAAATTCTGGGGCAGACCGGTGGTCGGAAGGATAAGGAGGCTGCCGGCCGGCACCGTCAAGTTGAGCTGCGGCGGCAGCACATCGGGATTCAACGGCGTCCACGGCATGGGCACACCGTCCACCCACAACCGCCGCTGCCGCCACTCGACCCGCTGGCCGCCCCGGGCGAGGACGCGGTCGATGCGTTCTCCGGCGAATTGATAGTAGGCCATATATCGCTCGAGCCGCTGGAACCGCAACTGCGGCGGGAGATAGAGCACGACATCGCCCACGTCCGCCGGACCGCTGCGATAGGCGATCTGGTTGCAGAGGACGACGTCTCCCGCGGCAAATGGCGGCACATCCTGCAGGATCCGCCGCGGCAGCGCGACACGCGTGACCGCCCAGGTGACGGGGAGGTACACCGCGATTCCGACCAGCAGGAGAAAGGCCGCCGAGTAGACGATGCGAGACGGGGTATCGTGCGTGCCGCGGTAGACCACATCCAGAATCGACGACGCGTGGGTTGCCAGAGCCAGGCCCAACAGGATGCCGCCGACAGGCGTGCCGGCGAAAAGCAGCCCTCCGAGCAGCGTCGCCAGATACAATGCGAAAAACAGCCGGCCTCGGGCAGTTTGGCCGGCAAAGATCTGCGGCCAGCCCGGAACGACGATACGCAAGAGAGCGCCCCGACCAATTTCCGCTTCGAGATCGGGCGTGGCTGCGGAGACGGCGGCGCGAAGTTGGTCGAAGAGGGCGTGGTATCGTCCGATGGGAAGCCAGCGGTGGAAGCGTTTCTCCCACCGTCCGGCTCGGGGCGGATGGACGGCGATCGCCACGCCGCTCAACTGGAGCCGCGATCCACATTGGCCGCAGACCGCAACGCCCGGCATGTTCTGGAACTGGCAACTGGGGCACTGCATGGCTACCTGCGCTGCTTCACATGGCTCTGTTGGCCGACGGTGGCTTCCGCCTGGTAGTACTCGCTGGTCAACTGCCGCGATTCCTCCCGTCCGACGATCTGGGCGAGCAGATCGGCATAATCCAAGCACCGCGAACCTTTGATCCCGATTGTCCGCATGGTGACTTTGCCCGAGGGGCTGATTTCGATTTCCAGTTCTTCTTTGGGCATGACAATTCCTTACCAGTTGCGGACCCGGATCTTCACGGTACGGTCCTCGGTGACTTCTTCATCAACGATGTTCATCTTGCGGTTCTTCAGCTCGGTGACGACGCGATGATACACATACTGCTGGGTTACCCGGTCGATCAAGTCCTGGCCGATCTGCCGCATCTGGGCCTTGGAATAGCCGTTGCCTTCCATGCAGACCCGCAGGGCGCCGCGCGCGTCGCGGCGAAAGACCGCTCGAAGTCCGTCGCGCTCGACAACCAGTTCCCGGTCGGTTCCGGCCGCCGCTTCGAGAATCTCGCTGTCCTCGACCTCGATCTCCTCGCGGGTCGTAGCGGCCTGGTGCTCCTCGGCGCCCTGGCGAGCGACGGCAAAGCCCATGGTGGCGACCGCCGCGGTTACCGCCGCCGTGATCGCCGGCCAGTTGGCGATGATGATCGGTGCTACGACAACAACGGAACTCATGGCAGGCACCTCCTTACGGGGCGAGTGGACTATGCCGCGGCGCCGCCCCTGTTGGCAATCCGCGACCTCTTCTCATTCTCACAATTCGATCTTGCGGCGGGTTACCTCCGCCGTTTCCGCCAGTTTTCCCGAGGCGGGCCGCGCGCGGCCGTGCGCCCAACCGCGGAGCCGATTGAGTTCCTCGTTCATCGTCCGTGACAGCGGAACTGTTTCCACCAGGCTCTGGCGAACGTGCTCCGTGTTGAGTTCCGTCTGCTGGCTAAAGGCGTCGAACAAGGCCGACACGATCGCCTCTTCAATCTCCGCCCCGCTGAAGCCTTCACTCAGCCGGGCCAGCACATCCAAGTCGAAATCTTTGGGGTCGCGGCCTCGGCGGGCGAAATGGATGCGCAGGATATCGAGGCGTTCCGACTCCGTGGGAAGATCGACGAAGAAGATCTCGTCGAGCCGCCCCTTCCTCAACAGCTCCGCCGGCAGATGGCTGATGTCGTTGGCCGTGGCGATCACGAAGACGGGGGCCGTCTTCTCGGATAGCCAGGTCAACAGCGTACCGAAGACGCGGGACGCCGTGCCTCCGTCGCTCGACGCCGAGCCGGCGCTTCCGGCCAGGGCCTTGTCGATCTCGTCGACCCAGAGGATCGCCGGAGCCACGCTTTCGGCCGTCTGAATCGCGCGGCGGATATTCTCCTCGCTCGACCCGACCAGCCCGGCAAACATCCTGCCGATGTCGAACCGCAAGAGCGGGAGCTTCCAGAGCCCGGCCACCGCCTTGGCGCAGAGGCTCTTGCCGCATCCCTGCACTCCCAAGAGCAACGCCCCGCGCGGGGCCGGCAGGCCGAAGCGGGCGGCGCGGTTGGTGAAGGCGATGCTCCGTTTCGCCAGCCAGGCCTTGAGATTGTCCAGCCCGCCGACGTGGGCAAACCGCTCCTGGGTTTCATAGTATTCCAACAGGCCGCTTTTCTTGATGATCTGCTGTTTCTCGCTGAAGACCACACTCACGTCGTCGGCATCGAGCTTGCCGTCGAGCACAAGGGTCTTCGCAAAGACGTTTTCGGCCTCCTTGAGCGTTAGCCCGCGCGCGGCGTCGAGCAGTCGCTCGCGACCGTCCGGCGGCAAGTCGACCCGAACTTGCGGATTGCCCTGCACGTCGTCGATGATCCGGTCCAGCAGCGTGTTGAAGTCCTCGACGCCCGGGAGACCGAACTCGACCACGGTAATGTCCTTGGCCAGTTCCGGCGCAATCCGCATCAGCGGCGATGTGATGACGACGGACTTGTAGGTGTCGCGGAGATGATAGGCCACGTCGCGAAGCCGGCGGATCACCGTGAGGTTGCAGCGGTTGTCTTCAGTGAAACAGTGGAAATCCTTGAACAAGTAGATGGCGGGCTGGACCTGTTCGATCACGGCGTCCAACGCGGCGATCGGATCGGTGGTATTGCCCGAGCGGACGTTGGACCGCTGCGGCTCGGCGCCGGACTTCACCACCCCCTGCGTCACCGTCCAGACGAAGAGCTGCTTCTCGCGCTGCTCGGCGATCTTGCGCAGGCAAAGTTCGACCCGCTCCTCCTCCCATGTCTGGACGTAAATGATCGGGTAGCGGGCCCGGATCAGGACTTCCATCTCCTCGGCTGCCGAAAGTCGCCGGACAGCCGAGGGCTTGCGGATCCGCTTCGCGCCGGGGGGAGGAGATGCCGCCGCGACAGACTTGGGAGGTTGATCGTTCATGGGGACATTCTTTCTTCGATTCCCGCAGGCGCGTCGGTGCGGCGGAGGAGAGCCAGTCGCTGTTTCACCGCCGTGTCGGCCAGTTCGGCGGCATCGAGGACTTCGAGCACCTCTCGCGACAGGCCGAAGATGCAAATGCGGCCGTCGGGCAGGATCGTGATCTCGGTCATGCTTGTTTCGTCTTCGTGTTGCAAACGGTTTCCCCTAGCGAACCAGGCGCAGTCCGTGTTCCAGCGCGAGATGCCGCGCCCAATCGCTTCGATCGATCGGCAACGGCCGTGCCAGTTCCGCATGGCGCGCAGCCCGCCACCTGGGAAGAAAGCCGTCGCGGATGCTGAATTTCGTGGCGGGCAGATGCTCTGCCATCCACTGGACGACCGGGCGAAAGCAGCACTCGTCGTGTCCGGGCATGAGGAGATGCCGTACGATCAGATCCGCCTGCCCGGCAGCGATCGCGAGGTTCCGGGTGACGATCTCGACATACTGCTGGATTCCTGCCAGTCGGCGGGCGCAGCCGTTGTTTCCGAATTTGAAGTCGGCGACGTAGACATCGACGATTCCATCAAGCAGGTCAAATGCAGCCGGGGTTCCGTGGAAGTTCGATTTCCACACAACCGGCGGCAGATCCTCACAAGCGGCCATCGCCTCGAGAATTGCGGGCAGGTGAATTGTTGGCTCGCCTCCCACCCATTGGATGTTCCTTGCCCCGTGTCTTGTTCCCCAATTCACCGCTTCCGCCAGCCAGACGCCGCTGAGTGTACGTCCACGCGACGCGTCGAACGCATCGGCGCCCCCGATGCAGAAGTCGCACCGCAAGTCACATCCGGAGAGGTAGAACAAGTGCGAGGGGATCAGCTCCAACTCCTCCCCCCATTCGATGCGGTGGCGGTAGACATGGGCTTCTGCAGCCGCTCGGCACCGGCCTTGCCGCTCGGCCGTCCGGCGAACCCGGCAGCGATGCTCGCAAAGGCAACACTCGTAGTAGTGACGCTTTGCGAGCGCTACTCGCTCGGTGGTGGCCAATTGGATCGACACGGCCGGGAACCCCAGATGGGATTATTGGGAAGAGAAGCCAATGCGAAGCGAATCCTCCATCAACATAACGCTCCCCCCGATGGATGTCAACGATAGGGATAGCCCGGTCACTCTCCGACCAACGCCGAAGCTCGCACGCGGCAACGGACAAGCCAGGAGAGGCGTTCCCTTTGCAAGGTGCCGGACATGATGCCCTGCATCTCACGGCGTGCCCCGCCATCCGCGGCGGTGCTGCTTTTGTGGGACGGCTTGCGGTATAATGGGGCCGGAGGATCGTAATGAGCATCGAGACACTACGAGAGCTGGTCGATGAGCGGGCCCAACTCTGGTTGTTGAGCGTCGGGCAGTATCATCAACTGATCGCAGGCGGCGTGTTGCCCGAAGGTGAGCCGTATGAGTTGCTCCAAGGGCACTTGGTTCTCAAGAACCGCAGCGCAACGGGAGAGGATCCTGTGACAGTTGGACATGAGCATGCGGCGGTGGTCCGACGGCTTGCGAAACGCATCGCACAACTTCAGCCCCTAAGCTGCTTCCTGCAGACGCAGCAGCCCATCACCCTGCCCCCTTTCAACGAACCCGAACCGGATGGCGCAATCGTCAACGGCAAGGAGGAGGATTACGACCAGCGGCATCCCGCCGCTGACGATGTCTTATGCGTCATCGAGGTGGCCGATGCTTCACTGCACCGTGACCGGACGGTCAAGCAGCAGATCTATGCCGACAGCGGCCTGCCCCAATACATCATCCTGAACTTGCCGCAGCGCTGTGCCGAGGTATATACGCAACCCCTGGCCGGAAACGGACGTTATGGGCGCCTGACCACGCTTTCGCCGGACCAGGAGTTGATCCTGCCCGCGCCAGGCCACAGGCAAATCCGCGTGCTTATCGAGGATCTGATGCCCGGCAGATCCGGATAATTGCCGCATGAACATCGCGTCGCCGGGCCATACTCGAGTTCATCCCGGCCAAGCTCTTCCCCGTTGATTGCAGCCGGCGGCTTGAATTGGCTTCACCGACCTTATCCGAAACAACAGAGGACTGTCATGAGGCGAGCCATTGGTCTCTCGATTACGTTGCCTGCGGTGGCATTTACCGCGATTTGCTTGACCAACGCCGCAGCCCGCTGCGCCGAGGTTGTCGTCGAGGAAGGCATTACCTATGCAACGGTGCGCGACACCGAACTGAAACTGGACCTGGCTCGACCGCAGGGCGAAGGCCCGTTTCCGGCCATCGTGTTCATTCATGGAGGAGGCTGGTCGAAGGGCAATCGGCAGGTTTATCGGGGTCCGATCCAGATCGTCGCCAAGAGAGGTTACGTGGCGGCTGCCATCAGCTACCGGCTGATGCAGTATGATGAGGCGAAGAAAGAGACCACCACCGCCACTCCGATTTTTCCGGCACAGATCCACGACGCCAAGGCGGCGATCCGCTGGGTGCGTGCCAATGCGAAGAAATATCACGTCGATCCAGGCCGGATCGGGGTGACGGGTGGTTCGGCCGGCGGGCATCTTTCGCTGCTTGTGGGGCTCACCGATCCTGCATCGGGCCTGGAGGGAGAAGGGGGCAATTCCGAGCAATCCAGTCGGGTGCAGGCTGTGGTCAACGTTTATGGCCCAACCGACATGGCAGCGTGCTACGAGACGAGTTCCGTGGATTGGATCTTTCGCTTGTTCATGGGGGGAACGCCAGCCGAAGCCGGTCAGCGATACAAGGCCGCCAGTCCGATCACCTACGTCAGCAAGGATGATCCACCGGTCCTGACGCTTCACGGGGATCAAGACACTCTCGTGCCGGTCGAGCAAGCCAAGATGCTCGACGAAAAGATGAAGGCCGTTGGGGCCTCGCATACGTTGATGGTGTTCGAGGGGCAGGGACACGGATTCGGAGGGGAGCAGGGCAAGAAAGCGGTCGACGCCACCTGGGAGTTTTTCGACCGGCACCTGAAACCAGAGGTGAAGGTGAAGAGGTAGCCGAAACCTCTGTCGGGCAAGCGCAGCCAGGCGCGAAACAGCCACGTGGCCAACAACGTCACCGGCCACTTGGTCCAGGAAGGCCGGCATCATGACGCTCTCCGACTTGAAGATCCAGCGCATGCGGAAAACGATTTAATAACTCAAACTGTAAGTGCGGCAGCCCGGGAAAGGGGACTGGCTCCGCCGCAAATGGAGGTTTTCCGCTAGGAGCCTATCCCAAAACCGCCGGGGACTGGCTCATTTTGCGGAGTCTTCGGAGCAAAATGTGCCTGTCCCCCTCTCCGCCAAGGTTTTGGGAAGGCTCTAGGTTGGAGGTTGCCGCGACGGTGCCTGTTCCCTTTCCTGAGCGGACCAACTCGATGGCCCGTTGAAAAGGGGACAGGCACCGAGCGGCAGGCGTTTCCTCGGCAATTCCGGGCCAGAACCACGCTCGGAGCCAATCCCCTTTTCAACTCCGTTTACAGTTTGAGTAACAAAGACGATTATTCCTTCACCGATGTTGACCGATTGCTGTCGAGCTTGCTCAAGATCGCCCACGCCGCTTTGCGGCACTCTTCGGTCTCCAGTTCCGAGTCGGCGACTTTGGCCAGATAGGCGCGCGATTGCTCGGTCGCCACGTTGCCCAAAGCGCGGAACTGCTGGCCGCGCGTGTAGGCGTTGGTTTCCTCGGGCAACGCCTTGAGCAGCCCTTCTTCCGCCAACTTCCTGGCTTCGTCCTCCACTCCGTAGGTGAGCCCCCACGCCGCGCGGCCGCTGTTGTTCCAGTCGGGATCATCCAGTTCTTCCACGAGTCGGCGACACACGGCCACGCTCTTGGGCCGCATGGTGCTGAGGCCGAAATAGACGACGTTGTGGTGGTAACGCGGATTGCGGGAGAGTTCGATGAGCAAGGCATCGAACTCGGGCGACGAGTATTGGCCCCACATCGATCGGATCGTCTGTTCGATCACCGCCGGATCGCTGTCTTCAAGCAGCGTCGTCAGGGCCGGGATGACCACCTCTTTGTGCTGACCCTTTCCGATCTGAATCAGCGCCAGGCCGACATGCATCCGCACCTGCGGCGATTCGTCTTCGGCCAGCGGAACAATTCGGCTCAACTCGCCGGCCGGCGTTTCGAGTGCCGGAAGCGATCGCAGGGCCATCGCCCGGATGGCGTCGTCGTCCGAATCGAGCAGCGGGAGAACGAGGCGGCGGAAGGGCGCTCGGTCGAACTTCGCCGCCAGCGACGACAATAGCGTGGCCAACGCCTGCTTCTTCTCCGTTGCCGGCGCGTCGGCCGCCAGCATCTGTTGCAACTTGTCGAGGCTCTTTTCACGCAGTTCTTGATCGTCTCGCTGCAGGATCGCCTGGGAAAGCTCCTCGGAAGGCATCGGACGGAGGGTACGTGGTTGCGGTCCCGCCCCCAGCCCCATTTCGGTGACGATCTTCTGGAAAACGTCGGGATGCTTGAGGCGGTAGGCGGCGAGGATTTCCCGCAAGACGTCTTGCTTATCCGTTGCGGTGGTTTCCAGTGCCAATGTGACGAAGTACCGCACCCCCTCTTCGGTTCGGGCGGAATCCTGATAAGATCGCGCAAGTTGCTGGAGCGCCAAACGATACCACTTCTCGTTTTCGCGGTGGATCTCGATCACCTCCTTGTACTTCTCCGCCGCCTCGACAACCGTCTGCGGACCAGCACGCCGTCGTTCGGCTTCCGCATAGATCTCCTTGAGCGGTAGGGGGGAAGATTCCGCCGAAAAAACGGCGTCGGGCGGGCCGAGCAGGGCGGCCGCGATGGCCGCGGAAACCGCGATAAATCGAGGCATGAGAAAGTGTCGCATGGTACACCCTCCGATTCGGTTTTGGAAAATCCGTCCCTGCCCTCTGGGCGTAAAGATCCCAGCGATATAACGGTTTGGGGGAATTCTTCTTTCCTCTTCCTTTCCAGAACCGGTAGCCGGATGTTGCAGGAATTACGGAACTGTCGGGGGGCTAATTGACAAACGTTCGGGGCGATTGCGTTTTGTACCAATAAATGGTACACTTGTACCAGTTATGAGTACAGATTCCCAGGATGACCGTATTGCATCCGCGCTGTTCAGCAAGAACCACCGGATCATATTGGCACTGCTTTTCAGCCACCCAGATGAGAGCTTTTACCTAAGGCAGATCGTCCGGGCTTGCGGGGGCGGGGTTGGTGCGGTGCAACGGGCGCTGAAGCAGCTGACGGAAGCAGGAATCGTGCAGCGCACCGTCCGGAGCAAGCGGGTGCATTTTCAGGCAAGCGAGGTATGCCCGGTCTTCGAGGAACTTAAGGGCATCATTGTCAAGACGGCGGGGGTGGCCGATGTGCTCCGCACTGCTCTGACCTCGCTGAGCGATCGAATCACCGTTGCTTTCCTGTTTGGTTCCGTTGCCCGGGCGAAGCAGAGTCGCGGGAGCGACATCGACTTGGCTGTTGTTGGCGATGTTGCCTTTATGGAAGTCGTCGGTGCATTGGCAGACGCCCAGCAGAATTTGCGTCGTGAATTGAACCCGGTTGTCTACTCACCGACGGAGTTCCAGTCGAAGTGGCGCGGCGGCCATCACTTTATTCGCAGCATTCTGAAACAAGACAAGATCTTCCTGATCGGGGACCAGCATGAGCTTGAAAGACTGGGCGCGGAATGCTTGGCTGACGGAGCATGAGACGAGCCGAGAAGAAATCGCGGATCTTCTCAATGTCATCGACCGAGACCTTCGCGACTGCCACATTCCGGAACTCAGCGCCGATTGGCGGTTGGGCATCGCCTACAATGCTGCTATGCAGGTGGCCGTCGCGGCCCTTGCCGCCGACGGCTATCGCACAACACGCGAGTCGCACCACCACCGCGCCATTCACTCACTGGAATTCACCATCGGGTTGGACAGCGCTACGATCGGCCAGTTGGACGCGTTTCGCAAGAAGCGCAACGTCAGCGATTACGAGAGGGCGGGCTCCACCTCCGATAAGGAGGCTCAGGAAGTCGCTTCGCTTGCCGCACACTTACGTGAAAAGCTGACCAAGTGGCTGGGCGAACACCACCCCCATCTTGTTCCGGAGGATCCGGCCTCAAACTGAAGTCTTTTCGCAGCGCTGGAAACCGAACGCCCCGCGCCCTACAATCATATTCCCACCCGTGAGACACCCGTCCAGCCTTGCCACGCCCGACTGCGGAGCACAAGCGAGAGATGCCTACGTTTACCCAAAAGACCGTTCCGGCCCGAGACCGGCTGGTATGCCTGATTCTTGGCCTGGTCTGGATCGCCGGCGCGGCGGCACAATCGCCTGCCTCGCTGCCGCACGCCGACGAGTTGATCGCTTCGACCGAACCCGGCTGGCCTCAGTGGCGCGGTCCGTATCGCGACGGGATCTCGGACGAGAAGGGTTTAATGAAGGAGTGGCCTGTTCCTGGCCCCGCATTGCTCTGGGAGAGGGATGGTCTGGGGAAGGGGTGGTCGTCACCGATTGTCGTCAACGGCCGGATCTACATCACCGGCGACATCGAAGGCGACCTGGTGATCTGGGCATTCGACGTCGACGGAAGGCTGCAGTGGCAAGCCGCCAACGGCAAGGCATGGGAAGAAGCCTTTCCCGGCGCCAGGGCAGCCTGCGCGTATTCCGAGGGGCGACTTTACCACCTCAACGCGCACGGGCGATTGGCGTGTCTCGATGCGGCAACGGGCAAGGAGATTTGGGCCGCGGAGATCCTCGAACGGTTCGAAGGCTCGAATATCCAATGGGCGTTGAGCGAGTGCCTCTTGGTCGATGGGCCGCGCGTGATCGCTACCCCGGGCGGTAAGAAAGCCTTGATGGCGGCGCTCGACAAGCGAACCGGCGAGACGGTTTGGACGACCGAGAATCCCGGCGACGATCGAACGGCCTACAGCTCGCCGATCTTGTTCCGCTACGGCGGGCGGCGGCTGATCGCCCATTGCTCGGCATCGCACGGATTCGGCGCCGACGCGGATAGCGGCGACCTGGTTTGGCGGGTGCCGCTGAAGAACCGCTTCGGGACGAATATCAGCACGCCGATCTACGGAGCGGGGGCCGTCTACTACGTCACTCCGTTTACGGAGCTAGGGCGGCTGTATCGGCTGCGAGCGGAAGGTCAAAAGATCACGTTGGAAGAGGCTTGGACACATCCGCTGGACACCGTTACCGGCAGCGGAGTGTTTCTCGACGGAACGCTCTATTCGGCCGGCTACCGGAAACCGAAGTGGTGGTTTGCCGTCGATTGGAAAACCGGCGAGACAAAACATGAATTCGACGATCTCACCACCGGGGCGGCGATTTACGCGGACGAGCGCCTCTACTGTCTCGATGAGAAGGGCAACGTCGCCTTGCTCAATCCTCCCACGTTGGAGGTCAAGGGCCGTTTCACGTTGCCTCTGGAGCAGCGGGCCCGCGACGCATGGGCCCACCCGGTGCTGTGCGACGGGCGGCTGTATCTCCGCTATCACGACAAGCTCTGGTGCTATGATGTGGCGGAGCGCTGAGAGGCTGCCCGAAAACGGGGACTGGCTCCCGGATGTTGTGCTTTCGGTCGGATACTTGTACAGGATGCAGGGTGCCTGTCCCCGTTTTCGGGCAGCCTCTGATCAGCGCCCGCTGGGAGCCGGGCAGGCATGAACGTGGAGCCAAGCTTTCTGGAACGCATTGCGGCAGGCGACCCATTGGCTGTGGAGGGATGCCTGGAGAGATACCGCGGGCTGGTCTGGTCGATGACTCGGCGGTTTGCCGGCAACCATGCCGATGCCGAGGACGCCGTCCAGGAGGTTTTTATCGAACTCTGGCGACACGCCGGACGGTTCGACCCGACGATGGCCGAAGAGAGCACTTTCGTTGCCACGATCGCGCGCCGGCGGCTTATCGACCGGCATCGACGGCGGGCGAGGCGGCCCGAAGCGGTTTCCTTGGTCGCCGAACCCGCCACCACCGCCCGCTCGGAGACGGATCGCCTGGAAACGCTCGAAGAGGGCCGCCACGCGCGAGAACTGCTCGAACAACTTCGTCCCCAACAGCGGCAGGTGTTGGAGTTGTCGTTCGACCAAGGAATGTCGCAACAGGAGATCGCCGACGCGACCAAACTGCCGTTGGGAACGGTCAAGACCCACGCCCGCCGAGGGCTGATGCGGCTCCGCCAGTTGCTGGAGACGAGTCCTGACGGCGCAGCTCGCGGCGAACCCCTAGCCTTGCCGGAGGATGATCGGCAGCCATGACGCAACCCGAACAATCGCTCGCCAAAATTCTCAAGACCGGCGCCCGGGCACTGGCAGGTTATGCCGCGGGTGAAATGCCGCCGCGCGATCCGGGAGCGGCCGAAGCGACAGCACCGTTGCCGTTTGACGGCTGGCACAATGTCTTGACTGCCCGGATTGAAGAATTGGCCGTTGCGATCTCGAAAGGGCGACCGGAGTTGTTCGTCGAGCAGGTCCGCTGGACACGGGCGGCATTGCAGGCCCGCGGCATTTCACCCGGGCTGCTACAAGCGAGGCTCGAAGTTCTCCGCCGCATCCTGGTCGAGCAGATTCCTGCTGAACTGGCGCCGCTAGCGACGGCTTATATCGACGACGCCTTGGCGAAGTTCGATGGCGAGCCGGCCGGGTTGATGTCGCGACTGACGGCCGAGACGCCCGAACAACAACTGGCCGCCAAGTACCTGGTGGCCATTCTCGAAGGCGATCGCCGCGAGGCAAGCCGCTTGATTCTCAATGCGGCCGCCGAGGGGCGAAGCGTCTGTGACCTGTATCTGCGAGTTCTGCAACCGGCCCAGGAGGAACTGGGCCGCATGTGGAGCCTGGACGAGATCAACGTCGCCGAAGAGCACTTTGCCACGACGACCACTCGTTGGGTGATGACCCAACTGCACGCTCGAGCCGTCTGCGGCCATTCGAACGGCAAGACATTGGTTGCCGCGTCCGTTGCCGGCAACCAGCACGACCTCGGTATCCAGATGGTGGCCGATCTGTTCGAGATGGACGGCTGGCGGGTCATCCAGCTCGGATCCAATGTGCCCGCTAAAGATCTGGCTCAAGCCGTCGAGTTCTATCAGGCTGATCTCGTCGCACTTTCAATCTCGCTTGCAGCTCAGTTGCCGGACCTGGAAGGGGTGATTTCCGCCGTACGAACAAGCGGGCGAGGCGCTGCCGTCAAGATCCTGGTCGGCGGCTGTGGGATCGAGGGCATCGCGGCACGATTCAAGCTTGCAGGCGTTGACGGCTTTGCGTCCAACGCCGTGGAAGCAGTCTCACAGGGCAATGCCCTGGTCGGGCTGAACGGCATCGTGGGATGAAAACTCACGCGGCATTCCACTTTCCATCAACCGTCTTTGCGAGTTTCAACAGGAATTTGAACCTCGAAGAAGTTTTGGTCTTGAGGGACAAACGGGCTATTGTACCCCATTACCCGCATCGGACCGGCCGCAGTGTAAGCATCCTTGTTCTCTTCCAAAAACGTCAGCAATTCCGCTCGAGCCTCGGCGATTGCCGCTGAAGTTCGTCTGCCGCGGCACCCGATGCTCACGACAGTGGCGCCAGGAACGTCGCTGACCTCAACATTGCCTTGAGTACCGGTGTTGCCCTGGTCGGGGGCCTCGTACAGGAACGCCATCCTTCGCTGCTGTGGCGTTTCAACAGTCGGGTCGCCGAAATCCATCTCCACCGGCGCGGTCATCTTCACGCGGTTCTGCCGGATGTGCTGGAACAGCGTCCAGAATCCGGCCGTGCCAGCGGCCGAAGCCTTCCGGTAGGCCGGGTACTGTTTCACCTCGATTTGGCCGACCGGCGTGTAATCGGGGAATCCCTGAGGCATTGCCGCCTCCTTGATGGGTTGGAACTGCTCCGCCGACGCCCGGTTTACGGTGGTACCTCGGATCGTCAGCACGCCGAGTCCAATCAGTGTCGAAAGAGACATGGTTGCGAGAGTTCGAAAGGATAAAGACATTCTTGATTCCTTTTTCCGATGTGGGATTGTTCTCCGAAGATGATTCGCAGCCCAGGCCACATCGGATTCAGTCCGGGTTCCCTGTTTCCGGGAATTGCCGATGAAATCGCATGGCCGGCAGCCGGGATGCTTTGCTTTTTTGATCGCTTGACGGGGGGTGAACAAAAAAAGCGGGGGCCTAAAAGGCCCCCCGGATCGATGCTCACCCCTTTCAGTTTTCAATTGGGTAGGATTACGGCGTCGATGACGTGGATCACGCCGTTGGCGCAGGCCAAGTCGGTCTTGACCACGTTGGCGTCGTCCACTTTTACCTTGCCATCGTTCACCGATATTCTCGCCGAAGAGCCCTGTACCGTCTTCGCCTCCGACAATTTGACCACGTCCTTTGCCAACACTTTGCCGGCGACGACGTGGTAGGTCAGGATGGCGGTCAGCTTGGACTTGTTCTCCGGCTTGAGCAAGGACTCAAGGGTTCCCGCGGGCAGTTTGGCGAACGCCTCGTCCGTCGGTGCAAACACGGTGAACGGCCCGTCGCCCTTGAGGGTGTCGATCAGCCCGGCTGCCGTCAGTGCGGCAGCCAACGTCTTGAAATTGCCGGCCGACACAGCCGTGTCCACAACGTCCTTCGCATCGGCTCGATGGCAAGCCGACGCAGCAGCGGGACAAGAGTCCTTCGCGGATGCGGTGCCGACACCCGACACCAGGGTCAAGACCACGAAAGCCGCAGAAAGGGAAGCCTTCATCACGAATCTCCTTGGGATAGGTTCGTCGGCGCCGGACCACTCGGTCTCGATGTCAATCCGCCTCCGAACAACCCCTTATTCGCTACGGCCTTTGCCTTGGATTCAAAAAAAAGTCACGGCAAACTCAAGATCCGGCGACTCTCGTTTGTTGCTCAAATCTTATGCTAAAACGCCGTCGGCCGTTCTTCGAAGTCCTCCGGCTCGATTTGGATCGTGATATGGTCGATGCCGAACCGATCGTGGAGCATGGTTCGCAACTCGGCAAGCAAGCCGGCGGGCGGGGGCTGCTCCGCGACGACGACATGCGCGGAGAGCGAATCCATGCCGCTGGTGATCGTCCAGACGTGCAGATCGTGGACGCCGAGCACTCCCGGCATTTCCGACATCGAGCGGCGGACTTCGTCCACGTCGATGCCGCGTGGGGCACTCTCCATCAGCACGAACACCGCCTCCAACAGCAGCCGCCAGGCGGAATAGACCACCAGGATGCCGATCAGAACGGAGGCGACGGGGTCGGCCCAGTTCCAGCCGAACGCCCAGATCAGAATACCGGCGACGATGGCGCCGACACTACCGAGGGCGTCGGTCAGCACATGGAGCCAGGCGCCGCGGACGTTGAGGTTTTGCCGGCGCCCGGCGTGGAGAATCCACAGCCCGAGCAGATTGACCAGCAGGCCGCCGGCGGCAATGGCCATCATGGCCGCCCCCAGCACCGCAGGCGGCGCGAAGATCCGCCGATAAGCCTCGATGAAGATGAAGATCGACACCGCGATCAGCGCGGATCCGTTGGCCAGAGCGGCGAGGATTTCGGTGCGGTAATAGCCGTAGGTCCGTTGCGCCGTTGGAGGCCGCTCGGCGATCGCGACGGCAAAGAGACTCAGTCCCAGGGCCGCCACGTCGGACAACATATGGCCGGCGTCGGCCAACAGCGCCAGCGAATTCGTCAGCAAGCCGCCGACGATCTCCGCGACCATATATCCACCGGCCAAGAGAAGCGTCAGCAGCAAGCGTCGCTTATTGGCAGAGCGATGGTGAGTGTCGTGGTCGTGGTGGGCGGACATGCGACCGTTCGGCCTTCCTTGCTCAGCGCGGGAAATGCTGCATTATACAACCCCGGCAGGCGGGAGGCTGCCGTACGTCAAGCTTTCCAGCCCGACCGTGATACCAAAGTCAGGTTGGAAAGCCTGACGTACGTGGGCACCGCGTCCGGTTGCCGAGACACTGCGGAAGGTATAGTATGAATCGTGCCCCGAACAAGGAGGGAAGACGTGAACCGTGATTGCAGTCGCTTGCAGGCCGCGCTGGCCCGCGTGGATGCCGCGAACAGCCAGGATCCGAACACGGGCGCATTTGAGGGAAAGACCTATCCGCGGGAATTGTTGTACGGCCAACGAATGACGCACTGGCTGGCGCATCTCGCCCCAGAAGCGTCGGAACCACTGCAATTGGCCGTCCGCTGTCAGCATTTACGTCGCTGGGAGATTCCCCGCGACCGGTATCCGATGGACCGGCGCGGATACCATCAGTGGCGGACAGCTCTCTATCAGTTTCACGCCGAGAAGGCGGGCGAGATCCTCCGCGAAGTCGGCTATGATGAGACGACCATCGAGAGGGTCGGCCAGATCATCCAGAAGAAGAACCTCTCCTCCGACCCTGAGACGCAGTGGTTGGAGGACGCCGCAGGGCTGGTCTTCCTCGAAAACTACCTGGCGGACTTTTCCCGGGAGCACGAAGAAGCAAAGCTGATCGAGATTCTGCGGAAGACGTGGAAGAAAATGTCACCCCGCGGCCGGGAGGCGGCCATGCAATTGGATCTCGAGCCACAGGCGAGGGCGTTGGTGGAGAGAGCGTTAGGCGAAGAAGAAGGCGGCGAGTAAGCGTCGAAGCAAGAAGGGGTCGGGAATCTTTTTCCGTATCGGCCGCCAACCGCGATGGATCAGCCGAGCGGCGGTCAGGCCGATACGGAAAAAGATTCCCGACCCCCTTGCACGCCGGCGCGCTGAGAAGTCTACTTCACTCTCGATGTGCGAACCGTTCCGCTTGGGCGACGATATCGATGCCGACCGACGCGTTCCACTCGGCCATCAGTCTCTCGAACACCTCGCCCGGTTCGCCGCTTCGGATCGGCTGGCCATCGAGCCGGCTGACCGGCAGGATGCAGAGCGGTGTGCTGGTCAGAAAGACCTCGTCGGCCGAGGCCACATCTTCCGTGGTTACGTCCCGGTAGGTGGTTCGCAGCCCAATTCGACCGCCCAGTTCGCAAGCCGCAGCAAGGCTGATTCCCGCCAGCACCTTGGAGGCGGGCGGAGAGAACAGGCCGTCCTCTTGACGGTAGAGGAGGATGTTGGCCGTCGAGGCTTCGGTCACCCAGCCCTTGTGGTCGAGCAACAGTGCTCGCGCATCCTGCTCCGCACTTCTTGCCAGGCGATCGGCCAGATAGTAATGCATGCGACTGCGGCACTTCAAGGCCGGCGGCCAGCAATCCGGCGGCACCTGCCGTATCTCGGTGGTCCGCAGCGGCTGACCGGTGCGATACCGGCGGGCCCAGAGTCGAAAAGGCAGCGGATAGGTGTGGAGGCAGACGGTCGGTTCTGCTTCGGGGTGCGTCGAGTAGCCCGGATATTCTCCCGCAGTAACGAAGATCGACAAGCCCAGGTCGTCGCCGGCGGCAAGCAGTCGGTGGTTGTGTTCCACCAGTTCCCGAGCGATTTCCAACAGCCGTTCCCGGGCGATGCCCGGGTTGATTCCGATGATTTGCAGCGAACGATCGAGCCTGGCGAGGTGTTCCCGCGGGTGGAATAGCGAGCCTCCGAAAGTCCGGAGTTGTTCGGCGATCGTCGTGCCCTGCACGAAGCCCGCGTCGGTGATCGAGATGCCCGCCGCCGACTCGGCAACAAAGCGACCGTCTAGGTAAACCAGTGGTTCGTTCATCCGCGCATTGTCGCGGATGAACCGAGGTTCGGCTAGCCCCCCACGGCGGGCACCTGCTCGATAGAACTTTCTCCAGTCAACGCGGGACCGACGGGCGGCGGATCCTCGATCGGGGCGGCGGATTGGGGTTCTTCGAGAAAACTGTACCAGGCCAACCTCGACATAACCGCCGGGGCATAGAGGTAAGGGAAGAAGCTGTGTTGGGCGCCGACGACGCAGGTGACATCGACGACGTCCAGTTTTTCGGCCCAACCACCCAAACAGGCGCCGCCGGTAGGACCGGACCAGCCGAGCGCCTGCGGATTCGAGCAGCGACTGATTAAGTGATAGCGTTTGAGAACGGGATCGGCCGAATTGACTGTGACCAGTGCCCGCTCGACCTGGCTTAACGCCTGACCATGGTATTGCCCGGGCGACAGCCAATGGCTGTCGAGTGCCGCGGCGATCAAAATCGCTCGGATGCGGCGCTGGGGCGTATCTCTGCGATCGGAGAGGGACCGGCCTGCCACGCTGCCGCCGGCCAGCAGTTCCAACGATCCGGTGACTAGGCGACTGCCGAAACTGTAGCCGATGAGCGTCAGAGGCACGTCGGGATGCAAGCGGTTGAGTACGGAGGCGAGGTAGTGCCCCTGCGCGTCGGTCCGCGCGGCTTTCAGCCGCACATCCCGCAAGGGGCCGCGAATTTGATCCGCCGGCCACGACCAGACGACCAATCGAAACGGCGCCCCCCCCGCAAGACCCTTCAAGATTTCGTAGACCCGCAGGCCTTCGGCAACCGCTTCGTGCCGCTCCACCCGGTTGCCATGCACCAGGACGATGGTCGGCGTCTGCGGGCTGTCGCAGGCGAAAAAATCTTCCGCCGGAACCGGCGACCATTGGCAGTCTTCGAGGAGAACCGAATAGTCGGGTTGTGCGTCGGATGAGGGCGTACAGGCGGGAAGATGGCGTGTACTGATCAGCCATGCTTGGGATGCGGCCGCTTCTTCCGCGGCGGACATTCCAGCGGCCGGAAGAACAAAGAAGCAGATCGCGGCGACGACCGCGATGACTCGATGCAAGTTTCTCATCGTGACCGACCTTGCGTTTTGAGGTGAGGCGGGGAGTCGATCCGTCTATAACATCTCCTGCGATAGTTTAGCCTACGGTTTGGGCGGAGGAGCGGCTGTTTGACGTTTCGGGGCGTTGTGGAAAAAAAACGTCTGTTGCATTTGCACATCGCGGATTGCGTTGTAGAGTTGTCCGGTCGAACGCATCGCCAGAAAGCGAGCCACCTTCGACGGGAGATACCATCGATGAAGAAGATTCTGATTGTGACGAGTATCGCGATTTTCGCCGCCGCAACCGTTGGTTGCGAAAGTTGCGGATCCTGTTTCCGCGGATCGCGAATGTTCAGCCAGCAGCCGGCCACGGTCTACGATGCCGGTGATCCCTGCGGCACGGTTTGTGATCCGTGCGGCACGGCAGCGCCGGCGACGATCATGCCGGGACCGGAAACCTACGTACCGGTCCAGTAACCCGCTCAGCAAGCCCTCCCGGCGACTGAGGTATCGTGAGCCGGCCGCGATGAAAATTCGCAGCCGGCTCCGATCGATTTGGGGGCATCGGTGACCAAGAAGGGGTCGCGCCTCACGTTGATTGCGGCAATTGTTCTATCGCCGATGCCGAAGCGGTGGATTGCACTCCGGCCGAAAGACCGGCCAGAAAGAACAAGAGCATGTTGACCATCGCGATAATCGAGACATCGTGGAACATCCCGTTGATGACGTAATTGGCGGCGACCGCAACGAAGAGCAGCCCTGCCTGCCGAGCCCAGAGGGGCGCGGCCCGCGACTGCCAGAGCTGCCAGGCGCCCTGGGACCATAAGGTCAAAACGACGAGGAACAATCCGGCCCCCGCCGCGCCGGTTTCCGTCAGTAGCGCAAGCAGTGTGTTGTGCTGAACGTAAGGCCGCGCCTTCTCCAGCACCAGGTGCGTGGACCGATCGGAAACGTAGTCCGCGCTGGCGACGAGATATTGCCCGAATCCACACCCCAGCAAAGGGCGGTCGAGGAACATCTTCCAGGCCACCGTTGCCAGCACCGGGCGGAGTTCGACGGACTCGGCGGCGGCCCGGGCGTCGAGATCGCGGTCCCGCTTGAAGGCCAACAGCCGCTCCCATTGGCTGCCCAGCAAGGCGGCGCCGAACAACAGCACACAGCCCAACGCCGGAAACCGCCAAACTCGTGGGACGGTTACGCCGGCCAGGACCAGCAGTGCGGCCGCCGCTCCCATCCAGACACTACGGGTCATCGTGCTGGCAATTCCCGCGCACATCACGGCGGCAAGCCCCAACAGCAGCAGTTGCCCGGGGCGCGAGAGACGGGGCCACCACAAAAAGAGGCACACCAGACCGACGACCTGGTACATCCCGTTGCCGATCGGGTTCAGCAGCGGTCCCCGCGCGCGGCCGAGAAAGTCGGGATATTCCGCCGAGGCGATATAACGCGGAAATATCAATCCCTGAAGCTGGCGAGTTTCGGCCAAGGCGGTGACGGCCAGATACACACCGAAAACGGCCATACAGGCGAAAACAGCAAGTACGCTGCGCTCCGTAGCAACGCTCTGCCGTGCAATCCAATACACGGCCAAGGGCATCATCCAAAAGAACAGCAGGCGCGCAACCGGCGCGGCGCCGTGCTGCCGCCAGTCGTGAGCCAACGTGCTCACCAACAGCACCGCAAAAAATGCCAGGATCGCGAAGTCTGCTTTCCCCAGTGGCTTCGGGTTTGCCAGTCCCCACCGTCGCCAGACGATGTATTGCACGAGCAGCGCCAGCCAGAGTAGTCGGTCGAGGGTGACGGGCACCGGTTCGGTCGGGAGGCGGAACCAGGCGTATCCGAAACAGCAGCCGGTGAATAGCACCGCCAGACAGCCGCCGAGGAGACCTCCGCGGCAAAACACTACGGCGCCCCAGACGAGCGCCACCGGCAGGGCAATGGCCAGGATCGATTCCATCGGCTTCTCACAGACCCAGAGGAGTTCTACGGCAAGGATAGATTACTCGTAGGGATCGGGGGCGGTGGCGGCCGTTGCTGGCCTGTTTGTAGCGATAGCAGCAGTGTTAAGGATCGCAAGGACCACAGCAGTAGTGGGAAGCGGGCTTCTGCTGGCGTCCGAATTCCGAAGCCGCCATAATACCGCCTGGCCGACGTACCAAGCGTGCCAGCGTGCGTTGATGTGCCGACTTGGGATATAATGCGGATGGGTTGCGGGAGATGTTTCGCCTTGTGGATTGGATGATGCGTCTGCCAGCGGACTTGAGCCGGAAATTCGAACGAGAGTTGACTGCTCTTGAGGAGAGTTTGAACATGCCATACATCACATCCGTTGAACGGATCGCGGAAGAGCGAGGCCGAGTGGAGGGCGGCGCAACGGTGCTCCTTAAGCTGCTTACCAAAGCGTGTGGCCCGCTCCCTGTGGACTTGGAGCAGCGCGTCCAGCAGTTATCCATCCAACGACTGGAGAATTTGGCAGACGCTGTTTTCAGCTTCCGCTCCGTCCAGGATGTAAATGTTTGGCTGGATTCACAGGAAAAATCTCTCCTGTGACGCAGCAGAAAGCCCAGTGGGGTCGGGAGTCTTCTTCCATATCGGCCTCGCCGCCGCTCGCCATATGCAACGCAGCCGACGCCCGATATGGAAGAAGACTCCCGACCCCGTCTTGGTTACGACAGTGATTCTTTCGCCGATCCTCAGCCACCCAACAGGTGCTCGATCACGGCCAATTCCAGGGCCTCGTAGTCCCGGTTGGCGATGCACTGGCTTTCCACGTCTTTCGGGAACGTGCGAACCTTTTCCACGAGCTTGAGGAAGATCGTGCGGCTGTTGCTGAGATGGCCGGTGGCTAGCTCTGCCGGCTGGGTTCGCATGGCCTTGACGTCGAGGCCGACAAAGCGACCGCTCTGGGGATAACCGCCCAATTCCAGTACGCGAACCTGGTTGTACGCGCCGCGGAGATTGGCCGCACCGAAGGTCTTGTCTTCGTCGAACTTCAAACCGTTCTGATCGTTGAGATGGACGCTCCAGAGTTTGCCCATCGACAGGGCGAAAGCCATTTCATCCGAAGGATCGAGGCCGGCGAGGATGGCGTGCGCTGTTTCGATCAATCCGCCGACGCGACTGGGATCGACCGTCTGCGATGCCAGGGCCAGCGCATGGCCGATGGTGGGGATGTAGGCGTGGTCCATCGGTTCGTTCGGCTTCGGCTCGATGGCGATTTGCATCTTCTTGTCGAACTCGAGCAGTTCGTTGATCGCGTCGAGCAGATGTCTATGCGCATCCAGCGCATTCTTCGACTCCCGGATGTAGGTTCCTTCCCGCGCCAACCAGAGGACGATGAATTCCGCGCCGAGGATATTGGCAATTGTGGCCGTCCGTTTCAGACGCCCGACCGCCCACTTGCGGGAAGCCGGATCGTTCGACGTGAACCCGCCGTCAACGCCCAGCGGGCTTTCCCAGAGCCGCGGGGCGACAAACTCGGCCAGCAGACCCTCGCCATCGAGCATCGCGCGGACCTCGCGGGCAGTCTTTTCCATCTCGCCGTCGGACTTTTCATCGAGGTCCGGCACGGCGTCGTCGTCGTGGAACTGCACGCCGTCAAAACCCAACTGCTTGTAGTACTTCAGTTTCTTGCCGAAGCCGATCGTCGGCCGCACCACCGGGCCAAATGGATCGGCGCCCTCGTGAACGTTCCAGGGACCAAAGGAAAAACGATACTCGTCGGCCATTTCGCAGCTCCTTGTGCAGTCGGACAATGACGGGGATGTCTGGGATCAAAGTATAGGGAAACGGCGACGTTTTGCAACGGGCCCGGGCCTCTCTGTCTTTTGACGACCGGCGAAAGAGAACTTGCCGCCTATTGCCGGCGAAGAAATAAGAGCCTATCCCAAAACCGCTGGGGACTGGCTCATTTTGCGGAGTCTTCGGAGCAAAATGTGCCTGTCCCCTTCTCCCGACGCGGTTTTGGGATAGGCTCTAAGTGTCGAACTTAGCAGGGGGCGGCGGATCCGAGGGGGTCGGTAGTCTTTTTTCCGTGTCGGCCAGGCAACGTCTTCCTGTCTGGATCGATCGAAGTCCGGCCGGCACGGAAAAAAGACTCCCGACCCCTTCCCCGAGGCGATGCTTAGCGGTCCGGCTTCGCGTGGAGTATAATCGAGCCGATATTGCCACCAAGCCAAGGGGAGACAAACCATGAAATCTCAGAGCGCCGGCGTTGCGATCTTGGGTCTGGCTGTTGCCGCTTTCCTCCTCACCTCGGCCGTCGGCCGAGCCGACGCCGAGGAGAAAGTCTTCCGTGCCGGGGCGGCCGAAGTGGACATCACGCCGATCGAACTGCCGGCGATCGTCAGCGGCAGCTTTCTCGAGCGGACGGCCGACAAGGTCCAGGATCCGCTCCATGCCCGCTGCCTCGTCCTCGACGACGGCAGGACGCGAATCGCGATCGTTGTCGTCGATAATCTGATGATGCCGCGGAGCGTGGTGGACGACGCCAAAGGCCGCGCCGAGAAAGCAACCGGGATCCGCGCCGACCACATGCTCGTTGCCGCAACCCACACGCATTCCGCCCCTTCGGTCGGCGGAGCCCTCGGCACCGGAGTCGATGAGAACTATTGCCGGCGGCTGCCGGGATGGATCGCCGAGGTCATCGGCAAAGCCGTTGCCGATCTCGCGCCCGCCAAGGTCGGCTGGGCAGTGGCCTGCGACCCGCAGCATACAAACTGCCGCCGCTGGATCGTTCGCCCCGACCGCATCGGCGTCGATCCTTTTGGGGGCAAGACGATCCGGGCGATGATGCATCCGGGCTATCAGAATCCCGACTATGTCGGGCCCGCCGGTCCTAAAGACCCATACTTGACCGTGCTTTCGGTCCAGTCGCCAGAGGGCAAGCCGCTGGCGGTGCTGGCCAATTATTCGATGCATTATTTCGGATCCGCCGCGATCTCGGCCGACTACTATGGGCGTTTCTGCACCGAGTTGGGCAAGTTGGTCGGCGGCAACCAGGGCGATCGTCCCCTGGTGGCGATGATGTCGCAGGGCACGTCCGGGGATCTGCACTGGATGGATTACAGCCGGCCCAAGACTGCAATCGGAATCGATCAGTATGCCCGCGAGGTCGCGGAAGTCGCTTTCGACGCCTACAAGACCATCCAGCACCGCGACTGGATACCGGTGGCGATGGCCGAGCGAAAGCTGTCGCTGGCCCGCCGTTTGCCCGACGAGCAGCGACTCGCCTGGGCCCGCAAGATCGCCGGCGAGATGCAGGGCCGAATCCCCAAGGACAAGCCGGAAGTGTATGCCCTGGAGCAGCTCTACCTCCACGAGGAACCGGTGCGGGAACTGAGGCTTCAGGCGATTCGCGTCGGCGATCTCGGCATCACGGCTATCCCGTGCGAGGTGTACGGCATCACGGGCCTGAAGCTCAAGGCGCAAAGCCCGCTGCAGCCGACGATGAATTTCGAATTGGCCAACGGGTCCGAGGGCTACATCCCGCCTCCGGAACAACACAAGCTGGGCGGCTACACGACTTGGCCGGCGCGGTCCGCGGGATTGGAAGTCGGGGCGGAGCCGAAGATCGTCGACACTTTGCTGCAATTGCTCGAAGAAGTGTCGGGGCAAGAGCGACGCGACGCACTCGAACCATCAGACAAATACTCCCAGGCCGTCTTGGCGGCCAAGCCGGTGGCCTATTGGCGGCTGGGCGAGTCCGCCGGATCCGATGCGATGGAATCCGCCGGCAAGAACCATGGCGTCTATGAGGATGGTGTTGCGTTGTACCTCGACGGGATTGCGGCGGACGAATCGGCGGGTATCGCGGCGCGGCGGGCAGCCCATTTTGCCGGCGGGCGGATGGCGGCGAACGTGGCGGGCCTGGGCAACGTCTACACGGTCGAGGCGTGGTTCTGGAACGGCATGCCCGCCGATGCGCGCGCAGTGACCGGTTACCTGCTCTCCCGCGGTCCCGGTGGCGAGCAACAGGCGCCGGGCGACCACTTGGGAATCGGCGGAACCGCGGCCGGTCAGGGAAAGCTGATTTTCTATAACGGCGACCGGCACAAGGAACTCCTGGTCGGCGGCAGCGACCTTGCGATGCGGACATGGAACCATGTGGCGCTGGTGCGCAACGGCCGTTCCGTGCAGGTTTATCTTAACGGCAAGCCGACACCGGAAATCTCCGGCGAAGCGACGGTCTCGTTTCCCGAAGGCGCAACGCAATGGTTCGTCGGCGGACGCAGCGACAACTTGTTCAATTTCGAGGGCAAGATCGACGAAGTGGCCGTGTACGACCGGGTTTTGACGCCCGAGGAAATCGCCGCGCACTTTGCCGCCGCCGGCGTTGGTCGCGAGGCGAAAGAATAGCTGTTGCAGTGAAGAAGAAGTTGGGAGTTTCCGCACGGCTATTGTGCTGCTGCCGGCATCCTGAAGGGTTATTCAACCGTCGCCGATCCGAACCGTCAGGTTGTCGCCCGGTGGAAGTTGAACTTCCAGGAAACCGTCCTTCAGCGTCGCCGGTACTCGGTGGCCTGCAACGGTGGCGGCGTAGCTCCGTCCCGGCTTGATGCCGAACGGGCCGTCCGCGACTCTGGCCAGGGCGCCCCGCGGTGAAGTCGCGATCAGCGACAGTCCGGTGGAATCGTACCGGACTTCGCTCACCCGCATCTCGCCTGACGCGGGTTCGATGGTTACCGGCAGCCGCACGAGCACCACCGCCTCGCCCTCGGCCGGGGTGATCGCCGTGCGAGCCTCTTGGCCGACCGTCGTGGCATAGTCGGTTTGCGAAGGTTTTCCCTCCGCGTCGAAGTGCTTCACCGCCACGAGGGGCCTCTCGCCAGGCCAGCCGAAATTGCCGGCATGGGTGGCGATGATCCGCTCCTTGCCCAGCAGATAGCCGTGGTGCAGTTCCAGGGGAGTGAAAGGGAACAAATCCGCGGAGATGTCGTGCTTGTAGAGCCAGGTCGTGCCCACGGGCAGACAAGCCATCCGCAGGGCGCGGACGACGTTGTCGAAACCCCAGCCGCTCGACATGTAGCCCAAGGGAGTCCCCAGATTGCCCTCGTAGCACCAGTGCTCGTTGTGCTGGATTTCCACCATCCGCTGGACCCCGGTTTGAAGCATGTCGAGCGTGGTGGCCGGACCGTTGCCCATCACGAATCCGCCTTTGTCACGAACCCGCCTGACGACTGCCAGCCGATGTCCTTCGCCCAGCAGCGTCGTAAGGCCGACTTCGCGCTGAAGGGTGTACGTTTTCGGATCGAGCAGACAGGAGTGGCCGTCGGCGGCGTTGTAGGTGATCAGCGGAACGCCGTAGGCGACGTTCTCCATCTCGTCCCAGTAGAGCCCGTCGAGTTTCATCTCGTCCATGTAGCGATCGGCCGCCGCGAGCATTGCCTTGCCGAAGCGATTCTCGAGCGTGGCCACCAGACTGTAGGTGAGGCTGTAGCGTCCGCCCCACTCGGTGGAAAGCTGCCCGCCATCGGGCCCGGTGAGCCAGCTATCACGAAATCGCTCGTGCCCTCCTTCGGATGTGTCGCGTTGGCTGTCGTAATAGGCGATCACCTTTAGCTCGGGCGAGATTTCGCGAAGCTTGGCAGCGGCTTGGCGCAGTCGGGCGCGATAGTCGGCCCAGTAGTCGTCGAGCACGCCCGTGCCGAAGCCGATCCGTTTGCGATCGAACTTGGCGTCCACCCAACCGCCGCCCGAGCAGGCATAGCGGATGCCGAGACGCAGGAAGTGCTCGCGAAGCGTTTCGAGCGGCAGACTGAGGATGGTGTCGGGATGGAAGAAGGTCCAGCCGCCGTCGACGGTGAAGTTGGCGCCCCAATCCTCGCGAACGAGATTGATAAAATCGAAGTAATCGGGGCCGGCCACGGGATAGACGGCCCAACGAAGCGTATACGTTTCGCCGGGCGCGAGACGGAGCATCTCGGTCCGCAGTCCGGCGGTGACCGAATCGGGGTCGTAGAACAGGCGGGCCTGGCTGCGGAACACGTCGTCTTCGCAGAGCAGACCCAGCGAGTGATCCTCCATGGCAATGTGAACGCTGGGGTTGGGGGGCGAGTAGTAGTCGTTCACGGCCGCATCGGGATTGCCCGCCAACCGGATGGCCGGCTCGCCGATGCCGCTCAAGTCGACCTGGTGGCGAACCATCAGTCCGAGCGGATGCTCGGCGTCTTGATTCGTCAGCGCGTCGGTAATCTCGATCCTCCGCGGCGTGAAGCGAACGGTGCGCTGCAACCGATAATTCGGGTTTTCCGCGAGAACCTGGCCCCCTTGCGGGCCCGCTTCGACTCTCGGCTGCCATTGCGGTTGGCCGCCCGTCTCGGGCACACCGGCGGCAACGAGTCGATTCAGCCCGGCATCGGGATAGGAGAACTCGCTGTTGAATTGCCAGCGCTGTGAGCCGATGCGGACAGCGAAACCGCCGCCGGCCAGAAGTTCGCCGCGATACGTGGCAGGGCCGGCGGCCGGTTCGCCCCGATTGATCACGGGCCGGATCGAAACCGCTTCGGTCATCGTGGGGCTCGGTTTCGCCTCCGTCCGAACCACGATCCGCCCGACAACCAGATTTCCTTCCTCGCCGGTCCAGTTGGCCTGCGGCTTCGCGTTATTGAAGATCTCCAGCCGGTTTTCCGCGGCCGGATTCACCAGATCGGTGACGTCGAGCACGATGGTATAGGGATCGCCGACATAGTACGACGCTTTTCGACCGGATTCGAAGTCCGGCGCATAGATCAACCGCCAGCCGGCGCCGGCGCCGTTCCAACTCGAAGGCAAGTTGGGCGCGACCGGCGCAATGAGGGGCTTGTTGACCAGCCGCATCACCGTTCGTGATCGGGCGGCCTCCACCGGCCGGCCGTTGAGCGTCAACTTCATGAAGAACGATGAGCCCGACAGGCTGCGGAACTGGATCCTCGCGGCGATTTCCAACAGTACGGTGGTGTTGTGCTGGGCGACATTGCCGAACTCGAACTGGCGGGCTTGCTGGGGCGCGACGACGGCTTCTTCGTCGACAACAACCATCTCTCCCGCTTGAGTTGAAGAAATCAGAGGTGAGCAGAGCAACAGCAGAATCGCATGTTTCATCGGGGGCACCGTGGCGAGGAATATTCGAGGGTTCGTGCCAGTGGATGTTTGCCTCCCCGTCCGTCCAACGAGAGGCCGCAGGTCTGAGGATAGCGGACGCATTTGCGAACTGCAAACGGCAAGCGGATGCGATGTCGACTTCCTCGCACAGCGCGACCGGTCGGGCGGCGATGCGGCGGGCCTTCCATGAGGGGGGCAGAGACATCCCCGAGACGGCTAACCAGCCGTGGTGGCGTTACTGAAGGATTGGTGCAACCAAGCAGCCGCGAAAACGCAGGGTAAATAGGCTGTGTGCGGAGGAAAAGCCAAATGGAATGCTGGTAACGAACAGGTCGTCCCCGATTTTCGACACATCCTGCAACTAGCTTATCGGTGGCGCGGTCTTTTCCGATCTCCAAAAGACTAACACTTTACTCGAGTCCCCCACTTGGCCGATTCAAAACTGGGGAATCGCCGTAGCCCTCCCGATCGCAGGGACTGCTTCCGAACGGGATTGAGCCAAATTGACAGGTTCGGCATTCCAACCTAGAGTTTCGCAATTCTCGGCTGCCGCCGAGGAGACTTGGGGAAATTGCCTTGCAGACTGAGACGGATCGCAGGCTCGCGACAATCTCCTTTTCGATGCTTTGACGTGCCGCATGGTAAGAGACTGTTTCGGGAGACTACGCAGATGATTCGCACCGCCTTCTTAGTGACGCTCGTTGTCGGTTTCGCCTGCTCCACGAGTTCGGGCCAGGAATGGGCGACGAAGATGTTTGAAACGAGGGAGCATGATTTCGGCACCATCGCTCGCGGGGCGAAGGCGGAATTCGAGTTCGTTCTGTCCAATATCTACCTCGAGGACGTTCACGTCGCCTCGGTCCGCTCGAGTTGCGGTTGCACGAGCGTGAGCATCAAGAACCCGCTCTTGAAGACGTACGAGAAGGGAGCGATTGTCGCCGCGGTCAACAGCCGTTCGTTCTACGGCCGCAAAGGGGCGACGATCACCGTCACGATCGACAAGCCGTTTTACGCGGAAGTGCAGTTGCACGTCACCAGTTATATCCGCAGCGACGTGGTCGTTCAGCCCGGCTCCGTGCAGTTCGGCTCGGTCAGCCAGGGTTCTCCGGCGGAATCAAAGGTGGCGATCCACTACGCCGGCCGCTCCGATTGGCGGATCCTTGAAGTCCGCAGCGCCGACCCCAATCTTTCCGGCGAGGTGGTGGAAACGAGCCGCAGCAACGGCGAGGTAACGTACGAACTGCTCGTTCATCTCGACAGCGATGCCCCGACCGGATACCTCAACGATCATCTCGTGCTGGTAACCAACGACAACAACTCCATGCAAGTGCCGGTGCTGGTGGAAGGCAAGATTGAATCATCCGTGGCGGTCAGCCCCACGTCGCTGTTCATGGGGATCGTCCAGCCGGGAGAGAAAGTGACTCGGCCGCTGGTGATCCGAGGCGCCAAGCCGTTTCGCGTCCTCTCGGTACATTGCGACGACAGCAGCTTCGAGTTCGACACCTCCGGCGAAACCCAGCCCAAGATGATCCATGTGATTCCGGTGACCTTCGTCGCCGGCGCCGATGCGGGCAAGATCAGCAAGCTGATCCGTGTCGAGACCGATCTGGGGGAATCGCTTCCCGATCTGTCGGCTTATGCAGTCGTTGCGCCCTGAGCCATCATTGCTGCAGCCGGCCATCTGCCACGATGCGCAAGGCGATATCGATGCAGAATTGAGGCGAGGCCAAGGTGCGCGTGCCGCCGCCGTGCGTGAAGGTCTCGGCGCGAGCGATCTCACCGTTCTTGGTGTCGACCCACTCGGCCGTATACTTCCCCTTCGGTAGATCGATCTGAAGCGTGACGGTCGAGCGGTCTTGCAGGAACTTGTCGACTTCCTTTGGCTTGTTGGGGATCGGTACGTGCAGATAGATGGCGTACGCCCTGCCCGGCTCGCTCAAGGCTTGCGCCGAAAGGCCGCCGGAGACTCGCTTCACGACATCGCGGTCGGGCTTCATTCGCACGAAGTCGAATCCTTCCAGAAACCGCTTCAAGATCGATAGTTGCTTGCGGAGCTGCGGGCTGCCGCCACCGGGCGACTGGTAGTCCGACAGCGTGCCTTCGGGGTGCTTGGCGGTGAACGAGTAGTCGAGATTGTTGTACAGCCCGCCGCCGGCCAGCAGGAAGTCCCAGCCCTCGCTGCGGTAGAGAAAATCGTGCTTTCCGCGGAAGCCGGTCTCGTTTTCTCCAATCACCTTGCCCAAGTGGTCATTCAACTCGACCGTATCCGGGGGCACGCAGTAGTGGAAGTTGAAGATCGATACGCACGGGTGCGGCTTCTCGACTTTCTTGCGGCCGTTGGCGACATTGAGTGAGATGAGGTGCTGTTTCGGCAACTCCCTCTCCGCCGCGACGATGGTGTCGACGATGCGGTGCTGCCACGGTTCCGTGACGCCGCCGAAGTACGGTTCGTTGCAAACCTCGAAGTAGAAGTTGTCGTACGCATTCAGTTCGAGGACGAACTTCTTCACCAAGGCCGTCTGGATTTCCAGCAGGCGCGGATGCTCGAGCGTGAGAACCTCGGTCCGCGGGCAATCGCCGACGCCGTTGACGTTGTTGGCCGCATTCATCGGCGACGCTTTCCACAAGTCGTCGTTGTACAGCGGGCAGAAGAGCGTCATCTCGACGACGATGCCGCGACGGTCCGCGGCGGCCGTGAATGCCTTCAGCCGCTCGAAGTACGCCGGTTCGAAGCGAGATAGATCGAACTTGTTGCCGCCGTCGAAGTAGCCGGGCCGGTCGCTGCGTGCCCACGGGCAGGCAAAGCGGTTCGGCTTCGGCGCGAGGGTGTTGTCGGTGATCTTGAAGGAAGCGGGGATCTCGCGATATGTGCCGGAAAACGTGCGGGTGTGGTTCAGCCCGTCGGCCGCCAGCGCGTCCAGGTAGCGGGAATAGTCGAAATCCAGGTTCAACACCGCGCCGTAGTGCTCGCCCGAGGTCACGAGAATCGTGGGGCTGCCGCGCCAGAGGAAATAGCGGCCGTTAGCGGGGTGCAGGGCGAGCGGTTCGCCAGACGCAGAACGCGCTGCGCCGGCGATGACCAGAAGAACGGAGAATATCGTCCGAGCCATGAAGTCTCCTTTGCTGACCGTGGACCTGTTGCAGAGAATCACAAGGCATGTACGCTCGTCATCAACCGCCTGTCCCAAAACCGTCGGGGACTGGCTCATTTTACGGAGTCTTCGGAGCAAAATGTGCCTGTCCCCTTGTCCGCGCGAGGTTTTGGGATAGGCTCTAAACGCGACAACTCGGCCGTCTTGGCAATTGAAATTAGCGTAAGCGCCCGAGTCGGGCAAGAGCCACAGCGGGTGGGGACTGTTCAATTCTGTTTCGGACGCAAGCGTCGCTTTCAGAGGTTTGGATCGCGTCCAGCGGATATCTATCAGACCCCTGCCGGCTTGTCCGGCAGGTGAATCAGGTTCCTCAGCTAGCGGAACAGCGTCCCCCCTTTCTATCCCTCGCGGTTCGTCCGGAATCTCTCCACTGCGTCTGCACCTCAGCGCCCCCCGCGGCCTTTGCCCGGACCTCTTCCTCGCTGTTTCGACTTCATTTTCTCCAGTTGTTTCAAGATCGCTTCCGTGGGGTACTTGAAGGCAATCTCCTTGGGATTGGCCGACTGCACGATCAGCGGCAACCGGTCGCCGGCCTTCTTCTCCGGCGGTAAGTCGCCGCCATTCTGGATCGGGCCGGCAATCCCACTGGCAACGTGCCTGGCCCGCCAGCCACCCTTCTTCGTCCGCTCGTCCAGCAATTCAGCCTCGACCTGATCGCCGGTGTTGGGCAACCCCGCAGCCTGACTCGCAGCAGCAGCGGGCGGTGACGGCGAGCCTGAAGGACGACCGGGGGGTTGAGGCCCTCGGCCCGGTCGCCCGCCGATACCGGAGCAAGCGCGGAGGGGGCCTTCCAGTTCCGCTTGAAACTACGCGAGAAACTCCTTGAGGAATTCGTCGCTCCGCTTCAGGTCGGGCAGAAAGGCCGCGGGGAATGCGATCGCGCGGACCACGTGATGCTCGACCTGGCGATCGACGTGAATCCAGACCGGCGAAGCGTAGCAGGTGTTTTGCGCGTTCTGTCCGGCCGGGTAGACTCGAGCCAATCGGGCCGTTGCCAGTCGACCTGGTTCCTCAGCGGCAACGTCGGTGCCGAGGGTTTCAATCCCTTCGATTCCAGGGTGCTTCTTCAGACCCCTGTGGAAGGCTATACCCTGCTCGGAGTCTCGACGTTTCCATACCTTCGATGCCAGGTACTTGCTACTCGGTGCTCCGTACTCGGTACTCAACCCAGCACTCGTTTCAATCCCGTCATCAACCCGGCACCGCTCTGCGCCGCGGACTACGAGGCCCTGGTATCGGAGCGCCATCCCCTCGTTTCAATCCCTTCGATGCCAGGGCGCTTCTTCAGACCTGAAATTGACAGTGCGGTTGACAGGGTTTTGCGGGATGGGTTTCAATCCCTTCGATGCCAGGGCGCTTCTTCAGACGTTGTGACGATGATACCTTTGAGGCCGTCTGTGAGGCGCTTGTTTCAATCCCTTCGATGCCAGGGCGCTTCTTCAGG
>JAAYEH010000475.1 GCA_012728855.1 Rhodopirellula sp. | reverse complement strand
ATAAGGTCGCGCACGGCCAAGGCGTGGTCCTGCGTGGCGCAGAAGACCAGGGTCTTTTCCCGCTGGTCGATCTGCTGCATGAAGAGCTTTACCCGATGGGCTTCACGTTCCTTGATCTCGATAATCTTGTTGAAATCGGCCTCCGTGTATAGCTTGCCTTCCTCAATCTCCCCTTCGATCAATTTGTCGTCGGGCACGTACACGTACTCGTCAAGGGTCGTGGAAATCTGCTTCACCTTGAACGGGGTGAGAAAGCCGTCATTGATACCGTCCTTGAGTGAATAGATGTAAACGGGGTCGCCAAAATAGGCGTAGGTATCTACGTTCTCGTCGCGCTTCGGCGTAGCAGTCAAGCCAAGCTGCACAGCCGAAGAATAGTATTCGAGGATGGCCCGCCATGTGCTCTCGTCGTTGGCCCCACCGCGATGGCATTCGTCAATGAAAATAAAATCAAAGAAGTCGGGAGGGTATTCACCGAAATACGGTGAGGGCTTTCCGTCCTTCGGCGGGCCGCTCATAAAGGTCTGAAAGATCGTGAAGAAGAGGCTCCCGTTCTTCGGCACTTTGCCCTTCTTGCGAATGTCCGCTGGCTCAATCCGCACCATCGCATCTTCAGGGAAAGCGGAAAAGGCGTTGTACCCCTGGTCGGCCAGAATGTTGCGGTCGGTGAGGAACAAGATGCGAGGACGACGTGACGGTTCGCCACTCAGGTTCCATCGACTGTAGAACAGCTTCCAAGCGATTTGAAACGCAATGAACGTCTTGCCTGTGCCAGTGGCCAGTGTGAGCAGGATACGTGTAAGCCCTGCGGCGATGGCTTCCATCGCCCGCGAAATGGCGATGTCCTGGTAGTAGCGCGGTTGGAAGTAGCCGCCCCGATCCTCGAAGGGCACGGCGGCGAAACGGTCGCGCCAGGCGTTCGCTTCAGCAAACGTCAAGTTCCAGAGTTCGTCGGGCGTGGGGAATCGAGGCAATTCGCCCTCGGCCCCTTCCTTCATGTCGATGCCGTAAATGCCTCGGCCATTGCTGGAATACGTGAAACGGATGGCCAGCTTGCCAGCATAATTCTTCGCCTGGGCAACGCCTTCGGTCAGTTCCTCATCTTCGGCCTTGGCTTCGACGACTCCCAACTTGGTGTTGCGATATTCCAGCACGTAATCGGCGGTGAGCGGCTTGCCACGCCGACCGTGACCTTCCAGACGGCCCAACGTGATTGGGTACTCGCGGCGAATGCGGCTCCCCTCAACGACTCCCCAACCTGCGGCTTGCAAAGCGGGGTCGATGAGTTCGGCTCTCGTTTCCGCTTCGTTCATGGCGGGCCTCTTACATTTGTCCCGTGAAGGCTTGGTCCAAAAGCGATTTCTTTAATGCGTCGAGCGCAGCGAGCTTCTGTTGGTAGATGGATTGAAGGCGATCAGTCTGTTCAAGAAGCGAATCCATCTCCGTGGCAATCCGCTCTTGTTCAGCAACGCTCGGTAATGCGATCTCAAGATTATTGATGATGCCCAGCTTCAGGAACTTTGTCCCCGCACCAACCGACTGCTCCTTGAACTTCTTGAGGCTCCTTAGCATTTGATAATAGAGGAACCGATACAGCACACGTTTCTTGTCGTTTACAGTAATTACATAAGTGCGCTGATACGCATTAAACTTTCCCTCGTAGTGCTTCACATTGAAATCACCGACCGCGTTGTTTCCTGCCAATAGGATTGCCTCGCAATCAAATGCATGTTCGTTGATGGCGTAGACTTCTCTCGAACAGGTAAAGAACGGATATTGTCCATCTGCAACTGCTGCATTTGCATCCAACTTGCCCGTTGTGATGTTTACCAATTCTCCGAGCGGAACCTTCTTACCATCCACGGCATTCAGATGGCTTTGAAACAGGTCGCGGGCGTTTTGAAGGTTCTTGTCGGCGTTGGCCTTGGCGGCGGCGATGCCGTCAAACGCTTCATCGAGGATGCCGACAATCCGCCGCTGTTCGGGAAGCGGTGCAACGGGGATTGACACGTCCTTGAGCTTGCCGCCCGACAACTCCTTGAATGTCGCACCTGTACCCAGCGAATTCAACAGTTCGACGGCACCAATCAAGTAGTAATAAAGAAACTTGTACTCAATCTCCCCGCAAGGGATAAGCCCTTTGCAGCCTTGATTAGTGGCCATCGGCACCGCGTTAATGACAAGATGCCCAATGGGTGCTCGCGATGACAAAATGACGGAATTCGGCGGCAGTAGACGGGCGGAACTGTTCTCAAGGCCAAGATCGGTCAGCGTTCGCTCGGTTTCATCAACGCAAGGACTGAGGCGTTTGCCCATCTCAGCGGGCGTAATCCAACGATGGGGACCATCCCAGTATGCGGCAACACCCGTTTTTGGCGTACCCCCATTCACGACTTCGCAGACTTCACCAATCGTCGTCTTTCGCCACCCGTTCTTCATAGCAACCCCCTGATGGTTTCTAGCACTTCCGCACTCTCGGCATCCAGGGCTGCAATTTCGTTCATGATCTTCTGCGGGCTACGGTGCTTCACTTCTTCGCCGCCGTTGGGGTTCTTTACGGACAGATCGAACGTCTCATTGTCGATGGTTTTGATGTCCACAGTCCACGACTTGGGCGAGTCCGCAAACGTTTTCTGCAATTTCACAAACTCGGCGAGGTCGTCATCGTTGAGCGGGTTGGTCTTGCCGAGGTTTCGGCCAGGATCGAGTTGGTAATACCAGATTTTGCGAGTCGGTGCT
>JAAYEH010000474.1 GCA_012728855.1 Rhodopirellula sp. | reverse complement strand
GATTCAATCCAAGGAAGTACAGAACAACTCAGATATGCACATGGCCAGGGAAGAAGAGTCGCAAGTCCGTGCCCTTCAATTGCCTCAGTTCTGAGTATACGAGGTGACAGCCACCAAAGCTGGGCAGTCTGGTGGGTATAGCAAGCTTTCGCAGCGATTCATCCTTTGCGTCTCGGATGCCCTCGGGGCCGCAACGTGTACTCTAATCCTAATTGCCTTGCGGTCGCCGTTATCCAATCGGCGCTGCCGTATGGACAGCCACGATTCACGCACTGGCCAGTCGCAGCCAGTTTCGATTCGGTCTCGCGGCGGTTCACCGCTTCCAGTCAATCCGCAGGCCGAGGCAGCGGCCGAGCGTGAATCCGACCTGCCACCGGAGTCGCACGGCCTGCAAGAGCCAGACTTGACCAGGGCCAAAGTTCCGCACGCGCCACGAGGTTCGCCTGCAACGCGTTTCGCTCAACGTACCGAACGACCCGATAAAAGTACTCGTCGCTTTCCACAGGGAACGACTTGTACCGCCCTTGGTAGAGGTGGTGAGAAACCGATCTCGTGAAGGTGTTCCTTCCATCGCTTCACGTGGGTGTTCGTCAGTTGCTGCATAAAGGCCGCCAGTTCACCATCGCGTTCGGGCCAGACCACGAAATGCCAATGATTCGGCATCAGACAGTAGGCACAAATTCGCAGGCGGCGGATCCGCGAGGTCTCATCCAGGACGCGTTCGAGCGCATCGAGTCGGTTTCCTTCTCAAACAACGCACGCCGCCCCACTGGAACGCCGTGCTGCTGCCGCAACCGTACAACGACGAAAGCAGCGTACATGAGGGCGATTTGAAGCTGCCCACCGGAGGACTAGTTTCGGAACAACTCCCCGATGGCCTCCACGGTGCGGTCGACGAGCACTTGAGCCCCCTCCGGGCCGATCATGTTCACCAACACCTCGGCACTGTAGCCGCCGGCGTGTACGGCCCGTGGCGTGGGCACGTAGCCGGCATAGCCCGCCGGGCTGGCCAACTCGATCAAAAACGTCTGGGGAGCCGCGCTGCGGGCCTGAATTTGCACGCCATAGTCGAGGAACAATTCAAAAGGATTCGTGGCAATCGCCACATCGCCCAGGCGCAACACGTGCATCTCGATCGGGAAAGTCTTCCACTGGCCCTTCTGCTGGGCCAAGTACCGCTCGACGATCAGCCCCTGGTATCCGCGCCAGTACCATTCACGGTGGCCTTTGACTTTCTTGGCATCCATCTCGTCGCATGTCTTCTTTGCCTCCTCGTACTCGGCCGGCGTGACGATCCGCGCCGGCAGGTCGATCTGCCGAACGAGGTGGACTAGCGGCACATCGCTGCGGATGTCTTTGGCGATCAGCGGGGCGATGTCGTCGAACGCCGCAACGATCCGGCGCGCCATTTCCTGTGCGTGATCCAAACCGCGAAGTCGCTCCATGCGCAACTCGGCATCCTGGCGAAACTGCAGCCTGGGGGTCTGGTCGCCGGCCGGAGCCACGAATCCCAGCACGCACAACTCTTGCCCGTGCCGCTGGTGAAGCAACTCGCGCACATCGTGCCAGAAATCGGCGCTGATCACCGGGCCGCCGGCCGCTTGGGCCGGACAGGCCATCGTAATGGCCGTGGCCTTGAGTCGCCGCTGGGCATCGTAGAAACACAGAATGTCGACGGCGTGGTCCTCGTAGCCTTCGATGTGGCTGAACTTGGGATCGTTGGTTCTGCCATGCATTGCTGCCGTCCCATCGCTGTAGACCACGCGGCGATTGTGCCCGACCACGGCATGCCCCAGTCCCCAAGCGACCGCTCCCACGGCCCGATTTGCCCACGCCTTCGTGACGGCTTCCGCCATGCGCTCGTACAAGAACGGCAGGTAGTCTTTGGGTTGCACGGCGTTGCCGTAGTCTTTGTCGTTGTAGGGGCTCTTGGCTACCATCATCGACGTATGCGTGTGGGTCGCGGCCAGCGATAGCTTGTTGATGTCGAAGCCGGGCTGGCGGGCAGCCAGGTGTTTGCGGAATCCCTCTTGGACCCCAGGCAGGATACATAAATCGCACGATACCAAAACCGCCTGATCGATCACCCGGTCGCCCTGCCGCGACTCCAAGGCCAGCACGTTGGCTGTGCAACGGTTTCGAATCGTAAGGGCGATGTTCACGCCCTCTTGAGCCACCGGCGGTTCGGGGGTGATGTCGGCCGTGGCCGCCCCAATCCACAACTCGGCCGCAGAGGCCGACGAGAAGGCCGGCGCCAACGACAGGACAGCGGCGGCGATCACCATCGGGCCGAACACGACAACGCGTCGAACGCAGGCAGCTTTCATGATTACCTCCGGGGTTGAGAGGCTGGCGGGGTGTGCCAGCGGTTGCTCAGAGTTTACGCCACGGAGTGGTCGCATGTCCAACACTTTGCCCGATCACCAGGCATCCGATACCTTTCGTTGCGGGATCTTCTGCACGATACACGCGTTGATCGGCGTCGCCTTGGCCAAACAGATCGACGCTGTTGTCGTGCCCGTGTCGCCGGTGGCCCTGCGGTGCCAGACGGTCCGGCCGGCCCTGACGCTGCGGTACGTCAAGGATGTCAAGCCGGCCCAAGCTCCGGACGGAGGGCCGCTCCTGCAAACCTTCTTCGCCCAGGGCCGCGCCGATCTGCAACGGATCGCCTGCGAGGGCCTCATACAGTTCGAGCAACTCGCGGCGTACGAACCGCCGCGGATCGCAAGAGAAGAGATGGGCAGTAATTGCCGGTTCGTTGACCTGGAGCTGCCGGAGGGGGATACTGGGATCTCGTCCCGCTTTCCGGGCTCCCGCTGACAGACTGACGACGAAGCTTTGGAGGTTCTTGACATGCAGGACGCGTCCACGAAGGCAAGCCGGTTCCCCTCCGACTCACGAGGCCGATGGCTACACGGCTTTGCTACACTTCTACTTATCGGCTCAGTCGTACTTCTGTCTGTAGACCGTGTAAATCAAGCTGAATGCGCCGAACCTGGCAGTGTGCCCAATATCGTGCTGATACTCGCCGACGATCTCGGCTACGGCGATGTGTCCTGTTACAACCCGCAGTCCAAGATCCCCACGCCGCACGTTGATCGCCTTGCCGCCGAGGGGATGAGATTTACCGACGCGCACACGCCATCGGCTGTCTGCACGCCCACTCGCTATGGCCTGCTCACCGGACGCTACTGCTGGCGGACGCGACTGAAGCAGCGGGTGCTGGACGGTTTCGATCCGCCCTTGATCGAACCGGGCCAGGTCACGGTCGCCTCGTTGCTGAAGCAGCACGGCTACGCCACCGCGGCCATCGGTAAATGGCACCTTGGCCTTCAGTGGACCGACACCAGCGGCGCGCCGGTTCCGGCCGTCTCCTTCGATCGCAGCGGGCCGCCGCGCGCGGGGCAGGACGTGGACTTTACGAAGCCGTATCGCGGCGGCCCCACCGCCGTCGGATTCGACCATTATTTCGGCATCTCCGCCTCGCTCAACATGTCGCCCTTCTGTTTTCTCCGGGATGACCGCGTCCTGCACTTGCCGCTGCTCGAACAGCCGAAAATGCGCGACGCCAATTTCATGGCGGTCGACGAAGGGGTCCGCTCGCCGGACTTCACGATCCACGGCGTCATGCCGCGGCTCACCGGCGAGGCCGTGGCCTTCATCGAGAAACAGGCCGCTGCGGAGGTCGCTCAATCTTTCTTTTTGTATACCGCGCTCACCTCTCCACATCTGCCTGTGGTCGTCAATTCCGAGTACCGCGGCAGAAGCCAAGCCGGCGAGTACGGCGACTTCGTCGTCGAAACCGACGCCTTCCTGGGCGCTATCCTCGAGATCCTCGACCGCACCGGTCTGGCCGACAATACCTTGGTGATTTTCACTTCCGACAACGGCGGACTGTATCATTATTGGGAGGCTGAGGAAGCCGACGACCTCAAGTATTACCAGATTCGCGGCCGCGCGGCACATATCCGCGAGTTCGGCCATCAGGGAAATGGTCGCCTCCGCGGCACCAAAGCGGACATTTGGGAAGGCGGCCACCGCGTCCCCTTCGTCGTCCGCTGGCCGGGCAAGACTCCGGCCGGTACGGTCAGCAATGAATTGATCGAACTGACCGACCTGCTGGCCACCACAGCCGCAGCGATCGGCGCCATACTGCCGCCCGGCGCCGGTCCCGACAGCCGCAACATTCTGCCGGCCTTGCTGAACGTGAAGCCGGACCGGCCGGTGCGCGAGTTTGCCGTGCATCATTCGCTTTGGGGGGTGTTCGCTATTCGTCAAGGGCCTTGGAAACTAATCCCCCATCGCGGTTCAGGCGGATTTACGCAGCCGCGCGACCTCGACCCGGCGAAGGAGGGCGGCCCGCCCGGGCAGCTTTACCACCTCGAATCCGATCCGTGCGAAACCCGCAATGTCTATGCCGAGCATCCCGACGTGGTTCGACGCCTCTCTGAACTGCTGAAAGAAGTCCAAGGCGATGACGCTTGACTCCCACGCTCCAGTCTAAAGACGCTGCGCTTCGCACTGCGGCAGCGATGGGTCTTTTCGCCCCCTGTAGGCCGTGCCCGAATCAACCAAGGAACTCGACTGTCGTGAAACACACACTCCTGTCGCTCTTCCTGCTCGCTGCCGTGCTTGGCGATTGCCAGGCGGCCTCAAGACCGCACATCATTTTCGTCATGGCGGATGATATGGGCTGGGGCCAGACCGGCTATCGCAGCCATCCGGTGCTCAAGACACCGAACCTCGACGCGATGGCGGCCAACGGCCTGCGCTTCGAGCGTTTCTACGCCGGCGCGCCGGTCTGTTCGCCCACGCGAGCGACCGTGCTGACCGGCCGCGCCAACGACCGAACCGGCGTGCTCAGTCATGGCTACGCGCTGCGGCCTCAGGAGAAAACGATCGCCGAGGCCCTCAAGGCAGCGGGCTACGTCACGGCGCACTTTGGAAAATGGCACCTCAACGGCCTGCGCGGACCGGGCGCGCCGATCCTGGCCGGCGACGAGCGCCATCCGGGCCGATTCGGCTTCGACGAGTGGGTGTCGGTTTCCAATTTCTACGACGTAAACCCGTTGATGAGCCGTCAGGGGCAGGTCGAGCAATTCACCGGCGACTCGTCCGAGATCGCGGTTGCCGAGGCGGTGGCTTTTCTCGAGAAACATCGCTTGAGCGGGCGGCCAATGTTCGCCGTCGTCTGGTATGGCACACCGCACAGCCCGTTCAAAGCGCTGCCTGAGGACAAGGCGCCCTTCGGCGACCTCGACAAAGCTTCCGCGGATCATTACGGTGAACTGGTGGCGATGGATCGCAGCGTCGGCACGCTGCGAAGCCGGTTGCGAGAGATGGGCATCGCCGAGAATACACTGCTGGTCTTTTGCAGCGACAACGGCGGCCTTCCTCGCATCACTCCCGATACCGTCGGCGGCCTTCGCGGCAATAAGGGCTCCGTCTACGAAGGCGGACTGCGGGTGCCTGGCATCATCGAATGGCCTGCCGTGATCGAGCCTCGCGTGACGCATTACCCCGCCTGCACGATAGACCTGTTTCCGACGGCCGCCGACGTCGTCGGCCTGCCGGACGACGTGCTCGTCGAACCGCTCGACGGGATCAGCCTCAAGCCGCTGCTGACCGGCGAAGTGTCGAAACGGACGAAGGCCATTCCGTTCCGATTCGGCGTCAAGGCCGCACTGGTCGACAACCGCTACAAACTGCTCACCAATGACCTGGCCAAGGCGGACTTCCAACTCTACGATCTCGAAGTCGACCCGAAGGAAACCCGCGATCTTAGCGGCGTCGAGCCCGATCGCTTCCAGCGGATGAAGCGGGAAATGCTGGCTTGGAACGAAACGATCGATGCGAGCTTCGCGGGCAAGGATTATCCCGCGGGCAACGTCTCGCCGGCCGACCCCGAGCCGCAGTTCTGGTATGATACACCCGCCTACCAGACCTACCTGCCTGCGTGGAAGGATCGCTGGGAGTTCAAGTCGTATATCGAACGACAGAGGAAACTGAAGAAATGAATTACGCCGGCTTACTGCGGGTATTTGCCTGTCTGCCGATCTTGATGGACTTGTTGGGCGGCGTTGCTCCGGCAACCGACACACGTCCCAATATCCTGGTGATCCTGGCAGACGACATGGGCTTCTCCGACATCGGCTGCTACGGCGGTGAGATTCCGACGCCGAACATCGACGCCCTGGCCGCCGGCGGTGTGCGATTTACCCAGTTCTACAACACGGCCCGCTGCAGTCCCACGCGAGCCTCGCTGCTGACCGGACTCTATCCGCACCAGGCAGGAATGGGTTACTTGGACGGCCTCCGCAAACCGGAATCCAACGGTACACACGGGCGACTGCACGATCGCTGCGTCACGATGGCCGAGGTGCTCCGTCCGGCGGGCTACCATACGTCCATCGTCGGCAAGTGGCACTTGGGCCAGCAACATGGCACGCCCCCCTGGCAGCGAGGTTTTCAACGCACCGCCAGCACCCAGTTCGGCGAACTTTACTTTCCGCGAGAGCGGAGCAACGAGGCGGCCAAGTACGTCTACCTGGACGGCCGCAAAGTGCCTGCCGGTTCAGCCGCAGTCGGCAGCGGCGATTGGTATTCCACGCTGATGTTCACCGATTGGGCGTTGAAATTCGTCGACGATGCCCGTTCGCAGAATAAGCCCTTCTTCCTCTACATTGCCCACGGAGCGCCGCATTTCCCGCTGAAAGCGCCCGGGGAAGTGATCGCCAGATACCGCGGCAAGTACAGGGCCGGTTGGGATCAGCTCCGCGAGGATCGCTACGCTCGACAAAAGGAGATGGGAATCATCGGGGGCGACACTCCGCTCAGTCCGCGGCCGGGCGACGTGCCCGCCTGGGATAGCCTCAGCGCCGAAGAACAGGACCGATTCGACCAGATCATGGCCGTCTACGCCGCCATGATCGATTGCATCGACCAGAGCGTCGGCCGCATGGTTCAGGGGTTAAGGCAGCGGGGAATGCTGGAAAACACTTTGCTTCTTTTCCTAAGCGACAACGGAGGTAATGCCGAGAGCGGGCCGCCCGGAATCACGGAGGGCGATCCGCCGGGCGGACCGGATTCGAAGGTCTTTCTCGGCATGTGCTGGGCCACGCTCAACAACACGCCGTTCCGCCGCTACAAACACTTCACCCACGAAGGCGGCATCGCCACGCCGCTGATCGCCCACTGGCCCGCCGGCATTCCCGCCGAACGCAACGGCAAATTGGTACACCAGCCCGGCCATCTTGTCGACATCATGGCAACGGCCGTCGACCTGAGCGGCGCGGCCTATCCGACGCGGTTCAACGGCCACTCCATTCTCCCGGCGGAAGGAATCAGTCTCGCTCCGGCGTTTCAAGGTCAGCCTCTCGTTCGCGACAAACCGATTTTTTGGGAACACGAAGGCAACCGCGCCGTCCGTAGCGGCCCCTGGAAACTGGTGATGAAGTTCCTCGGGCCGTGGGAACTGTACAACATCGCCGCCGACCGCACCGAGCAACACAACCTCGCGGCTGCTCATCCGGAGATGGTGAGCCGGTTGGCGGCCGCTTGGGAAGCCTGGGCCGCCGCCAGCTTCGTCGATCCGTGGGAAGGCTCTCCTCGCACCGATTGGGGGCACGAGATCGGGCCGGAGCCCAATCCGCCGCAGGTTCGAGGCAGAGCTTTCACAGTCAGGGCGACGGTCGAAAGTTCGAAACCGCAAGGCGTCGTGCTGGCGCATGGCGGCAAGGCATTCGGTTACTCATTGTACTTTGTCGACGGCAAACCCGCTTTCGCGTACCGCAATCGGCAAACACTTTTGACACTGGTCGCCGAAGAGCAAGTATCCGGAACGGTGCAACTCGTTGCCACGGTGAATGCGAAAGTCATCACCCTCGAGGCGGACGGCAAGATCGTCGCCTCGCATCCATCCCCGGGACTACTGGGCGAACAGCCGGGGCTCGGCCTGTACCTTGGCTTCGATGGGGTGCATGCGGTGGGCAATTACGAGACGCCCAACGTCTTCAACGGCCGAATCATCAGCCATGCGGTCGACGTCGAAGTTCCGAAGGCAATGACGGCACTGCTTTCTGTGGCGATGAGTTGCCATCCACAGCTTGGCGTCTCGCTGGACAACCCCGCCCGGGCCGCGAACATGAACAGGCCTCACCCGGACAATCCGGCATCAACGGGCGCAGCCACACTCGTGGACAAGGCCCTGCGGGCGATGGACGGTGCGGAGGAGATCGTCTTTGTCGTCCGAGACCTGTGTTCGGCCTACCAATGGTACGCCACCTTTGGTGAATATGCCGACGAAGCGAAATTCATCCATGCCCCCGACGGGTCGCAGCTTTGCAAGCTCAACCTGCGAACCCGCCAGATCAGCCCCGAGTTGCCGGGTCTGGTGTGGAGCATTGGCTCCGGGCACGGGGGAGAGGGTTTTCGAGACCCGTATCCCTTGTCCGCAGACTGCTTCCTCGTGGCGAGGGACAAGAGCCTGCTGATCCTCGACGCCAACTATCCGCTCTACTGCTGGAACCTCTACAACCTGTCGAATCCGGAGAGGTCGATGATTCTCCGGGCGTCGTTATCCGACGAGGCGGGAGGCTACCAGTGGTGTCGGACCAAGGACGGTCAGCCCGCCGCGGCTTTCTGCGATACAAACGACCCCGATTACCAGGCCATCCTGCAGGCGATCCGAGCGGCCAAGGTGCGTCAGGAGCGTTATGGGCGCCCTGACATCCCCGGTTTCCGGCCCGGCGATTACTATGTCCGTTGGATGAAACGTTTCGGCGTCCTGCCCGAGAGCTTCGACCTGGCCGAAGACCGGATCGATCCGTATGAAACGGATCAGGCGTATTGGCGATCCCTGTGGTATGAGCCCCGCGCCGGTAGCGTGGACGCTGGGACTTTCAGGGCTAGGATCGCCACGGTGATGAAAGAGGGAGGGAGAACCTGTGTTGGGGCGGCATGTTGGATGGCGGTGTGTGTCGCGGACGCGCCGGGCGAGACCGTCCCGCCGGCGTCGCCGGTGAAACGGTGGGAGGTTGCGCCGAGTTCGCTGGTCGCGCGGGGCGAGCCGCCGTTGCAGAGAATTGACCTCACTGTCGAGAGCGGAGAGACACTCCGGGCGTGTGAGCTGCGAGTGTGGTCGGGCGAGCGGCTGTTGGCCGAAAAGGAACTCGGCGAGTTGGTCAAGGGCACGAACGCCGTTTCGGTGCTCCTGAAGGAACCGGAGACTCCCGTCCCGACACGCTGGGTGCTGTCGGACGGTCGCCGGACACTTGCCGAGCAAGTTTTGACGTGGAACCCGCCCCGCCATTGGACGCTGTACGTCCTCAAGTCCGCACACGTCGATATCGGGTTGCACGATTCCCAGTACAAACAGCGGCTCATGGGCGTCGACTTCATCGATCAGGCACGCCGCCTGGCCGACGAGACCGCCGGCTGGTCGGAGGCGTCTCGTTACCGCTATGTCGTCGAGGGGCTGTGGTGGTGGTTGAACTATCCCCGCGATCGTTCGGAAAGGCTTGCAGGCGAAATTGCGAGGGATTATGTCAAAGCGGGCATCTTCGATATCGGCGCATCGCATTCGGGCAATCACACCCAAGTGTATGGCATGGAAGAGTTGTGCCGCAGTGCCTATTATCTTCGGGAGTTGCGCAGTCGCTGGGACGTTCCCGGTGAGACGATGCTGATGGTCGACAACAACGGGATCACATGGCCGCTGGTCACCGCCTACGCCGACGCGGGGATCAAGAACCTCGCGTTTCTTCCCAACGCTTGGAACCCCACGACCGTCGGCGGAACACGGATCGACGTCGGATGGGATTCAAAGTTGCCGCACCTCTTCTACTGGTACGGGCCGGACGGAAAGAGCCGCTTGTTGGTGTGGGCCAATCCCCATTACATCAGCACGGGCGATCATTTTGGAATCGGGACGTGCAGGAAGCAGTCGTGGTCGGTTCCCCCGCCGGAGACGATTGCCCCGCAGATGGCAAAGCAGCTTGCGTTGCTCGAGTCGCGCTATCCGTACGACGTCTGGCTTGTGTCGAACTACGACGACAATGAGACGCCTAATCTCCGTTTTCCTGCGTTGGCAAAAACTTGGAATGCCCGTTGGCGCTGGCCTGAGCTGCGAACGGTCGGCGATCTGTCCGAGCCGTTTCGGGAGGTTGAGAAGCGTTTCGGCGACCGGATCTCGACGCTCCGCGGCGACATTACCGGCGGCTGGGCGCAGCACCCACTGTCAACCCCGCCGCTGCTGGCCAGGAAGCGCGCCGCGGATCGGCTGCTGCCGGTCGCCGAGACGTTGGCCACGCTGGCACGACTCGTCGATCCCGACTTCGTTTACCCATCGGTGGCGTTCCGCCGAGCCTGGGACGCGCTCGTCTGCAATGACGAGCACGGCTACGGCACCAGCTACTACAAAGGACGTCCGGTTTACGACACGTGGATGCAGAAACGCGACTGGATCGACCGGGGACTCGCCACGGCCCAGACGGAAAGTGCCCGCGCCCTAACGACACTTGCCGCACTGGCAGCGAGCGAGGGACCGTCGGTCTTCGTTTTCAATCCGACGCTGCATCCGCGCTGCGAGATCGTCGAGGTGGATCTGCCCGAGTCTTGTGCGGAGCTGTGTTCGGTTCATGGTGCCGACGGGAAACTCGCGGTTGTCAGTACGGACAGGCGCAAGCTGCGTTTCCGAACGTCGGAGATCCCGCCCATAGGCTACGCGATGTTCCAACTTGCCGAGGGCGATGCCGGAGCCATCGTAAGACAGCCCTGCGCCGAACCGCCGTCCGTAGAGAACGAATTCTACCAGGTGACGTTCGGCGCGGACGGCTCCATGACCGGAATCTTTGACAAGCAGCTCAAGCGGCAGTTGGTCGACGCCTCGGCCCCTTACCGGTGCAACCAGTTCGTTTACACCAGGGACGTACACAAGAGCTTTTCGTCGCCTGCCAATGCGCGATTCGAGGTCGAGACGTGCCCGTTGGGGCAGACCGTCGTTGCCCGCATGGACGATCCGGTCAGCGGCGCGGCGATCGAGCAACGCGTGACGCTGCCGGCACACGAGAAGCGGATCGACATCGACAACCGGCTCGATCACGTGCGCGATCTGGCCAGCAAGGACCGTTGGCAGCGGTTCGGCTATTACGCCTTTCCGTTCGACGTGCTCGATGGCGAGTTCCGCATCGGTTTGAACGGGTGCGTCGCCCGCCCGCGCAAGGACCAAACCGGCCACGGCACCGAGGCCTATCTGGCGGCCCGCGACTGGGCGAACGTCGGCAGCGATCGTTTCGGCGTCACCTTGGTGCAATACGACAGTTGTCTGGTCGAGTGCGGAAAGATCCACGCCGACAAGAAGGCGTTCGGCGAGCCACTGACCACGACGCACCTCTACTCTTACGTGCTCAATGATTGGCTCTACGCACATGCCTACGTAACCGGCCCGTCGTCCATCAATCTCCGCTACCGGTATGTCATCCACAGCCACGACGGAAGCCTGGGAGACGCGGGCGTAGCGAGGTTTGCGGAACGGGCGGTCACGCCGCTGTTGGCGACCGTGATTCCTCAAGCACAAGAGGGAAAACTGGGGCCGGCTCCCTACAGTTTTCTGTCGGTTGACGCATCGAACGTCAGCCTGTTGACATTCAAGTTGAGCGAGACCCCCGGCCGTGGCGTGATTGCGCGATTTCACGGGACCGATGGTCGGCCG
>JAAYEH010000473.1 GCA_012728855.1 Rhodopirellula sp. | reverse complement strand
TGAGCGGGCGCATCGTCAAGGATGTGGACGCCAGCGGTGCGAGCCGTAGTTACAGCGAGATTCACGCCGTGCTCAAGTCGGATAACCCGGAATGGTCCGACCTGGAGTCGGTGACGGTTGTCAACGAAGCCGGTGAGCAATCATGGATGTTTAGTCGCGGCTCGGGCGGCGCCACGCCGGAAGAACGCGGACCTGATGGTCGTTACCATGTCACGCCCATCGAACTCTGCTACATTGGCAGGCTCCCGGAGTTCGTTCGAGCCAAAGCACTGCATCTGAACGTGCCCTCAGAGCTGGCGTTTGGGAGAAATGATAGCTTCGTATCCTACGAATTCGATGCGATCGATCAAAGGTACCTTTGCAGCCTGATGGAGCTGACTGAGGACATCGCCGACAGTCAAAATTTGGATGATTTGATTGAGCGAGTGAAAAGTGCCGCCGGCGACGTGCGCGTGGAAGCCGTGGGGCGGGACTGGCGTTTACGGGCAAGTGCTTATCAGCCGAGCGCGCTGTTTCCCGAGCTTGACCTGAGTCTGCCCGACGCCGATCTGGCGAGCATACTGGACCATTTCACGCTCGAGATCGAGGTCATCCGCTCAGTCGCCCCACGGGGCATGTCTATCTATTTGAAGCCTTCGGGCGACGAACCTCTCCGCAAACTTCACATCGCCGTCAACACCCTCGACCTCTTCAAATTGGCGCACGACTTCCCGGTAGCTGAAGAGTTCGCGGAGAAGGTTCGCCCGCTGGCGCGCGAAGTGACGATCGTCCCCGGCTCCCACGGCGGTACCGCCGTTCGTATTAAGGGCTACGATTGGAAACTCAACACTTCTCAACGCGACCGCTTGCGGCAAATCGGTACGGAAATCGTCCGGGGCATCGAACTGCTGATCGACTACGACGGGCAAAGCGGTTCGGTCCGCTGGGCGGAATTTCGGAATCTCACACCGGCCGGTGGCACGATTCGCCTTCAGCCCGGGGCCATACAGTTGGATCCGGCGGTGCGGGACCCGAAGCATTGGATTACCGACGCAACCGAGATTACCGAGATTTACGAATAAGGTGGAGAAACCCCCCAAAACTCGGCTCGCCCAGGCAAACCTCCGCCGGGGTGAGCTTTTTTCCGGAGAGGAGGGGTAACTTCCGGCCCGCGGAGCTAAACTCTTCGTGAGCTTCCGCAAAGAACAGGAGCGACGATGAAGACTGTGCTCGTGCTTGGCCGGTACGGAATGGGTGAAGGCGACCCCGCGCTGGGAGTGAAAATCCTGGGTACGTTTTTGCGCAAGTCGCCTGCGATACGGGAGTTGCAGGCCATCGTGCTTTTCAACGCGGGTGTCAAGCTGGCCATCGAGGGCTCGCCGGTGCTGGTCGAGCTGCTGCAACTGCACGAGAACGGGGTCGAAATCCATCCCTGCGGCACCTGTCTGGAGTTCTTCGGGCTCAAGGACAAGGTGCGTGTCGGCGGGGTGTCGAACATGGACGCAATCATCAGCGTGCTCAACGCGGCGGAAAAGGTCATCACTCTTTAGTCAACGGGCCCGGCGGGCTGCACGTTTGATCCGCACGTTGGGTGCGATTTCGCAGCAATTGGACCGGGGAAGTCGGACCTTCAGCCTGCGCGCGAGTCAACCAGCGCCGCCTTTGCATTTGATTATTAAGCGACACCTGTGTACCGTAGCTTCCGGTGTTCGCTGTGTTTCCAGATATAATTGACCGTGGGGCTGGCGGCTGAAGTGCCCGGAGTCTTGTCATGAAAAAGTACCTGGCGGAATTCATCGGCACGTTTACCCTGGTGTTCTTCGGCTGCGGAACGGCTGTCGTGGCCGGCGAGCGCGTGGGTTTCC
>JAAYEH010000472.1 GCA_012728855.1 Rhodopirellula sp. | reverse complement strand
TTTCCGTCCAGGGCCTTCCTCACCTCCGCAATGTCGGCGGCCGGGCCGATGCTGATGATGTCCACGCCAAGCTCCGCCTCGGCCAGGATGTGCGGAATGGATATCTCCGAGTTGTGCAGGTGGATGAACGCCCCGGCGTCGTGGGCCTTCTTCACCAGGCGTCGGCAGGGATCGAAGGCGAAATTCCGATACTGATCGACGGAAAGCATCGCCGAGAAAGCGTTGCAGTCGCCCAGCCATATGCCGTGCGCACCTGCCTCGACCTGAGCCTCGATGTACCTTGCCTGATATTCGACGAAGAAATCGCAGGCCTTGCGCAGCAGGTCGATGTCGGTCATGCCCATGATCATGGTTTCCTGCATGCCCCACATCAGGCCCACCGACGAGTAAGGCGCGGCGCACGAACCCATCACAACCACGCTGTCGCCGAAGTGCTGGCGTATCTTGCGGATGGCCTTGAGCTTCTGCGGCATCCTGCCGTCGCGCCGCGGGTCGGGCATGGTCAGCCCGGCCAGGGTTTCGGCGGTGGCGTCAAGATAACCGTTCGTCGCGCGCAGGATGTTGCCCTCGCCCTTGCACACGACGCCAAGAGGCTCGAACTCGAAGCAGTCGTCGATCTGCACCCAGGCCCAGTCGTAGTCGAACTCCTCGACCGACGCGATCAGCGCCTCCGCCATCTTGTCGCCGTCCTGGCAGAGGGTTTCGTAATCCCATTTCCCGTGCCACTTGACGTCGAATTCCTCGCTGCATCCGAACACTGGCAGCCGCTTGGGCGTTCGCAGGGCAATTGCATCTCTTACGTCGTTAACAGCGCCCTCGTATGGCATGGGATTTTCCTTTGTTATTGAGTCAGATGAATGTAATGGACCCGAAGCGTCCCAAGTCGTCGAATCGATCCACGACAGGGGCCCAACATGTCAGTTCCGGCCTGGGGCATTCCCGCCGGTAGTCGTAACGCGCGAAGTTCGCCCGCCACACGGCCCCGGCTTCGGGCCGACGGCCGCACGCCTCTTCAAGCGACGCCAGCGGCACGGTGAACAGTGCGGACCAGCCGCTCCCGCGGTAGGGGGTGCTCAGCCCGCCGTCAACAAACACTACCGTCTTGAGGCCCGCGCAGTTCCACTGACGCCACTTGCGCCAGTCGTCGCTTTGCGAGGCATCCGAAACGTACGAGTCGTATATCGCGCCCAGCGGGTTGGTTTGGAACTCGAAGAAGCTTTTGCCTTCTCCCAGCGGATCGAGAAAGACTTCCACGACGGGCTCGTTCCATAGGGCCTCATCTCGTTGCGTTAACGTCGCCCAGACGTCGTCGGCGGCGCAGTTGAAGGCGACGTACAGGCAATCATCATCCCAAAGGCAGCGGAATTCGGTTGCGAATCGCGGCTCAGCTCCGCCCTGGCCGTGGCTCAGCAGGCTTAGTTTGCCGGCGTCGGCGGCCTGCCAGACCCCGCCGAAGGGCGGCCTATCCATCCCTGGAGGGGCGGCCGTCCTTCGGCAGGTCAAGCGGGGCTTGTGTGAATGATTTATCACAGCCGGTCTTATCTCTTGAGTTTCTTGGCCGTGTTGCGAATTCCTTCGACGGTGTCGGCAAGCTGCTTGGGCGTAAGGCGCGGATGCATCGGCAGGTTGATCTCCCACTTGTAGAAGAAGTCTTCCGCCACGGGGCAGTTGCCTGTTATGCCAAGCTTTTTGACGCCGGCGAAATGGTACGTCGGCTGATAGTGAAGAATGCCCTGCACGCCGTTGTCGCGGTAGAGCACCCGCATGAATTCGTCGCGGTCGTAAGCCTTCGGGTCCACGCAGAGCGTGTACAGATGGTAAACGTGATTGTAGCCCGCCGGCTCGTACACACCGCGGACGCCCGCAAGATCGGCTATGCCGGCGTTGATGAATCGCCCGGCGTGCTGACGCTTGTCGGTTAGCATGTCGAGCTTCTTGATCTGGCATCTGCCAACGGCAGCCTGTATCTCGTTCATGCGGTAATTGTTGCCCCAGTGGCCGTTGACGTCTTCGATCTCGAAGTGCGAGGGAACCCAGTAATCCTTGTAGTTGCCCTGCACCAGCTTGGTGAGCTTGTGCTTGCCGAAGGCAAATTCCACCTGGTCGGGATCCCAGTGGGTAAGGTTCATGCACCGGAGCATCTCGATGGGCTTCACCCATTCGTCGCGGTTGGTGGTGATCATTCCGCCCTCGCCGCAGGTGGTCATGTTCTTGAGCGAGTGGAAGCTGAACACGCCAACGTCGCCGACGGTTCCTGCCGAGCGGCCCTTGTACTGTGCTCCGTGCGCGTGAGCACAATCCTCAAGCACGTACAGATTGTGCTTGCGGGCGATTTCCATGATGGGGTCCATGTCGCACATGAGCCCGCCGTAGTGAACCACGTAGATGGCGCGGGTCCTGGACGTAACCTTCCTGGCGATGTCGGCGGGGTCTATGTTATATGTGCGGGGGTCGATGTCGGCGTAAACCGGCGTAACCTTTTCCTTCAGAAGAACCAGAGAGGTGGCGATGAAGGTGTTGGGCGTGACGATGACTTCGTCGCCTTGCTTCAGGTTGAACAACTGCGTGCACAGGTGCATGCCGGTTGTGCAGTTGCTGACGGCGAAGGCGTGCTTGGCGCCGATCTTTGCGGCGAACTCGTCCTGGAACAACTTG